>CAMUYT010000229.1 GCA_947164955.1 uncultured Bacteroidales bacterium | reverse complement strand
TTTCTTCAGCACCTCGGCGATGGCGGTCAGCTCGGCTTTGGTGAACACGCTGCCGCTGGGGTTGCAAGGCGTATTGATGAGCAGGGCCTTGGTCTTGGGTGTGATGGCCTTCTCGAGTTGCTCGGCAGTGATCTTGAAGTCGTGGGCGATGTCGCTCTTCACGATGACGGGCACGCCACCTGCCAGCTTCACCATTTCGGGGTAGGATACCCAGAACGGAGCGGGGATGATGACTTCGTCGCTGTCGTTGATGATGGCCAACAGCGTATTGTTGATGGCTTGCTTGGCGCCGTTGCTGACGAGGATTTCGGTTTCTTTATAGTCGAGGCCGTTGTCGCGCTTCAGTTTGTTGGCGATGGCTTTGCGCAGTGCGGGCGTGCCAGGCACGGGCGGATAGTGCGTGTCGTTGGCGTTGATGGCGTCGATGCCGGCTTGCTTGGCCTGCTCAGGCGTGTTGAAGTCGGGTTCGCCGATGCTCAGGCTGATGACGTCGATGCCTTGGGCTTTCAGTTCACGGCTCTTGTTGGTCATGGCGAGCGTTGCCGACTCGGCCATGTTCAAAACTCTGTTGGAAAGGATGATTTCGCTCATATTTTTTGTTGAAATGTTGATTATTGGATCATTTAATTGTTGGTAGAGACGCGTGGTTTTGCGTCTCTGCAATGAATTGGCAAAGGTAGGTGTTTTTTCGATAGGACGCATCGAAAACTTGAAGATTGAACGAAAAACCGTACCTTTGCGCCAAAATTTCAGAATAATGAATGCGATAATTGTCTATTCTTTGATGGCCGCTGGCCTTTTGATTATGGTGGCTACCGTAATTTTGCTTTATAGGTTGATTCGGATGAAAGACGCCGAGCTCCGCAACGGCAGCAAATACGAATTGAAGGTGCAAGCCTTAAAGATCATCATGCCGCTGAAGGTGCAAGCATACGAACGTTTTTTGTTATATCTCGAACGTGTGCAGCTGCCCCAGCTGGTGAAGCGCGTCTATGTGCCAGGCATCGAAAAGGGGCAGTTCCATCTGCAGCTGATACAAAATGTGCGCGAGGAGTTTGAACACAACCTTGCACAACAGCTATATGTGTCCAATTCCACTTGGGACGCTGTGTTCAATGCAAAAGAAGAACTTGTCAATCAAATAAATACGACTTTTGAGCAATTGAAGGATGAAGAGGATGTCTCTATCATAGCCCAGAGTCTGGTGGCCTTGCCCAATCCAGTAGTGGAGCAAGCTATCGCTGTCTTAAAGCACGATTTTGAGCGGCTGCTGTAATAAAACAAGTTTTTAGTCGTTCTGTTCTAAACTTCTAATGGAATGAAATTCACTGCTACACAAATCGCCGAGCTGCTCGAAGGACGGGTGGAAGGCAATCCCAATGCTGAAGTCTGGAATGTGGCCAAAATCGAAGAAGGCGCTCCTGGCATGATCAGCTTCCTGGCGAATCCTAAATACACGCACTATATCTACGAAACGCAATCGTCCATTGTCATCGTAAACGATGATTTTGAGCCGACAGCTCCAGTAAAGACGACCTTGATTCGTGTGCCCGATGCATACGCTTGTTTCGCTAAGTTGTTGGCCTTCTACGACCAAATGATGCAAAACAAACAAGGCATATCGTCTCTGGCTTTCGTTTCTTCGACGGCTCAAATGGGCGAGAACCTTTATCTCGGTGAATTTGTCTTTGTGGGCGAACATGCCCAAATTGGGAATAATGTGAAACTCTATCCGCAGGTATATGTCGGCGACGGCTGCGTCATCGGCGACAACACTGTGCTGTATCCTGGCGTGAAGCTTTATCGCAATACGGTTATCGGCAAAAACTGCATCCTTCATGCTGGCGCTGTTTTGGGCGCTGATGGCTTCGGCTTTGCCCCTCAGCCCGACGGCCATTACGAGAAAATCCCGCAGGTGGGTAATGTGGTCGTCGACGATAACGTGGAAATCGGGGCCAATACCACCATCGACCGCTCCACGATGGGCTCGACACATGTCCATAAAGGCGTGAAACTCGACAACTTAATTCATTTGGCGCACAATACCGAGGTGGGCGAGAACTCCGCCTTGGCAGCCCAAGTGGGCGTGAGTGGATCGACGCATCTCGGCAAGAATTGCGTGGTGGGCGGACAGTCGGGCTTTGTGGGTCACATCACCATTGCCGACGGCTCGCAGTTTGGCGGACAGAGTGGCATCATGGGTAGCATCAAAGAGGAAAACCAAAAATTCATGGGCACACCGATACAGCCATTGCGCCAATATTTGGTCTCTAATGCGCGTTTCCGCCATATCGATGAAATGGCTCGGAGACTCGATCAACTCGAGAAAGAGCTGCGAGAATTGAAAGGCGACTGCACCCCAAAATAGCCCTCGTGAAATATTTTTTTTGTAGTTGATAGAATATTTCCTATTTTTGCGCGTTTTTTGTGGGTAAAAGATGCTCACATACGAAGTTTGATTTTATGGAGAAACAACGTACGCTCAAAAATAGAGTCAGTGTCAAAGGAGCAGGGCT
>CAMUYT010000228.1 GCA_947164955.1 uncultured Bacteroidales bacterium | reverse complement strand
AGGTGGTGGAAGTGAAGACCGTCATCAAAAACCGCGTCTCGCCCAAGCAGGTGCCTGAGGTCTACAACGACCTCACACCCAAGGAGGAATACGAACGCATCGAGTTCATGAACGCCTACAAGGCCGAATGGCGCGACCGTGGCGCAGGCCGCCCGACGAAGAAGGAGCGCCGCATGATTGAACGGCTGAAGGACGAAATGTAAGAAACACTAAAGGCGACCCCGTTTGGAGTCGCCTTTGCTTTTGCAATCGGTCTTTTTTCGAATTACACCATCAGTGCGCCCACAAGGCCCAAGATCGCATAGAACTCAGGCAGAGCAGCGTAGATCAGCGTGTTGGTGAACACGTCATGGCCTTGACTGATGCCCACGATACCGTTGGCGCAGACCTGTCCCTGACGCATGGCGGAAATCATGCAGACCAAGCCCACGCAGAGACCCACACCGAAGATGATGAGACCTTGCGTCGGGTCAGCCTTCATCTTGCTCAGCAGCATGAAGAATGCCACAAAGCCATAGATGCCCTGGGTAGCCGGCAGTGCCGACAGCACCATGAAATTGCCCGATGCCTCGGGACGTTTCTTGAGGCCGCCTTCGGCAGCGTTGCCCGCCGTCGAAGTGCCGATTGAACTTCCGATACCGGCCAAAGCCAACACGAGGCCCAAGCCGAGATAACCTAAAATTGTTGCTAACATGATATTAAGTGTTTAATTGTTAATTGTTTATTCGTTTAATTGTTGATATTTTCACTAAGTGGTTTATACCTGCGGCCTGTGCCTTCATAGCCCGAGTTCTTGAAGAATTCGAGGAAGTTGAGTCGTAAGGGGTGAACGAAAGCGCCAAGGACGCACATCGCGACATTCAGCGTGTGACCGATGACGACGATGAGGATGAACCAAATCCAGCCCACGCCACCGTCACCCAAGGCCTGCACACCAATGGCATTGAAGGCCTCGCCGAGTTTGGCACCGGCCAGGCCCAAGGCATAGAGACGCAGGTAACTCAGCACGTCGCCGAGTAAGCCCGTGGCCGTGTTGTAAGTGTCCCACAAGCCCGATCCCACGTTGAGCAAAGGATTGCGGTGCAGGTCGTTGAGGAAGAAAATGCCCAAAGCGGACAAGCCACCCAAAATGATGATGACCCACTTCGTCACCGCCTTGTCCATGACACCCATCAGAGCGAGACCGCCCACGATGACGCCACCGACGATAAGCAACGTCCAGCCCCAAGTGCCCAAGGAGTTGGCAAAGCCTTTCACCTTCGTGCTTTGGTAGGTCTTCACAATCATGGCGAGGCAAATATGCACGATACCAACGAGCAATGCCAGCACCATCGTACCGTCATAGCCCGCAATTTGTGAAGGCAACATACACTTCTTCACGCCTTCAGGAATCCAGCTCCATTGCAGCATGTCCATGCTAAAGAAGGTGTGGAACAGCAATCCTATCACTGTTGTGGCAATGCCCAAAGTGACACCAAGGGGCGCAATTTTGCCCAAAACCTTCTTCAAAGCAAGGCTTCCCAAGATGAGCACGAGGCCATAGCCAGCATCGCCCATGCAGAAAGCGAAGAAGAGCATGAAGAAGATGGAGATGAACACCGTCGGGTCGAACTCGTCGTATTTCGGGCGACCATACATGTCGGTCAGCAGCTCGAACATCGAAACGAACTTATTGTTCTTCAGCTTGATAGGTGGATTGTCATCGACCTTGGCCTTATCCTCGATGTAAAGCACGTTCTCTTTTTCGAGCATGTCGCGCAAGGCGTGTTCGGTCTCGGCGGGCGCGAAGCCTTCAAAGACCGTGATGTAGTCTTCGGCGGCCTTTGTGCCTGCCACATGTGCCAGATGCAGGTCGAGTTTCGACAAGGTCCTGTCCAACTCAGCCTTGATGACAGGCTCATGCCATTTCAGTTGGGCCAAGCGCTTGTCTTTCTGCGCGATTTCTGCCTCCACCTCGGCAATCTCCTTCTCGACAGCGGCAGCGTCGCGCTCGGGAGCGGGAAGCTCCTTCATCGGGAAGTCGTAGTCGTCGCCTTCGGAGACGACCACGAAATAGCTGTAGCCGCCAAGGTTGGCAATCTCGCTCAGCGCGTATTGCTCTTTCCAAGCAGGATCGATGGCTTTGGCCTTGTAGAAATGCAGTTTCAAACCGCTCTCCTTGAGGCGGTCGAGGCTTTGCGCATCGAAACGACCCCAAGCAGCCAGTTCGTCGGCATCCTTTCGAAGTTGAGGCAGACGCGCCAGCAAATCGTCCTTTTCCTTCACCGTTTCGAGCACCTCGGCGGCAAAGTCGTTGGGCTTCTGGCCTGGGTCGTCGGCCTTCTCGATGTCCTTCAGCAGTGCGGCGGCTTTGCGATAGACCTCGGCGCGGGCTGAGAGCTTCTCCGACTTGTCGTCGATGGGCTTCAGCGAGCGCGTGATGTCGACCACGCCCACCGTTTGCAGTTTCTCAAGGAAAGCATCGGCATCGCCACTCAACAGGATGAAATCATATTTCGTCATTTCAGTTACCATGGGCAGCCTCCTCTTCTTCTTCAAGTATGTGTTTGTTTTTCACGATTTTCTGCGAAGCCTTATCAAGGTTCTCCGCGTCTTCCA
>CAMUYT010000227.1 GCA_947164955.1 uncultured Bacteroidales bacterium | reverse complement strand
AGATTCAAAGACACACTCATCAAAATCCTATCGTTAGGCATAGGTCTCGCCATTGGCATCGTGCTCATTGCCAAGGTGTGCTTCGAATTGTCGTACGACAGTTTCTATAAGGATGTGGACCGCATCTATCAAATCAAGGCGGAATGGGTCATGGGTGACCGACAAGGCGACGGCTATCGTATCAGCGGCGGTGTGGCTCCGGGTTTTCAAGCCGAAGTTCCTGGTGTGGAAAGCGCCACTCGATACGTGGATTACACCCTTATGACCAAAAAATATCTTGACGAGAAAGGCAACGTCTTGTTCGAAGGACGTCATATCATTGCCGACACCTCTTTCTTTAAAGTGTTTCCGCTGACCATCCTTGCGGGAGACCCCGTCAAAGCGTTGAGTAGCAAGCAATACCTCGCCATCTCGCGCTCATTTGCGGAGGTTTTGGGGGGCGTCAGCGAATGTATTGGAAAGGTCGTGGGCGTTGAGAACGACAAGGATGTGTATGTGGTGGAAGCCGTGTTCGATGATTTTCCGGCCAACGGATCAATTGCGTTCGATGTGGCCTATTCCATGGAATGGCAGGACAAGGCAAGTTCCGAGAACTGGGTCTTCAACGAGATGTACACAGGATATGTCAGATTGCAGAAAGGCATTGACCCACACTCGCTTGACGAGGCCATCCACAAGATGCAGGCCACCCATCAGGATTTGGAGAAGCTGAAGACAGAGAAAGGCTACGAAGTGCGTTATCATTTAATGCCTTTCGACAAACTGCATACTTCCGACCCTGATGTGCACAACACCATCATCGTTCTCTCCATTGTGGCTTTCCTGCTGATTTTCATCAGTTTGATGAACTATATTCTTGTGGTGCTTTCGTCGATGGTGAAGCGTTCGAAGGAAATCGGCATCCGAAAGTGTTTCGGTGCGGGCGGTCGTGAGATTTATGGGATGCTTCTCAAAGAGGCGGCCATTCACATCGGCTTGTCATTGGTGCTTGCGGCTTTGCTGATTCTTGCGGGAAGTGATCTGATTACCAATTTATTGGGAATTTCATTTACCACCATGTTAGTTGGGAAAAGCATCCATACCATCATGGTGGTCATCGTGGTGATATTCGTGCTTTCGGTGATTGTGCCTGGGTTGCTTTACACACGCATTCCCGTTTGGCAAGCCATTCGCAACTTCACCCTGAACATGCGCCACTGGAAACTATTCCTGTTGAGCCTGCAAGTGGCAGTGAATGTGTTTATCGTGTCGATGCTGCTCGTCGTAACGGGGCAATATGAATTCCTTGCCAACGAGGATTTGGGTTACAACTACAAGAACTTGTATTACATCGATGCGCGGACGGTCAAAACGCGCGACTTGATGGTGAATAAACTGAACTCGTTGCCCGAGGTTGAAGGTGTGGAGGCATGTGCCATCTTGCCTTACCAGTTCGCCGAAGGCAATGTGGTGATGAAATTCCCGGAGATGTCCACGATGATTTTGCTCGCCGATGGCTATTGCGTCACGGATGGCTTCTACGACCTCATGGAGATTCCCTTTATCGCTGGTAGCTACCCCGCTGACTCGTCGCAGGTGGCGGTTAGCGAGAGTCTGATTGAGAAGATGATGGAACATGAGGATTGGAGCGATGGTGCGGTTGGGAAACAGCTTTTTATCTCCGACCACAGCTTTTTCCGTGATGGAAACGGTGTGCTTGTTAAGCCTTTGACCGTTTCTGGCGTTTATCGCAGCATTCGCGTGGGTAGCGCCCTCGACCCGAACCTGAAGCCGAGCTGCTATTTCCATGGCGATTTATACAGCGGAACCAATTTCGATGGTGTCTATTTTGGCAAAACCAGTTTGCATCCCATGCGTTATCTGTTAGTAAAAGTGAACCACGCCAACAAAGCCACGAGGGATAAGATCCTTGAAGCCATCAAAGAATTTGCTCCCGATGGAGAAGAAATGGAAGTGAAGTCGTATGCCGAAGAGGTGCGCGCCCAGTACGCCGACAACCGCAAGATGCGCAACACCATCTTGGTCGGGGCCTTGTTTGCCTTGCTTATCTCGCTCATCGGCTTGATCGGCTATGTCAGTGACGAGGCCAACCGTCGCAGCAAGGAGATTGCCATCCGCAAGGTGCATGGCGCGGTGTCGGGCGAAATTGTCAGGATGTTTGTCGGCGAGGTGCTGAAACTGTCGTTGGTGGCTGCTGTTATCGGCGCTGTGGGCGCGTTCTTCGTGGCCCGCAAGTGGATTGAACAATTCGCTTTCCGCATCAACCTGTCGCCGTGGTATTTCATCGGCGCAGCGGTGATTGTGCTGGCCATCGTGGCCATTGTGATTGGTGTGAGCAGTTGGCGCATCGCGCGGATGAATCCGGTGAAATCGCTTAAAGATGAATAAGAATTTAGAATTAAGAATTTAGAATTTAGAGGGAGAGGGAGTCGGCCTGAAAGGCCAAAAGCAAATGGCCAAGGGCAACGCCTGGGAAATATGAAAAGGATATAACAAATCAATAATAATTCAGTTAATAAATTAAAACCTAAAACAATGATCAAAGTAGAAAACTTGAAGAAAGTCTTCCGCAGCGAGGACATTGAAATCGAAACCATCGCATTGGACGG
>CAMUYT010000226.1 GCA_947164955.1 uncultured Bacteroidales bacterium | reverse complement strand
ACGAGGAAATGGACGAGATGCACCAACTTTTGGATGCCATCAAGGCCAACGGCATTTCGGCCATCATCGCCTCCGACCAAAGCGTGATCCAGTATGCCCGACAAATCGGAGTCGAAGTCCACATGTCGACGCAATGCAACATCACCAACCTTGAGGCGGTGCGCTATTACTCCCAGTTTGCCGACGTGATGGTGACCGCCCGCGAACTGAACATCGACCAAGTGAAATACATCACTGAACAGATTGAGAAACAGCAGATTCGTGGCCCGCATGGCGACTTGGTGCGCATCGAGGTGTTTTGCCATGGCGCGTTGTGCATGGCCATTTCGGGCAAGTGCAACCTGAGCCAGGATTTGTTCAATTCCTCTTCCAACCGTGGTGCTTGCCTGCAACTGTGCCGTCGTGGCTACGATGTGCGCGAGCGCGAGGAAGGCTATGAGTTGATGCTCGACAACGAATACATTATGTCGCCCAAAGACCTCTGCACGCTGCCTTTCTTGGATAGGGTGTTGGATGCAGGTGTGGAAGTGCTGAAAATAGAAGGTCGCGGTCGCTCGCCGGAATACACCAAACTGACGGTGTCGGTCTACAGCGAGGCGGTGAAAGCCATTCAAGAAGGCACGTTCACGCAGGAGAAAATCGACGCTTGGATGGAACGGTTGAAGAGCGTCTATAATCGTGGCTTTTGGGACGGCTATTATTTGGGTCGCCGCACGTTTGAATGGTCGAAGCAATATGGCTCGCATGCCACCAAGACCAAGGAATATGTTGGGCTTATCACCAACTATTACAGCAAGTTAGGCGTGGCCGAAATCCGAATGGACAGTGATGTGCTCCAACTTGGCGAACAAATTATGATCATCGGCCCGACCACGGGCGTTTATGAGGACACGTTGAGCGAAATTCGCGTTGATTTGGGTCAGGTGCAGCAGACCGTGAAAGGCGAGTATTGTTCCATCCCTGTCAAATCGTTGGTGCGGCGTGGCGACAAGGTTTATAAAGTGGTTGATAATTGACAGTTGTAGGGCTGTCACAATTCCCCCTTCCTAAGGGGGCAGGGGGATTGGGCAGCCGTACAATGTGGCGTCCATTTTTGGCAGCCGCATTTTCGGGGATTGAAATCGCCCGATGAATTCTGGTCGCCCCTTCAGGGCTTTGTTTCGGCGGATTTGCAATCCGCCGAACCTGATTAGGGGATTTGTAATCCCCTGAAGTCATTTTTCTCTCACTCGTTTCCCGCTCAAATGTTCAATCGTCAATTCGAGCACGAAAGCACGAGGCCCGTTTTTCAGCATGTCGTCTTCCAAATCGTAGCCTTCGGGGAAGTATTTCGCACCCAAAAGCCGTAGTTTGGCATCGGCCAAGGCAGGGTCGTCGACGATGCGGATGCGCCCGAAGCAGATGACGCTTTCGAAGTGATACCACCAGTCGCCGGGTTCTTTTCGGCCTTCGCTCAGCACGCAGAACGAAGCCTTGTCGTGCCTCTGGATGGCATCAATCTTATGGCCTTCCTTGGCGCAGTGGAAATAGATTTTGTCGCCGTCGAGGACGAAATCCAAGGGCACGGCGTAAGGGTAATCGTGGTCACCGAGCAGGGCAAGCACGCCACGAGGAGCGGATTTTAGTAGTTCAAGGCATTCTGTTTCAGTCATTTGCTGCTTGAAGCGGCGCATGGGACGAAAAGTGTTGTTGTCGTTCATCGTATGATGTTTTGATGCGCGAAGATACGAAAAATGACTACCTTTGCGCCATTATTCGATATAGAATCAAAAATCTTATGCAAAACTTCAATCTACATACCCACAGCGTTTACAGCGACGGCAAGTCGCAGCCCCGCGAAATCGTGGAAGAGGCCGTCCGTCAAGCTTTGACGACACTCGGTTTTTCGGAACACAGCCCCTTGCCTTTCGACAACAATTTTTCGGTGAAATCGGCCGACATGCCGCGTTATGTGGCCGAAATCGCCCAGCTGAAAGCCGAATTCAGGGACAAAATCGACATTTATTGTGGCCTGGAGGCCGACTATATCACGGATGTTTCTGAGCCTTTTGCCGTGACCAAAGAGAAGTATCACCTTGATTATCTGATTGGTGGAGTTCACCTCGTTGTTGATCCGGCCCTTCGACAGGCTCAGGGACCTGCAAAAACCAAGGTCGTTGAGCCTATCGAAACGCCGATTCAGATTAATCCTGACGACATCTGGTTCATCGATGGCCCCAAGTGGGAGGTCTACGATGAAGGCCTGCAAAAGTTCTTCGATGGCGACATCCGTCGTGCCGTGCGCAGGTTCTACGAACAGACCAACGAAATGATTGAACGTGAGCCGTTTGACATCATCGCCCACTTCGACAAAATCAAGATGCACAACCGCGACCGTTATTTCCACGAGGACGAGCCGTGGTATCGCGCCTTGGCCTTCGAGACCTTAGACCTCATCCGCGAGAAGGGTTTGGTGATGGAAGTCAACGTGCGCGGCCTTTACAAGAAACGCTACAACGGCTTCTATCCTTCGCCTTGGCTGATGGAGGAAGCCTGCAAGATGGGCATTCCCGCCATCATCTCTGCCGACGCACACCACTTCAGCGAACTCACCCTCGAATTTGCCGCTGCCGAGGAAGCCTTGAAGCGGGCTGGCTATCGCAGCGTGGTCAATTTCAAGGATGG
>CAMUYT010000225.1 GCA_947164955.1 uncultured Bacteroidales bacterium | reverse complement strand
TCTTCAACGAGAGCGGCTACCTTGAGGTGGAGACGCCTGTGCTGCAAGCCATCCCGGGCGGTGCCACGGCGCGTCCGTTCATCACGCACCACAATGCCTTGGACATCCCGATGTACCTCCGCATTGCCGACGAGCTTTACCTGAAGCGCCTCATCGTGGGCGGCTTCGAGGGCGTTTACGAGTTCTCGCGCAATTTCCGCAACGAAGGCATGGACCGCACCCACAACCCCGAGTTCACGTGTCTCGAGATCTACGTAGCCTACAAGGACTACCTCTGGATGATGGACTACACTGAGGAGATGATCCATCGCTGCGTGATGGATGTGTTGGGCAAGGAAACCGTGAAGGTGGGCGACAACGAAATCAGCTTCAAGCGCCCCTTCAAGCGCATCACGATGATCGACTCCATCAAGGAGAAGACCGGCATCGATATCACAGGCATGGACGAAGCCCAGCTGCGTGAGGTGTGCAAGCAACTCAGCATCGAGGTGGACGCTTCGATGGGCAAGGGCAAACTGATCGACGAAATCTTTGGCGAGAAGTGCGAAGGCACCTACATCCAGCCGACCTTCATCACGGATTATCCCGTCGAGATGTCGCCGCTCTGCAAGCGTCACCGCAATAACCCCGAACTGACCGAGCGCTTCGAGCTGATGGTGAACGGCAAGGAACTGGCTAATGCCTACACCGAGCTGAACGACCCCATCGACCAACGCGCCCGCTTCGAGGAGCAGATGAAGCTGAGCGAGCGTGGCGACGACGAGGCTATGTTCATCGACCAGGACTTCCTCCGCGCGCTTGAATACGGTATGCCTCCGACTTCGGGCATGGGCATCGGCATCGACCGCTTTGTGATGCTGCTCACGGGCCAGACCACCATCCAAGAGGTGCTGCTGTTCCCGATGATGCGTCCCGAAAAAGTGGTGAAAAACGCCACCAAGGAAGACTTTATGGTTTTGGGTATGGCCGAGACTTGGGCGACTTTGTTGCTCACCAATGGCTACAATACCATCGAGCAACTGAAGGCCGAGAAGCCTACTGCCTTGCGTGAGAAACTGAACGGCTTGAGAAAGAAGAACAAGCTCGACATTCCTGCCTTGCAGCTGGAAGATGTTGAGGCTTGGATGAAATAGGTGCGAGCGTCAATGCACTGAAAGCCCCGAAAGCTGAAAGGCTTCCGGGGCTTGTTTTTTTACTTCACGCGGAGTTTTTGTCCAATCTGAAGCGTCTTGGTCTGTCGGATACCGTTGAGCTTGCAGATTTTGTTGATGGAGGTGCCGTATTTCTTGGCGATGCGGCTTAGCGTGTCGCCTTTTTTCACCGTGTGATACACCTTTCTCGATTTGGCGCTGGCCTCTTGCGGTGCTTTCTTCGAAGCTTTCAGTGATTGTTGGTCGCTCTGCCCTTGGTGTGAGTTGATGTTGAAATAGTGCTTCTTCAAGACAAACTCTTCGGAGCGCAAGGTGCCACGTTCGAAGTCGAAGATGCGCTCGGGGTCAAACGACTGGCCCATGTAACGCGTCTCGAAGTGGAGGTGTGGTCCTGTGGAGCGTCCGGTGGAACCACCATAGCCGATGGGCTCGCCAGCTTTCACCACGTCGCCGCTCTTCACGATATATCGCGAGAGGTGACCATAATAGGTCTCTAACCCGTTGATGTGTCGGATGACCAACACGTTGCCATAACCACCCGTCATGCGAGAAGGCAAGGCTGCACGCACTACACCGTCGAAGGCGGCATAGACGACGTCGCCCGTGTTCAGTCCGATGTCGACACCCCTATGCGGGCGGTGCCATCTGAATTTGAACTGCGAGGTGACAGGACCTGGGTGGGGGATGCACCAACGGTGAGCCGAGTCGACAAGTGTGATGACCACCTGCTCGGGAAGGTCTTTCAATGCGATGTCGTTATAGCTGTGAACCGTCTCGGTGTCCCAATGGTCGTCACGCAGCGAGTCGGGGACGTCGGGACGCTCGAGTGTGTAATAAAGCCATGAGCCGTTGTCGAAAAGCACGACCTTGCGGTAACGGTCGTCGGTATTGAGTGTGTCGATCGGCACGGCGATGCCTTCCGAAAATTCCTCTTCCTCTTCCTCGTCTTCCTCCTCGTCCTCATTGGGATTCGGAATGGTGTCGTTGGCGTTGACAAATATATATATGGTGTCGTGGATGGTCAATTTGTCCTTCATGCGCTTGAAGAAGTTGTTGTCTTGCGCGAAGGCCGTGGTCGCAAACAATAAGCAAATGATTATGGATACTATTCTTTTCATCTGAAATGTGTCGATTTTTAGAAAAAATAAGGGTGCAAAGGTATGAAATTTTTCAGTCCGTTTTGCGGATTTCGTCCAGAAAAACGACAAAAAAACGAGATTATTGCCATTTTGTCAGTTTTTTCGTTTGGCACAAAGATTGACAAAAGGAGGCCGTTGCAATCATGCAACCAAGAAGTCTCGCGTCGCGCAGTCCAGCGTCTCGCGGCACTAATAAAAAGGAATAAACAAATAAGTAACAAATAAAAATAGGAGAACAAGAAAATGTCAAAAATCATCGGTATCGATTTAGGTACAACCAACTCATGCGTGGCCGTGATGGAAGGCAACGAGCCTCAAGTCATCGCCAACAGCGAAGGCCACCGCACCACCCCGTCGGTCGTCGCATTCACCGACAGCGGCGAGC
>CAMUYT010000224.1 GCA_947164955.1 uncultured Bacteroidales bacterium | reverse complement strand
CGAGACCTACCACAAGATCCTCGACGAGGCCATTCTCGAGCTGAAAGAGACTGAGTTTAAAGACATTTTCGACAAGGAGGAAGACAAGACCTACGTGGCCGACTGCACCATTGAGACCGACATGGAGGTGCGTTTCCCGTCGGACTACATCAACTCGACGCAGGAGCGCGTGAGCCTCTACAGCGAACTCGACCACACCAAGACCGAGGAAGCGCTGATGAAGTTCACCGACCACCTCATCGACCGCTTCGGCCCGATTCCCAAGCAGGTCAACGACCTGCTGAACACCGTGCGACTCCGCTGGGTGGCCAAGGACTTGGGCTTCGAGAAAATCGTGCTGCGCCACCACAACATGACGGCCTATTTCGTTAGCAACCAAGCATCGAAATACTACGAAAGCAGCACCTACATGCAGATCATGCAGTACATCATGAGCCATCCGAAGCGCACCGCACTCAAGGAGGTCAATGACAAGCTGCAACTCACCGTCAAAGAGGTGGAAACGGTGACCCAGGCGCTGGACTTGCTAAGAGAGATGCAACATGTCAATTGAAAAAACAATTTGCCCGGCCTCCATCATTTGAAGGTCGGGCAAATAAAAGGAAATCCTCTTACCTATGCTTAATTAACCGACAAGGTAAAGCTATAGTTCAATCTATCGGCATGGGTGCTGATAAAATCGAGGAATTGTTGTCTGGCGTGGAACTTGCCCGCATTTTGAGGAATCGTTTTATCATCACCTGACTTGATAGAGCCAAGTGTACCAAAAATAATCTCTCCTTGTTCAGGAAGCTCATTCTCATCGTATGAAACTGTTCCTTCCAGTTTGGCTTCAAAAGGAGCATTAACACTGATTTCCTTTGTCCAAGGCAAAGTGGGATCATTCACTTCAACCATCGTTCCATTAGCATCCTTGTATTTGAAAGTATAGTGGAAGTATGGCGAAACGGTTAGTGTTGCTGATGAAAGCTCATCCTTCCAAACGTTATCCATCGTATAAACCACCGACTTCGTCGTTTGGGCAGGCGTGTCGGGTGTGGGTTGTGGGTTGTCTTTCTTGCAGCCTGTGAACATCATGCCACCGATAAGCAGTGTGGCGAGTAAAAACATTACTTTTTTCATAATTACTTAGATTTAAATGTTATTGTGGGTAATAAAACTTTACAAACAATCTGATCCAGTATGTCAATCCAGTCGTTCGATGGTCTTCGAGTAGCTGAACTTCAGTTCATCAGGATCTTCAGCCATAATGTGTATAAAACCTTCCCTGGAAGAAGAATAGAGGCTTCCCTCGTGTTGGAATACAATTCCATTTGCAGAAAGGTAATAGAGGCAGCCATAAATCACTGGATCGGGAAGATCTGCTTCGTTGTAGGTGGCATTGCCTTCGATTTTGGCAGTGAAAGGAAGGGTGACGGTAATTTCAGGGGAAGACCAGGGAAGGGTAACATCGTTAACCGTGACCATTTGTCCATTATCTCCAAGATAAGAAACCGTGTACTTGAAGCAGTCTGAACCTATTTGATTTAAAGAGGTGTTGCCAAGTTTGTACACCACTTTGGTGGTTGTAGGCTCTGGGTCGGGTGTTGGTGTAGGTTGCGGGTCTTTCTTGCAGCCCGTGAGCATCATACCACCAATAAGCAAAGTGGCGAGCAAAAACGTTACTTTTTTCATTTTTTGATAATTTGGTAAATTAAAGTTGATTAAAAATCATGTTTGTTTGAATGCGAACTATAATTGTGCAAAAATAAACAATTTGACAATACGGATGGCATATAAAACTATTTATTCTTTCTCCCAGAACTCCGCCCCCTTCGCCCCGACTTCCTTCGGGTCGAAAACGGGTTCCTTGCCTTCTTTCTTCTGCCGCTCGTAGGACTTCAACGCCTTGAACGCCTTGGGCGAAAGCAACAAAATCGCGATGATGTTGACCCATGCCATCGTGCCCACGCCGATGTCGCCGAGGTCCCACATCGTGCGCGCCTCATACAGCGACCCGACAAAGACCATCGCCACCACCCCGACGCGCAACACCCAAATCAGGATATGCTCGATTTTGCCCTTGCCGAAGAGGTAGACGAGGTTGGTCTCGGCGTAGTAGTAATACGCCATGATCGTCGTGAAGGCGAAGAAAAACAAGGCAAACGACACGATGATGCCGCCCCAGTTGCCGCCAAGGAAGGTGCCCAAGGCGGCGGAGGTGTAGCTCACGTCGGGCGCGCCCAATTCAACACCTTCGGCAGCGATGAGGATGTTGCCCGACGCATCAAACACGTTGTAGGTCTTGCAAGCTAAGATCATCACGGCGGTGGCGGTACATACCAATAAGGTGTCGATATACACCGAAAACGCCTGCACTAATCCCTGCTTGACAGGATGCGACACCTTGGCTGCGCCCGCAATGATGGCACCCGTGCCTTGTCCCGCCTCGTTGCTATAGATGCCGCGCTTCACGCCCCAGGCGATGGTGGAGCCGAGGATGCCGCCAAGCGCCTCCTTCATCCCGAAAGCGCTTTGGATCATATCCATGAACGCATTAGGCACCTCACGGATATGGAAGGCCAACACGACAATCGAAAGCAACACATAGAGGATGGCCATGAACGGTGCCACCACCTGCGCCACGTTGGCGATGCGCTTCACGCCGCCCACCACCACGAGGCCGATGAGCAAGGCCACGATGC
>CAMUYT010000223.1 GCA_947164955.1 uncultured Bacteroidales bacterium | reverse complement strand
ATTACCCCTATTTTTGTTTGTTTTCATAAAAGTCCTCTTCTCTTTAATCATACGACGGCAAAATTACAAAAGTTTTGACAAAGTAAAAGTGTTTTTTGAGTTTAATTCATCGAAAAATCGTACCTTTGCAGCCCCAAGCAAAATCGCATAAAACACACTAATATAATGAAAAAAGAAGTAAAATTCAGCCTGGTTTACCGCGACATGTGGCAGTCGTCAGGCAAATATGTGCCACGCAAGGACCAACTGGAGCAAATCGCCCCCTTGATTATCGACATGGGTTGCTTCGACCGCGTGGAGACCAACGGTGGCGCCGCCGAGCAGGTCAACCTGCTTTATGGCGAGAACCCGAACCCGTCAGTGCGTGCCTTTACGGCAGCATTGCACAAGGGCGGCATCGAGTGCCACATGCTCGACCGCGCCCTCAACGCATTGAGGATGAACCCCGTGCCCGCCGACGTGCGCCAACTGATGTATAAGGTGAAGAAAGCCCAAGGCGTCGACATCACCCGTATCTTCTGCGGACTGAACGACGTGCGCAACATCATCCCGTCCATCAAATGGGCCAACGAGGCTGGCATGATCTCGCAAGCCGCCATGAGCATCACCCACTCGCAGGTACACACCGCCGAGTATTACATGAAGATTGCCGACCAACTCATCGAAGCCGGTGCCAAGGAAATCGCCCTGAAGGACATGGCTGGTGTGGGTCGCCCCGTCAGCTTGGGCCGCATCGTCGAGCATATCAAGAAACAACACCCCGAAATCAAGGTGCAATACCACGGCCACACCACGCCGGGCCTCTCGATGGCCTCGGTGCTTGAGGTGTGCAAGGCCGGCTGCGACTACGTCGACGTGGCCATGGAGCCGCTGTCGTGGGGCACCGTCCACCCCGACGTCATCAGCGTGCAAGCCATGCTGAAGGACGCCGGATTCCTCGTCAAGGACATCGACATGAAGGCTTACATGGCCGCCCGCAGCATGACGCAATCGTTCATCGACGACTTCCTCGGCTATTGGATCGACCCGCGTAACCGCTACATCAACTCCTTGATGTTGGGCAGCGGCCTTCCCGGTGGCATGATGGGCTCGCTCATGGCCGACCTCAAAGGCGCCCATGCCCTTATCAACATGAACTACAAGGCACAAGGCAAGGCCGAACTCAGCGAAGACGAGCTGCTCGTCGAACTCTTCGACGAAGTGCAACGCATCTGGCCCATGGTCGGCAACCCGCCTTTGGTGACGCCTTTCAGCCAATACACCAAGAACATCGCCCTGAAGAACCTCATCGGGCGCAGCATGGGCAAACCCGACTTCAGCGACCTCGACGACGCCATGTGGGGCATGATCCTGGGCAAGTCGGGCCAACTGCCGGGCAAATTGGACCCCGCCATCATCGCTTTGGCCAAGGAACAAAAGCGCGAGTTCTTCACCGGCAACCCGCAGGACAACTATCCGAACGAGCTGCCCCACTTCATCGAGATGATGAAGCAAGAAGGCTGGGACCGTGGCCAGGACGACGAAGAGCTCTTCGAGTTTGCCATGCACGAGAAGCAGTACCGCGAGTACAAGTCGGGCGAGGCCAAGCGCCGTTTCAACCAAGAGCTGGAGGCCAAGATGAAGGCCAAGTTCGAGAAGGCAGGCGGCGAGGCCAAGATTCCGGACCTGCGTGCCTTGCGTCACCCCAACGCGGAACCTGTCATCGCTCCCGTCAGCGGTGTGGTGATGTGGGAAGTGGACTTCGACGACAAGTCGATTGCGCCCGCCCCTGGCACCATATATAAAGAAGGTGACCTGCTCTGCGCCATCCAAACCAATCTCGGATTGGAACCTGTCTACGCCCTCTGGCCCGGCAAGATCGTGGAGGCCACGGCAGACCAAGGCAAGCGTGTCAGCAAAGGTGACACCATCGCGTTCATTGAAAAATAAAACCGTTATGATTGGAATAAATGTAGAGATGTCATATTATGGTGTCTCTACAAAAACCCTTCGGATTTCTGGCACGGAAATTGATTATCCCCTGCCGGTTCATTAAAATTCAGAATTCAATTCACTAAATGTTTAATTAAAATCACAAAAAAATGAAAAAATTGTTTTTGACCTTGGTCATTGCCTTCGCAGGCATCTTCACTGCAAACGCTCAAGTTTGGTTGGGCGGTTCCATTAGCGGTGTCATGTCAAAAGACACCAAGTCTTTTGAAATTGCTCCCGAAATTGGTTACAGCCTCACCAGCGTTCCGTTGACCTTCGCTTGTGCCGCCGACTTTGCTTATATTAATTCTCCTCTCAGAGAGGGCACGGGCTTAATGCTGACACCTTATGTCCGTTACACTATTGCCAATGTCGAGAAGTTCAGCGTTGCTATGGATGTAATGGGTCAATTCGGCCTTATGGATGCTGAAGGTTACAGAGTCGGTCTCAGACCTATCGTCGCTTGGATGGCCACAAAACATTGGACTGCCGCCTTCTCGGTCGGTTTCCTCGGCTATGACAAAATGAATTACTATGAACACGGTGCTTTCGTCCTTGATTTCGAAACCGCAGCCCCGCGTTTTGGATTGTATTACAACTTCTAAATCATAAGATTAAAAAAGAAAAGCCGCTCGTTTGGGCGGCTTTTTTCGTTTATGGAATGCGCTGATACACCGTCGCCACACGGCTCACATTGTAAACCTTCATCGTGATGCTGTCGC
>CAMUYT010000222.1 GCA_947164955.1 uncultured Bacteroidales bacterium | reverse complement strand
CACGAGTTGGTGAGCGACATGGAGAACCTCATCCGCACCAACGACGAACTACGCCGCCAGCAGCAGAGCCTCCCGCCGAAGGACTTGATGGCCATCCAAAAAATCATGGCACGAAACAAGGTGATGGCCACCGCGCAGGCCCTCAGCGAGGAAATCAACAACGACTCGCTCAACTTCGAGCTGACCGACAACGACTGGAAGGACTTCATCAGCCTCACCGACTTGGTCTTCGACGGCTTCTCGCAGCGGCTGCTGCAACTCTTCCCCAAGCTCGGCCCGTGGGACGTGCGCATCTGCTGCCTCTCCAAGAACGGCTTCTCCAACCAGGTGATTTCCATCCTGCTCGACACCCAGACCGACTCTTATTACAAACGCAAAACCCGCATAAAACAAATGAAGATGGACCTTGGGGATGATAACCGTAGCTTTGAGGAAATCGTCAATGCTGTATAATCACAAAACATACAAAACCAACAAAACAATGAGTAAGTCCAAAGAAAAAGCGTGTGGCGGCACGCAACCGCGTTGCCGCCGGAAAGCGAGCCGGTTGGCTGCTTTCCCCCAACCAAAATATGGTTTTGAGAGTTTTGCTGGTTTTGTGACAAAAAGAAATCAATCCACTAACAATTAAATACTTACAGTTATGAAAAGATTAGTATTAACTTTAGCGATTTTGGCCAGCTTCGTCCTTGGTGGCGTGGCGCAAAGCCTCCATTACGACTTTGAAGACGGCACCCTTCAAGGCTGGACCACACTCGATGGCGATGGCGACGGCCATTGTTGGGAACCTTCCATCGGCGGAATGGGTCACAATTCCAATGGGATGGTGATGGCTTATTCCAAGGACTATGCCACGGGCGAACCTCTTACACCAAATGAGTATCTTGTTTCTCCACGATTGGTTTTGAATGAATGGCCCGTTATCAATTTCTTTGTTTGTGCTTTGGATGAAATCTATTGTGCAGAGCATTTTGGAGTTTCCATCTCAACGACAGTCAACGATGACCCGCTGGCTTTCACGCTCTTGCATGAATGGACTTTAACCGCCAAAGATGCGGGAAACCGTCAGGGCAATTGGTACGAGTTCACTGTCGACCTTTCTGCTTATACAAGTCAAGAGGTCTATGTCGCTATTCGTCACCACTATTGTTCTGGACAATCTGCCATTTGCATTGACGACATCCAAATTGAAGGGACTATTCAAGATTATTTCCCCATGGTTCATGAGGCTAACAACCGCCAGAAATGGAATGTGGTTTCCATTGCTTCTATGAACTATCCGAATGATTACTTTACTGAAATCCAAAGTATTAGGGATAATATCACTCTTGATAGCGTGGACTATAAACTTGTTTGGAAGAAAAGTAAATATGGAATCTCAAAAGTAGGTGCGGTTCGCGAAGAGGACAAAAGGGTGTATTTCCGCAGAAAAATAGAACAAAACTATCAAGACGAAGTCCTGCTATATGACTTTAATCTTTCGGTAGGTGACACGGTTACAGTGAACTGGATGCATCAACAATTGATAGTGCTTGAAGAATCTGAAGTGGAAGTGGGTGGTACCATGAGGCGGAAATTGATTTTTGGCCCTGATGAATACTGGATTGAAGGCGTGGGTAGTTCATATGGCTTTTTGAACAGCGGTAGTGAAGGCTTAGTTGGCTCGTTTATCCATCTGTTGTGCTACCATGAGAACGGCAACCTAATTTGGAACAATGAGGAGTTTGACGATTGCGTGATGAATAGCAATGGAGAGCCTGCGACGTTTGCTCCACAAGGTGCGGAGTGGTATTTCGATGTGTTTAACCCGTGGGGCACGCATCCTGAATATCAGAGGTTTTTCGTGGACGGCGACACGATCATCCAAGGCCATCAGTGCAGCATCATCGACCAGCATTTTTTGGATACGGGTCACGAAGGGGGAGAATTTGTGTACGAGGAGGACAACAAGGTGTATTGGTTCAACCCGACCACAAACGCCTTCTCGATTTTGTATGACTTTGATGCCGAAGCGGGCGAATCATGGTACTACGAAGTAGGTGACTGTTCGCATCAGGTGACTGTCGACAGCGTTGGCAGCGTGACTTGGAACGGACACAATTACCGCACGCAGTGGGTTAGGTTTAACGAGGACCTTCCTGTTTTTCGAGGGAAAATCATAGAAGGAATTGGCTATGAGAGAGGCTTGTTCCCAAGCATGGAAGTTTGCAACGGATGGGAAGTGTTTGATGCAAGTGAGATAGAATATTTAAGGTGCTATGTCAATGATGAAGAGATGCTTTATCACGAAGGGGAATATGATTGCGATCAATCCAATATCGTGCCGCCGAGTTATCCCGAATGGTACTACGAAATCCAAAACGAGGATGGCAGCATCACTTACCAATACATGTATCAGGCAGGCGACACCATCATCAACGACGAACCTACACATATCCTCGTGAAAATCAACACGCTTTATGACAAGGGATTGCGCGAGGAGGTGACGCATGAATACGTCTTTGAACTCAACGGCAAGCTGTATTGGTGGAACAAGCGTTCGCGATTGTTCACTGTGTTGTATGACTATGAAGCCGAAGTGGGCGACAGTTGGAACATTTTTGTCGGCACGGGAATCCTCACGATGCACGTGGATGCAGTGGAAGAAATCGAATACGAGGGCAGAACCTATCGGATGCTGCGCGTGAGCGACCCCGAAGACCTCTTCAGCGGCA
>CAMUYT010000221.1 GCA_947164955.1 uncultured Bacteroidales bacterium | reverse complement strand
TCGTGTTGCTCGCCATCTTCATCTTCGGCGGCGACACCATCCGCGGCTTCATCTTTGCCTTGTTGGTCGGTGTGCTGGCTGGTACGTTCTCGTCCGTCTTCCTGTCGACCCCGTTCGCCTATGTGCTGATGAAGGGCAACAAGAAGGACAAGCAAATCGAAGAAGAGGACATCACTAAGAAGAAATGATAACAACATCATAATTAACCTTCTAAACTGCTTGCAAAAATCCCGCTGGTAACGGCGGGATTTTTTTGTTGCTTTCTCTTTACAGATTCACCGAAATGTTGTATTTTTGTCCGATAATAAAATAGCCTTTCCTGCGTTTGAGAAAAAGAGAATTTATTTCTATGAAAAGATACATCCTTATCCTCATGTCGGCGCTGTTCATCTTTATGAGCTCCGACCTTTATGCACAAAGAAGAAACCCTGCCAAAAACGCCGACCTAGCTTTCGGACGCAAACAATACACCGAAGCAGCCGACCGTTACAAGAAAGCCTACCGCAAAGTACGCCGCAACAAGGACGAGCGCAACCGCATCAGTTTCCAAATGGCTGAATGCTACCGTCTTATAGGCCTAACCAAACGTGCAGAGCCCTACTACAAACGTCTTCTGAAAACCGAATACCCCAACACGCATCCCGAGGTCTATCTCTACCTTGCCGAGACCTACAAGATGAATGAAAAATTCAAGGAGGCCATCGAAATGTATGAGACCTACGCCCAGCGGATGCCCAACGATCCCCGTGGACAACTAGGTATGGGAACCACCCAGATGATACAAGAATGGAAGGAAAACCCGTCGAAATATGAGCTGAAGGAACTGAAAAAAGTGAACTCGACAAAGGACTCCGATTTTTGTGCCACATGGCTCAACAACAACTACAACGAGATCATTTTCACCTCCACCCGCGACGCTGCCACAGGTAAGGAAAAAGACGGTATCACCGGACAGGAGTTTGCCGACTTCTTTACTTCAAAACAAGACCGCAAAGGAGACTGGAGCACACCCGTTCTCGCCGATGAAAGCGAAACCGTCAACACCAATGCCAGCGAAGGAACGCCTTTCATGAACCAACGTTATACCAAGATGTATTTCACCCGCTGCCAAAACAACGCCCATCGCAAGAGCGGCTGCCAAATTATGGTAGCAGGCAAAAGTGGTGGTGCCTTCTCAGAGGCTCGACCCGTAGAGATTGCCGGCGTCGACACACTCGACATCGTTGGCCATCCCACCCTTTCCAATGACGAGCTCATCATGTATTTCGCAGCCGAACGCAAAGGCGGCTTTGGCGGCAACGACATTTGGGTGGCCATGCGCGATAACACCACCGAACCCTTTAAGCACCCCTTCAATCTCGGCGAACGCATCAACACGCCTGGAAATGAGGTGTTTCCATTCTTAAGATACGACACTGTACTCTATTTTGCTTCCGATGGCCATGGTGGTATGGGCGGCCTCGACATCTTCGTCAGCTCAATGGACACCAGCGGACAATGGGGTGAACCTCGCAACCTCAAATACCCTATCAACTCGACGGGCGACGACTTCGGTATCGTCTTCCACCCCACTGAAGAACGCGGTTTCATCTCCTCCAACCGTGGCAACACTCGCGGTTTGGACAACATATACTACTTTGAGGAGCCGCCGGTCTTATTCACATTCTCGGGTACTGTTAAAGATGCAAAAACAAAGCAATATGTCAGCAACGCCCAAGTGCGCATGGTAGGCAGCGACGGCTCGAACAACATGACTCGCACCAACGACAAGGGTTACTTCAACTTCAGCGAGAGCCAAATGAACAAGAACACGACCTACGACATCACTATCGATAAAGATAACTACTTCACACTCAGTGCACAAGAGACCACCATTGGACTTGAGTTCAGCAAGGACTTCGAGAAAGAATACGACATCGAGCCCATCCCGCAAGAACCCATCATGCTGCCCGACATCCTTTACGATTTGGGCAAATGGGACCTCAAGCCCCAATTTGAGGACTCGCTGCAAGGCCTGATCGAAACCCTGCAAATCAACCCGACCATCACCATCGAGTTGGCTTCGCACACCGATGCCCGCGACACTGACGAGCATAACGACATCCTGTCGCAAAAGCGTGCACAAAGCGTTGTCGACTATTTGATTATCAGAGGTATCGACCCGCTCCGCCTGACTGCCAAGGGCTACGGCGAGCGTGTGCCGCGTACCATCCAAAAAGACATGACCGTGAGAGGTTATACCTTCAAGGCTGGGACGAGACTCACTGAAGACTTTATCAACAAGCTGCCCAACAACGACGTGAAAGAGGCTGCTCACCAAATGAACCGCCGCACCGAGTTCCGCATCCTGAGCAAAGACTTCGTGCCACGTGAACATATTGCTGAAGGTGGTACCGTCAACATCGCCATCAACCCGCAAGAAGAACAGACTGAACAATTTACCGTCAACAATAAAGGTTACTTCAACTTCTTCGCCCGCGTGGACGGCTACAACGAGCCTTTCACCTACAGCCAAAATGCTGACTTCTGCGTCTCGGAAAGCCGTGCGTTGGAGCTGCTGAAAGACGGTCGCATCACCGCCGACGACTTCAAGGGTGACGTCGACAAGATCCTGACCACCGGAGGCATCGCCAACGACGCCATCTTCGTCATCAAGGAAGTAAGAATTGCCGGTCGTTCGCTCTACAACGTGGAATGCAAGGTGGTGAGCCGTATGGTCGAGCAATGGGTCATCGGACAGAAGAACATGAAGCAACTCGGCAACTTCG
>CAMUYT010000220.1 GCA_947164955.1 uncultured Bacteroidales bacterium | reverse complement strand
CCGACGAGCTGCCTCTGCTCTACCCCGCATCGTGCGAAAATTCCGTTTGGAAAACTTTTTTCCTCCCGAAATCGGCTGCAAAGGTAATAATTTTGTTTCTTTGCAGAGCAAAAAACCAAGAAAAAATTTCACTATGAGTCATAAAGCAGGCTATGTCAACATTATAGGACGCCCGAATGTGGGCAAGTCCACCCTCATGAACCAGCTCGTTGGGGAGAAAATCTCCATTATCACCTCGAAAGCGCAGACCACAAGGCACCGGATTTTGGGCATCGTCAACGGCGACGACTTCCAAATCGTCTTCTCCGACACCCCCGGCATCATCAAGGACCCGGCCTACAAGATGCACGAAGTGATGAACCAGTTTGTCAACGTGGCCCTCATCGACGCCGACCTCATCCTTTTCGTGGTCGACATCACCGACAAGAAAATCGAGGAAAAGACCGTCGAACGGCTTAAGACCACCGACATCCCCGTGTTCGTCCTCATCAACAAAATCGACCTTTCGACCCAAGAGCAAGTCGAGCAAGCCGTTGAACAATGGCGCGAGACACTGCCCAACGCCACCGTGTTCCCGCTGTCGGCACAATACAACGCCAACGTGGAATTCATCTTCAAGCAAATTCTGGAAAAGCTGCCCGAGTGCCCGCCCTATTTTCCGAAGGACGAGCTCACCGACCGCTCGATGCGCTTCTTCATCACCGAAATCATCCGCGAGAAAATCCTGCTCAACTACCAGCAGGAAATCCCCTACTCAGTGCAAGTGGAGGTGGAAAGCTACGAAGAGACGCAGAAACACATCCACATCCGGAGCATCATATACGTGGCCCGCGACTCGCAGAAGGCCATCATCATCGGCAAGGGTGGCAACGCCATCAAGAAGCTTGGAATGCAGGCCCGCGCTGATATTGAGGAGTTTACAGGGAAGAAAATCTTCTTGGAGCTGTTCGTCAAAGTCGACAAGGACTGGAGAGACAATGAGGCCGAGTTGAAGCGGTTTGGCTACGAAGCGTAAAGCAGTTTGCAGTTGTCAGTTGGCAGTTATTCAGTTAAAAACAGCATAACTGGGCCATTGAGCAACTGCCAACTGAACAACTTTTATTATTTTTGCAGCCCGAAACTAAATCATCAAAGAAATGTCAAATATTGTAGCAATTGTGGGGAGACCCAATGTGGGAAAATCGACGCTGTTTAACCGACTGCTGAAGCAGCGCATGGCCATCGTGGAAGAGACGAGCGGCGTGACGCGCGACCGGCACTACGGCAAAAGCGACTGGAATGGAAAGGAATTCACCGTCATCGACACCGGCGGCTATGTGGTTGGGTCGGACGACATCTTTGAAGAAGAAATCCGCAAACAGGTGGACCTGGCCATTGACGAGGCCGATGTCATCGTATTCATCGTCGACGGTCGCGAAGGCCTGCACGTACTCGACGAAGACGTGGCCACCATCCTGCGGCAACAAAAGAAGCCTGTACTTTTGGCCGTCAACAAGATTGACGAACCCAGCAAGGAAGTGCTGGCGGGCGAGTTCTATGCCTTGGGCTTGGGCGAGCCTTTCCCCATGTCGGCCATGACCGGCACGGGCACGGGCGAGCTTTTGGACAAAGTGGCCGAACTGCTGCCCTCCAACACCACCGACTTCGACACCGACCTGCCGAAGTTCACCGTGGTGGGACGCCCTAACGTAGGTAAGTCGTCACTCATCAACGCCTTCCTTGGCACCGACCGCCACATCGTCACCGACATCGCAGGCACCACCCGCGACGCCAACTACACCAAATACAAGGCCTTTGGCATGGAGTTCATGCTCGTCGACACCGCTGGTCTTCGCAAGAAGAGCAAGGTGGAGGAAGACATCGAGTTCTACAGCGTGCTTCGCTCCATCCGTGCCATCGAAGACAGCGACGTAGCCATCCTCATGCTCGATGCCACACAAGGCTTCGAGGCCCAAGACATGAACATCCTGCGCCTCATCGAGAAGAACAAGAAAGGTTTGGTGATGGTCGTCAACAAGTGGGACCTCGTGGAGAAAGACTCCAACACCCACAAGGCTTATGAAGAGCTGATTCGTTCCAGAACGGCTCCCTTCACCGACTACCCCATCATCTTCACCTCAGCCATCAACAAGCAACGCATCTATAAGGTGCTGGAGACCGCGCACAAGGTTTACGAAAACCGCGAGCGTCGCGTTCCCGTGCGCGAGCTGAACGACAAGATGCTGGAAATCATCAACTCAGTGCCGTTGCCGACGGCTTCGCGCGGACGTTTCCTGAAGATCAAGTATATCACCCAGCTGAAGAGCATCGCGCCGCAGTTCATCTTCTTCTGCAACCTGCCTAAGGACGTGAAAGAAAACTACAAACGCTTCTTGGAGAACAAGATCCGCGAGACTTGGGACTTCAACGGCGTGCCGATTCAACTGATTTTCAAGGAGAAGTAATTTGTTGACACGCTTCGCGTCATTGCGAGCGAAGCGAAGCAATCATAAACTGGCTTTCTGGACTGCTTCGTGCCTCGCAGTGACGAAACAGAAACCCAAAAGACACAATGACCGAAGAAGAAAACATCGTCCGGATGGACAAATGGCTATGGGCGGCGCGTCTGTTCAAGACGCGCTCGTTGGCCGTGGATGCCATCAAGGGCGGCAAGGTGAAGATGGACGGCAACCCCATCAAGCCCTCGCGCGAGGTGAAGGTGGGCGATGTCATCCAAGTGCAGATCGAGCAGCTGCACAAGGTGGTGGAAGTGAAGACCGTCATCAAAAACCGCGTCTCGCCCAAGCAGGTGCC
>CAMUYT010000219.1 GCA_947164955.1 uncultured Bacteroidales bacterium | reverse complement strand
CTCTTCTTCTTTTCTGCAAACGCTCTGCTCGCGCTTGGTTTGCAAAAGTTGTATATTTCAATCAATAAGTATTCTTTAGAGTCTTTATATCCCATCATCAATAGCAAAAGATTTGTTGGTCTTTTGTCTTCTGGAGTTGTAACTGCAGAAGGAGAAATTATTGGATTAGAAAAAGCGCTAAAAATTGTAAAAGAATAGCCTCCTCGTCAGTGCCCAGCCAAAAAACAGCTCAGTTCTCTAACATCGCAATTCTTGCCACACGGGAACACTTCCCCTACACCGTCAGCGGGACGCAGACGATGACAATGCATCAGGCCAAGTCCCGAAGGGACGACCCTACCCCACCCCGATATGCAATGTCGGGTTTTTATATTGAGATGGGCGGGGCCATGTGTGCCGCAGCCATAGATGCCCGCCATCGCACAGGCCATTGTTGGCATGACATGGCTGCTTGACCCTACCACACCCCAATACACAATGTCGGGTTTTCATATTAGGATAGATATTTTCCTAAATGCAATCTGCTATCATCTCACAAACAAGGTCTTCCCTTAAAATCTTCGGGGCGGACTTCCCAGCCAACACCAACACTTTCTTGCCATTGCGATAGATGTGGAGCTGCCGCGAGCGAACCACGGCTGTCAGGTCCTCGTCGTCTTGCAGGGCCATCCATAGACGATGGTACTCGCCATCCTCATCGAATAGCTTCTTCTGCAAATGGGAACACATATTGGCGGTGTCGATGGTCATCATGTCTATCTCTCAATGATTTCAGCGTCAGTTCCGTTTAGCGCTTGCAAAGATACGCCTTTTTGATGACTCCCAGAAGATAGTGGAGCTTTCCCAAAAACCGAGCAAACCAAATTATGCGTATTTTTACGGCCTAATACATGTCTATTATGAAACGTTTCATATTGATATTCATCTTGTTATTACAGTTGATAGGGTTGATTTCCTGCCGTGAACAGATAACCAACACTTCGACTGCCCTCATCCCCGAGCCTAAAGAGTTCCAACAAATTGGAACGCGATATCACAAACTAAAAGAAGTCGTCATCGATTCCATCACCAGTTTTGCCAACCCCGATGAGTACCGGTTGGTCATACGAAAGGGGAAGGCCCTCGTTTCGGGCAACGCTGTTTGGGCCCAAAGCACCCTTTCCCAATTAACGGATGATCAAGGCTGTGTGCCCAATGTGGAAATCCACGACTGGGCGGCATATCCTTTCCGGGGCTTTATGCACGATACGGGTCGCAACTATCAGACCATCAATATGCTTAAGGCGACACTTGATTTGATGGCCTTCTACAAACTGAATTATTTCCACTGGCACCTTACCGACTATCCTGCATGGCGCATTGAGTGCAAGGTTTATCCACAACTCAACGACCCTCAGTACCAAAGGAAGGGCCGTGACGAAGGGAAGTTCTACACATACGACGAAATCCGCGAATTGATCGCTTACGCCCGTGAACGAGGCATCACCGTGGTGCCCGAGATCGACATGCCCGGCCATTCCACTTATTTCAAGGACGCTTTTGGCTTCACGATGGATTCGAAAGAAGGCCGTGAAGTGCTCGAGAAGTGCCTTGAAGAGTTCTTCCGTGAGATTCCGAAGTCCGATTGCCCTTATATCCACATAGGTTCCGACGAGGTGTGGATCGAAGACCGTGAGGGATTCATGCAATGGATTGAGAATGTGATTGAAAGCCATGACCGTCAGGCGATTGCATGGGACCCGGGCTTGCCCGCTTCCGACCATGTGATCAGGCAGATTTGGAACGAGGCGGCTGGCTCCAACGCCGCCGCTACGACGAAGGGCGGGAAGTACCTCGATTCATTCGTCGGCTACTTGAACTACTACGACCCAATGCTGTTCACGAGCCGCTGTTTCCTGCATACCGCCGCTGCGCAAGCTGTCCCCGACACAACTAAAGCTTTGGGTGGCATCCTCTGCCTTTGGAACGACGTGCGTGTGGACAAAAAGGAAAACATCGCCCTGCACAACGGCATGATTAATGGCATGATGGCTTTCGCCGAGCGTTTTTGGAACGGGGGCAATGCGGGCGAGGTGGAGAACGAAAACCTTTTGCCCGACCCTTCGACCGAGGCAGGGCAGAAGCTGGCCGCCTTCGAGGAGAAAATGGTCCTTCACCGCGACCGTTTCCACAAGGACAAAATGCGTTGGGCTCCCAATGCGCAAATCCGCTGGAAGGTGAAGATAGATGAACATGAATCACTTGCGGCATACGGTGGCGTTGTTGACTTGGATGCCTTCTGCCAGACGAAACATATAAGTGTAGGCGACACGGCCTTGGCCACGGCACAAACCGTCATCACCGCCGAGCGCGACATGGATGTTGAGGCTTGGATAGGCTTCTGTGTGCCAGCACGTTCCAACCGCAACGGCTATGGCATTGGGCAGCAAGGCCGATGGGAAGGCAATGGTCAGTGTTTCGTGAACGGAGAGGAGATTCTGCCGCCAAAGCCGTGGGATGAGCCTGGGGCCTACGACTATCATTTCAACACTTGGGGCAAGCCCGAGGAAGAGCAGCCCTTCACCGACGAGCAGCTTTACTGGATGCGTCAACCTGCTCGTATTCACTTGAATAAAGGCGATAACCTCGTGGAAATCAGAGCGCCAAAGACCTACAAGGGCCTTCGGTGGAGTTTTTCGTTCATTCCCCTCATGAACTAACGAAGATGGTCAAGTGAGGGTTTGAGTCAATTACCTTGAACAGACGATTCACGACTTCGACGTAAGACGTTTCATCGAAACAAGCACCAGTGGAATACT
>CAMUYT010000218.1 GCA_947164955.1 uncultured Bacteroidales bacterium | reverse complement strand
GAGCGCCAAGAAGGACGGTCTCGTCAACATGGGCGGCTTCATCGCCACCAACAAGAAGGACTGGTACGAAGGCGCCAAGCTGTTCTGCATCCCCTTCGAGGGCTTCCTCACCTATGGCGGCATGAACGGCCGTGATATGGATGCCTTGGCTGTCGGTCTGAAGGAAAATATTGAATTCGATATGGTTGAGACCCGCATCAAGCAAGTCCACTACCTCGCTGCCAAGCTCGACGAGTACGGCATTCCTTACCAGCGTCCCGCCGGTGGCCACGCCATCTTCGTCGACGCCGACAAGGTGCTGACTCAGATCCCGAAGGAAGAGTTCCCCGCCCAGACGCTGACTTGCGAGCTTTATCTTGAAGCCGGCATCCGCGCCTGCGAAATCGGCTACGTCTTGGCCGACCGCGACCCCGTCACGCGCCAGAACCGCTTCGGTGGCAACGACTTCGTGCGTCTCTGCATCCCGCGCCGTGTGTACACCAACAACCACATGGATGTGATTGCTGCCGCTTTGAAGAACGTTTACGACCGTCGCGACACCATCAAGCGCGGCCTCGAAATCACTTGGGAAGCCGAGCTGATGCGCCACTTCACATGCCAGTTCAAGAGACTGGGATGATTTCTTGCTGAAGGCAATCCAAAAACGACAAGAAAGGGGAGCCTGCCACTGTGGGCTTCCCTGATTTTTTTGTCGCTTTGCGGTTTATCTGAAAAATTTGTGTAATTTTGCAGCATTATGACCACTCCAGCAATCATTATCAGCATCCTTTTCTTCGTCTGCCTCACCATGCCTGCAGGTACTCATTCGTTGGGCTTGGTCAAGGCCGACGACAAACCCTCGCAGAAATGGTTCATCCCGCTTTTTTTCGGGGTCTACCATGGCGTTTTCGTTATGTTCGGCTCCTTCTTAGGTGGACTTTTCGCGCATCTGATCACTTACATTGCCAAGTATATGGTCTTCGCCATGATGCTTGTCGTGGCCGTCAAGATGTTTGTCGAGTCGATGAGGATCTTGAAAGGGAAGATGCTTTATACGGTCAACAACGACACGGAATTGGCACTGCTCGGCATGATGTCGGGTGTCAACACATTGCTGATGTCGCTGATGGGGCCTTATTTCATGCCGTTTGGCAAGAGTTGGTACATGTTGGCGGTCATCGTGGCGAGCTTCCTCTGGTCGTTCTTCGCGATCCGGATTCCATTTGAGCCAAAAATCATTAGGAAGGTGAGCTTCGTCGAGTTCTCCGCAGCGGTGTTCATGGTGGTCATCGCGGTTTTGTATTTGTTTACGGATTTAATCTAAAGATTTAAAATTCAAGATTTAAGATTTAAAATTCTGGAAAATGAAAAGGATAGTTGCTCTTTTTGTTGGTCTGTCGTTCGCGTTGCTTGCTTCGGCGCAGGCGCCTTCCAATTACTACAACTCCGCCAACGGCTTGACGGGTAACCAACTGAAATCGGCCTTGCACAACATCATCAAAGGCCACACTTCCATTTCGTATTCCAACATCCTGAATGCCTTTTGGAGCACCGACAACAAAGGCAACGGCATAGTGTGGGACATGTATTCTGATCGTCCAGGTGGCACGCCGCCTTATACCTATTATCTCGGTCAGGACAATTGCGGCAACTACGATAGCGAAGGCGACTGCTACAACCGCGAGCACTCGTGGCCACAAAGTTGGTTCAACGAGCAAACCACGCCGCGCACCGACTTGCACCACATCTTCCCGACCGACGGTTATGTGAATGGGCGCCGCAGCAATCATGCTTATGGTGAGGTGCGTTCTGCTTCTTGGACTTCGCAAAATGGCTCGAAATTAGGCACTTGCAAGACGACTGGCTTTTCAGGCACTGTTTTTGAACCCATCGATGAATACAAAGGCGATTTAGCCCGAGCCATCATGTATATGAGCGTGCGTTACTACAGCGAGGACGGCAGCTGGGGAAACAGTGATATGACGACCAAGTCGGAAATCAAGCCGTGGGCGATTCAGATGCTGCTGCGCTGGAACGAGCAAGACCCTGTGAGCCAGAAGGAAATCGACCGCAACAATGCCATCTATAACGACTACCAGCACAACCGCAATCCCTTCATCGACCATCCGGAATATGCTCGCATGATTTGGGACCCGAATTGGAACACCGTCGAGGAAACCCCGGAGGCCATTTATCTTTTTCCCCATCCCATCGCGCGTGGCCAGTTATTGCATCTAAGTGGCAACACCCAACAGTTTGACGCAGTGGCTATTTGCGACCTGTGTGGGCGTACGATCTATAAGGCTACGGGTAATGCAGTTGGTGATTTCTCGATAACAATTCCTTCTGATATCAGAAGAGGCTGTTATATTGTCAAGCTGATGCACAAGGGCAATGTGGTGAAATACGAGAAACTTCTTGTGAAATAGTTGTTTGGTTATCAGTTGTTCAGTTTTGTTGAATTACAAACTGAATAACTGCAAACTCCAAACTGATAACTGATTACATCATCTTCTTGTGCCTGAAATAGATATAGAACAGCGTTGCCACCACCACCATAAATCCCATGATGCCCCAGAAAGCCCACGCTTTGTCTTGGAATGGTAGGCTGACGTTCATGCCGTAAATGCCGGTGATGAAGGTCAGAGGCAGGATGATGGTCGACACGAGGGTCAGGATCTTCATCGTCTCATTGGTCTTGTTGGTCTGCATCGAGTCGAAGGTCATCGAGAGGCCTTCAATCAGTTCCTCGTAGTCCTCGGTCATGTCCCATACCTTTTGCAGGTAGTCGAGGATGTTGCCCCAGTAGTCTTCCATGTA
>CAMUYT010000217.1 GCA_947164955.1 uncultured Bacteroidales bacterium | reverse complement strand
GTGATGATGGCGGGAATGCGGTAATTCTTCGAGTTGAAGTCGCCAGGGCGATAGAGCACCGTGCGCGTGATGATGGTGTCGGTCTTGGCTTCAACGGTTTGCTTTGGCTTTTCTGCGTTGCCGCAAGCACCCAAAGCGAGGCAAAAGGCCATGATGGGAAGGAGGTGTCTCATAAGCGTTTAGATTTTGCGCAAAGATAGGAATTTTCCCAAACAAAAAAGCGACTTCGGCTCGAAGTCGCTTTTTTCGTTTTCCGTCGAACTGGTTTTATCGAACCACCATCTTGCTCGTGATTTCCTGGCTCTCGTTCTTAGCCTTCAGGAAATACATACCCTTCGGGCACTGGCCGAGGTCGATGGCTGATTGGCCTTCGTGACGGTTCTCGTAGACCTTGCGGCCCGTGATGTCATAGACCTCCACGTTCCATTGGCCTTCGCCGAGGTTGAGGTTGAAAGAACCGTTGGAGGGGTTGGGATAAACAGCATCCGTCACCGTTTCCATGTCGAGGACATCGGCCAACGAAGCCTCAAACATCACCGCCTGATAGACTTCCTTGTTGCCAGTGTAATCCTGCACCCAGGCCACCAGTTGGCAGTCCTCGAGAGGATAGTTGATTTCGAACTTCTCCTCGAAATCCATCACCGGGCCTGCGAAAGGAGTGCCCTCGTGCGTCGGGATCATGTCGCGCACGTTCCAGTTGACGTACTCGCCGCCACCCCATGAATAAGGGATATGGCTTTGGGTGAGGACAACGAACAGTCGCACGTCGCTGCCGCTGCAATCACCCACTTGTTCCACATGGCATTTCACGGTATAAAAATTGTCACCGTTAGCCTCCAGTTCCATGGCAATGGTGAACGGGCTTGTCGTGGCGATTTGGCTCTGATAAGAAGGCAGATAATACATGTAATTCATGCCAGAAGAACCGCCAGGAAGGCTGATGGAGCCGTCCATGAACAGGGTGGGATAGCCCATGGCGCTGTAATAGGAAACACGGGCGGCCACTTCATCATTAGTCAATTCCGGCACGGAATAGGAAGGCGCCTGATAGCACACCGGCGCGATAAGAAGACCATCGGCCAACATCTCTTCGATGGCTTCGTCGGCGGCTGGGCAGTTGCCACAGTGCACTCCCGTCATCAGTTCGAAAAGCACGCATTCGCGCGCCACATTCTTGGTTTGGGCAAACATCGCAGGCATGGCAAGCATGGCGGCGATGAGTAAAAATAGGTTTTTCTTCATTTTTGTAAAGATTAAATTAGTAGCAATTTATTTTATTGTTTGCTTGAATATTCAGATTATTGAATTGTCAGTTTGGTTGTAATCTCATGCCCCTCGTTTGTGGCCTTCAGGAAATACAATCCCTTCGGGCATTGGCCAAGGTCAATGGCTGATTGACCTTTGTGACGGCCTTCGTAAACCTTGCGGCCCGTGATGTCGAAGACTTCCACGTTCCATTGGCCTTCGCCGAGGTCATAATTAAATTGGCCGTTGGAAGGATTGGGATAAACCACGAACCCGACATTCTCCGTCTCATCAACCGATTGCGTCTCTTGGAACGACACAATTTGATTCACCGAGGTCTTGTCTTCTCCATAAATCGCTTGAACTTCAATGACATATAGCTTTTCTGGTTGGTATGTGAACTCATATTCGTTTTCAGTGGTGGCTTCCGCAACCAGAACGTTGTTCACATACACGTTGTAGCCCGTCGGCGTGCCTTGCGAAGGGGCATCCCACGAAACAAGGAGACAATGGCAATACACCCCTTCCTCCTCTTCGGCCTTCAGATTCTGCACCGAATAAGGATGCTCGTCAGTGTATTCGTATGCGAAACGGCTGTTGTAAATCTCCTTGGTGGAATGGTTCTGAACCCAGACGGCCACTTCCAAATCGTTCATTTCCTCGACATGGGTCGATGCCATATCGTATTCAAACTCAAAGTGTTGTTCCTCGCCCACAACGAAATTCACTTGCGTGCCTTGGGCATCGGGAAGCATCTTCATCATAACGTGGAAAAACTCCGTCTCGCCGTTGCTTCCTGTATTGTTGACCGTCCTTTTTTCATTCACCGAAACGAAGACACGGGCGTTTTGGTCGATGAAGGGCATGATGTCGGCCACCACCTTGATGGTGCTGCCTTGCATGGAGAACGAGCTGCGGATGTCGAACAGCGCCACCTGCTCCAACATAGGTTCGAAATTGGTGGACAGCACCGGATTCTCGCCTTGGTCGACGCCATCGAGGAAGGCTTGCGGAACGCCCACCACGTTATAATAATAGAAACGGGTGTCGCTTTCAGCGGTATTGTAGCGGTCGCCAAAAGTGGGATATTTCACGAAGGCGAACTGTCCCGCATAGTCCTCGCAAAGCTGGTGCAAAGCCTCGTTGTTTGCCACGCACGGGCCGCACGTCGACGACGAGAAACTCTCGATCATCACATTTCTTTCGCCAATGGCGTGAACCACCGTGAGAGTCAATTCAAGCTCATTGTTTTCATCGTTGTCGTCGCCTTCCGCACCGTTGACTTCCAATATCTTGAAAACGCAGTCGTGTTGGCCTAAACCAAGGTCGACGGGGGTGCTGAAAGTCAAAACGTCGGTGGTCATATAGGGAATGTTGACCGAGAAAGTCTCTACCACAGGCTCCTGACCGTCAACCTGATAGCTCATCTCGACCGAAGTGATGGCATCGGTGCCGTAGTTGAGCGCCTTCACGCCGAGATTCGTTTCGCCGTAGGGAAGCGTAGCAGGAAATGCCAACCTCATGAGGCCCAAATCATTGTTCGTATTGCTGATGATTTCGATGTCGTCGAAGAACCA
>CAMUYT010000216.1 GCA_947164955.1 uncultured Bacteroidales bacterium | reverse complement strand
TCGACGATGGCATGAACAAACGCACCATCGTGAGCGGTATCGCCAAGTATTACACTGAGCCTGAGAAACTTGTGGGCAAGCAGGTGTGCTTCATCGCCAATTTCGAGCCGCGCAAGCTGAAAGGCGTGGTGAGCGAGGGCATGATTCTCTCCGCCGAGGACAAGGACGGCCGCCTCGTGCTACTCACTCCGAGCGATTTGGTCGCGCCGGGATGCTCGGTGGGTTAATGCGCCTCCAGCCAGTTGGCACCCGTATTCATCTCCACGATGACCGGCACCGACAGCGGCAAGGCATTCACCATCTTATCGTTGACGATGGCTTTCAGGTCATCGAGTTCGTCCAAGTGCGCGTCGAAGACCAGTTCATCGTGCACTTGCAGGATCATCTTCGACTGCATCTTCAGTCGTTCCATCTCTTCGTGGATACCAATCATGGCAATTTTGATCATGTCGGCAGAGCTGCCCTGGATGGGTGCGTTGATGGCGTTGCGTTCGGCAAAACCGCGCACCACGCTGTTCGAGCCGTTGATGTCGCGCAGGTAGCGGCGGCGACCAAGGATGGTCTCGGCATAGCCGCGTTCGCGCGCCAAGGCGATGCTGCGGTTCATGTATTCTTTGATGCCCGCGTATTCCTCGAAGTATTTCTTGATGATGTCGGCGGCCTCACTGCGCGAAAGCTCCATCCGTTCGGCCAAGCCAAAGGCCGACATACCGTAGATGATGCCGAAGTTGACGGCCTTGGCGCGGCTGCGTTGCTCTTTGGTGACCTGGTCCATCGGCACGTGGAACACCTTGGCGGCCGTAGCGGCATGGATGTCGTGACCGAGGTTGAAGTCGGCGACCATGGCAGGGTCCTGGCTCAGGTGGGCGATGATGCGTAGCTCGATTTGGCTGTAGTCGGCTGCCAAGAGGGTGTATTGCTCACTGCGTGGCACGAAGGCGCGACGGATCTCGCGGCCTTTTTCGGTGCGCACAGGGATGTTTTGCAGGTTAGGGTTGTTCGAACTCAAACGTCCCGTGGCGGTGACGGCTTGGTTGTAAGAGGTGTGAATCAGCCCATCTTTCGGGTTGACCAAGGCAGGAAGCGCATCCAAATAGGTCGACTTCAGCTTGGTGAACGAGCGGTAATCCAAAATCAAGTTGATGATAGGGTGTTTGTGGGCTAGTTTTTGCAGCACTTCTTCGCCCGTGGCGTATTGTCCCGTTTTGGTTTTCTTGGCTTTCTCGTCGATTCTCAACTTCTCGAACAGTACTTCGCCCAATTGTTTTGGCGAGGCGATATTAAAAGGTGCGCCTGCCAATTCGTAAATCTGTTCCTCGGTTTTGTGGATTTCTCCGCCAAATTCCTCGCTGATTTGCTGTAAGTTACGCGTGTCGATCTTCACACCGTTGGCCTCCATGCGGCTCAGCACGGGCACGAGCGGCATCTCGATGTCGTAAAACAGCTTTTCCACGCCGTTTTCTTTTAGTAAAGGCAATAGCTTTTCGTAAAGTTGCAGCGTGATGTCGGCATCCTCGGCGGCATATTCCTTCACTTGCTCGATGGGCACTTCGCGCATGGTCTTCTGCTGCCGGCCTTTGCCGATGAGGTCCTCGATGGGAATGGTGAGGTAGTTGAGGTAGACCTCAGCGAGGTAGTCCATATTGTGGCGCTGCTCGGGTTCGAGGAGGTAATGGGCCAGCATCGTGTCGAACATCGGACCTTTTACGTTGATGCCGTATTGCGACAGCATCGAAATGTCGTATTTCAGGTTCTGTCCGATTTTGAGGATACTTTCGTCCTCGAACAAAGGTCGCAACAATTCCAGTTTTTTCTGGCATTCCTCGCGTTCGGCAGGCATAGGTAGATACCACGCTTCGTGTGCCTTGATGGCAAACGAAACGCCCACCAATTCAGCGTTGTAAACATCGATGTTGGTCGTCTCGGTGTCGAAGACGAATTGCTTTCCCTTGGACAAATGTTCCACCAACGCCTTGATGTCTTCATTGCTTTCTACGAGTTTGTAGTCATGCTCGACGGTCTTTGCCGAAGCCTTATCCGAGAAGTCGAGCAGCCCTGTCCCGCCTTCACCGCCTTGGTTGAAGAGGTCAAGCGAACTTGATGTGGAGAACAAGTCGGGCGTTTGGCTTCCCACTGCCCCCGTGGGTTGCCCCATCCCCCTCTCAGAGGGGGGCAGGGGGGAGTCAACACGATTCTTCCCCTTATAGTCCTCCAAAATCCGTTTTGCGAAGGTCCTGAATTCCAGTTCTTCGAAGAGCGCCATCAGCGCAGGCACGTCGGGTTCTTTGGCGCGCAGTTCTTCTTCGTTGAATTCCACAGGCACTTCCAAATTGATGGTGGCCAGCATCTTCGACATCAGTCCTTGCTCGGCGAAGTTGACCACGTTTTCCTTTTGTTTGCCTTTCAGCTCGTCAGCGTGGGCGATGAGGTTCTCCACGCTACCATATTTCTGCACCAAAAGGGCTGCCGTCTTCTCGCCGATGCCTGGGATGCCAGGGATGTTGTCGGCGGCATCGCCCCAAAGGCCGAGGATGTCGATGAGTTGCTTGGGTTCTTGAATGCCATAGCGTTCGCAAACTTCTTTAGGACCCCAGATTTGTGCCGGCTCGCCGAATTTGGCAGGTTTGTAAAGCAAGACCTTGTCGGTGACGAGTTGCCCAAAGTCTTTGTCGGGAGTCATCATATAGGTGAGGAAGCCTTGCTGTTCGGCCTTTTTCGATAGCGTTCCGATCACGTCGTCGGCCTCGTAGCCTTCCACGCCATAGACGGGGATGTTGAAGGCCTCGATGAGCCTTATAATATAAGGTATAGAGTCGCGCAGGTCGTCGGGCATCTTCTCGCGGTTGGCCTTGTATTCGCTGTATTCG
>CAMUYT010000215.1 GCA_947164955.1 uncultured Bacteroidales bacterium | reverse complement strand
GATTGGGCGAACAGGTTACAGCAGAATCGCTATCATTTTCTTCTATGGCATCGAACCCCATGCCATCGTTCATAAATACCTCAAGCCAGGATTCTCTCTCAAACGGTGCGTGCAAAACGAGTAAGTCATCAAAACCATCATCGTTTAAGTCGCATACATCAAAATGACGAACAAACTCGTTTGTTTCATTCTCCAATGGGAAATACACGGGGGAACCAAACTCAAAAGTTCCATTTCCTTCAAACACATAATACCCCCAATATCCCGCTCTGATTCGGTAGTCGCCTAATTGTATGATGATATCGGGGTGTTCATCGCCGTTGTAATTCACTAATTTCATGGTGTTAGGTGAAATATCATACCCGGTGATGGGCATGGAAAACGCAACGGAATCCATCTTTTGGAATGTTTCATCTCTAAGGTTCTTGAAAACCCAAAGATGTGAATAAAGATGTGAATTATAATCCGAGCGCCCCTCAACCACATCTTTCCATCCGTCACCATCAATGTCAAAAACAACCATTCCATTAGACGAATAGCCGTCATAAACATTAGAATGAAGATATTCATACCGTGGAATCAAACTATCAGTGGAATAGATAATGTTTGCACCGTCAACAATGTCATCTTTACTGTCGTTGTTCAAGTCGCTAACCACAGGAACATGAAGTGAGCCCATCAAAAAGTCGGTATCAAAATTACCAGTCCCATCGTTGTAGGCATAACCTAAAGCCGAAATAGTATTGGCGTGATAATCGTTAGCGACAGCCACATCAGGAAACAAATCACCGTTGAAATCACCTGACACCAATCCCAAATAATACGGATTGTTTAAGTAGTACGGTTGGTTGTTCCACCAAATCACTTCCGGTAGAATCAATGCAGTTTCAGTAAAACGGTCAAACCTTCCGTATCCATTATTGTAATTAATTCTAAAATAGCATGTATCGTCAAGCATGCCCTCATGATCGGCATAGACATACGAGGCTATATCGATATTGCCATCCATATCAAAGTCCTCTAAAAGGAAAAACAGTTGTGGTTGCTCGTAACACATGTGCAAACTGGGTTTTGAACTGCTTATGTTTTCATGACATTCAAGATGTCCTTCACCGTCATTGAGATAAATGGAGAATATCACCTCGTTATCTGGGCTGTTGAATCGGCTAACGACCACATCGACAAATCCGTCGTTGTTGACATCGCCAACCTTGATACTGCGCGATTCAGGAAGCAATTCGTACATCTCGCCGCACACTTGTGCTTGCGTTGTCACCCCTCCCGCCATCAGCAGGAGCGCAAGCAGGGTGTAAAATCTTGTTGCTTTCATTTCAATGTGTTTTTCTGCGTTATGCACGCAAAATTATTAAAAAAAACACCAAAAAAGCCATCTGTCAAGCCCTAAAACGGTTTTGTCCCTATCTATTTCGATTTTGGAATTACCAATATATTGACATTCAAATGTTTACGAAAAATCGATTTTTTGGTTTGTCCATGTTTTTTTGGTTTAAGAGACCATCAAATGCGATATTCTTATTGTCTGAATCGAAAAAAATGGCCGCACTTGCAAAGTACGGCCATTTAGAATAACAGATGTGGGTGATTACTCCACCACCACCAAATAATAGTTCTTCTTTCCCTTTTGCACAAGGATGTACTTGCCATCGATGAGGTCATCGGTCGTCATGACCTTGTCCAGAGTGACCTTTTCCTTATTGACGCTCACGCCGTTGGCTTGGGTCATCTTTCGGGCTTCGCCCTTCGAGGGGAAGATCTGCGTGTTGACGGCCATGAAGTCGACAATCGGGATGCCGGCTTCGAGCGTGCTGCGGGCGATGTGTTCCTGCGGAACGCCGTCGAAGATGTCCAAGAAGGTCTCTTCGTCAAGTTTTTCCAAGCCTTCCTTGGTCGACTTGCCGAAGAGGATGTTGGAGGCCTCGATGGCGGCATCCAAGGCTTCCTTCGAGTGCACCATTACGGTGACCTCCTCGGCCAAACGCTTTTGTAGCACGCGCATGCCCGGGTCTTTCTTGTGCTCCTCAACAAGGGCGTCAATGGTTTCTTTCTCCAGCGAGGTGAAGATCTTGATGTATTTCTCGGCATCGTCGTCACTCACGTTGAGCCAGAACTGGTAGAACTTATAAGGGGTGGTGCGTTTCGGGTCAAGCCATACGTTGCCGCTTTCGGTCTTGCCGAACTTTTTGCCATCGGCCTTGGTGATGAGCGGGCAAGTGAGGGCAAAGGCTTCGTTCTCAAAGCCTAAGGTACGACGGATAAGTTCCGTGCCCGTGGTGATGTTGCCCCATTGGTCGTTGCCACCTAATTGCAGCTTGCAGTTCTTGTGCTGGTAGAGCCAAAGGAAATCGTAGCCTTGCAGCAGTTGGTAGGTGAACTCGGTGAAGCTGAGGCCATCGCGGGCGGTGCCGTTGAGGCGTTGCTGCACGCTGTCCTTGGCCATCATGTAGTTGACGGTGATGTGTTTGCCCACCTCGCGGGCGAAGTCGAGGAAGGTGAAGCCCTTCATCCAGTCGTAGTTGTTCACCATCTCGGCAGCGTTGGGCTCCTTCGACTCGAAGTCGAGGAACTTGGACACTTGGGCCTTGATGCACTCTTGGTTGTGGCGCAGGGTCTCTTCGTTGAGCAGGTTGCGCTCTTGGCTCTTGCCCGAAGGGTCGCCAATCATGCCCGTGGCCCCACCCACCAGGATGATGGGCTTGTGGCCGCAGCGTTGCAGGTGACGCAGCATCATGATGCCGCAGAGGTGGCCAATATGCAGTGAGTCGGCGGTCGGGTCAGTGCCCAAGTAGGCCGTCACCATTTCTTTCTGGAGGAGTTCTTCCGTTCCTGGCATCATCTGTGCCAGCATTC
>CAMUYT010000214.1 GCA_947164955.1 uncultured Bacteroidales bacterium | reverse complement strand
TCTGACAAAGGAAATCAATGGCAAAGGAAAACTGGAATTGCCCCAAGGAATCTATTTCATAAAAATGAATGGTGAGACGCGAAAAATCGTGGTGGAGTGATTCTTTGTATCTTTTCACTCACGCCTTTGGGAATCCATCAAAATCGTCACCGGCCCATCGTTGAGCAGCTCCACGGCCATCATTGCGCCAAACTCGCCGCTTTGCACTTCGCGTCCTGAGATCTCGGCCAAGCGCTTCAAGAACAGTTCATAAAGCGGGATGGCCTGCTCGGGACGGGCAGCACGGATGAAACTGGGGCGATTACCTTTCTTGGTCAAGGCATGGAGCGTGAACTGGCTCACGACGAGGAAAGAGCCACCCACTTGGTTGATGTCCAAGTTCATCGAGTCGTTGCCGTCGTCGAAGATGCGGAGTTTGCTGAGTTTGGTGCAAAGCCAGTCCACGTCCTCGGCAGTGTCGGCCTCCTCTATGCCGAGAAGGATCAACATTCCGAGGCCGATTTCAGATTTCACCTTCCCGCCAATCGTGACGGAAGCATGGGTTACTCTTTGTGCTACAATTCTCATCAGTGCATCAATTTAAAGATCATTTCCCGATACAAATCCTTCTCACTTACATCGCCACTTCCGTAGCCTTTCGACTTCATGTCGAACTCACGAAGGATGGAGATGTTGCGGATACACATCTGCGGAGGGATGTTGCGGGCAGCGGCCAAATAATCCTTCACGAAAAACGGATTCACACCCAACACGCTGGCCAGGTTACCCTGCGACTTGTCTTGGGCGAGGTGCAGCTTCAGGATCTTCGTGTAATAGGCATAAAGGTTGATGGCCGTCACTAATAGCGGATTCTCCTTGGGGTTGTCGCCGAAATAACTCACGATGCGATTGGCTTTCAATATGTCGCGACTGCCGATGGCATTCTGAAGCTCAAACACGTTGAAGTCCTTCGAGATGCCGATGTTGCGCTCCACGTCGGCGTCGTCGATGCTGCGGTTTTTGGGTACCGAAATCATCAGCTTCTGCAACTCGTTGGCAATCTTGTGGAGGTCGGTGCCGAGAAAGTCGGCCATCATCTGCATAGCCTTGGGCGTGATGCTGTAGCCTTCAGCCTTCAGGTAGTTCTGTATCCAGCCCGGTATGTTGTTGTCGTACAGCTTCTTCGACTCGAACCAAACGCCACGCTTGTCAATCTTCTTGGCCAAGGTCTTGCGCTTGTCGAACTTCTTGTATTTGTAGACAAAGACGAGCAACGTCGTCTCGGGAATCGTGTCGAGATAAGCCTCGAAGTTCTCCAAGTTCTTCACGTCTTGCGCCTCTTTGACAATGACCACCATACGCTCACCCATCATCGGGAAGCTGCGGGCGTGGTTGGCGATGGTCTCCAGGTCGACATCGCGACCGTAGAGCACGATTTGGTTGAAGGCGCGGTCGGCCTCGTCGAGGGCTTCGTTCTCGATGGTATCCGAAATCATGTCGATGAAATATGGCTCCTCGCCCGTCAGGAAATAGACAGGCGCAAACTGTTTCTTGTGGATCTCGGAGAGGATTTGCTCGTAGGTTTTCAAAACTTCAAATGTTTCACCGTGATACCATTATTAATAAGTTGCCGCAGCGAGTCGATGCCGATGCGAAGGTGCTCGCCGACATAGTTCTTGCTGACCAACTTGTCGCTTTCCTCCGTCTTGACGCCTTCGGGCACCATCGGGTTGTCGGACACAAGCAGCAACGCACCCGTCGGGATTTCATTATGGAAGCCGACTGAGAAAATGGTGGCAGTCTCCATATCGACGGCCATGCAGCGAATCTTGCGCAAGTAGTCCTTGAATTCGTCGTCGTGTTCCCACACGCGGCGGTTGGTGGTATAGACCGTGCCCGTCCAATAGTCGCGGCCATAGTCGCGGATGGTGGTTGAGATGGCCTTTTCGAGGCTGAAAGCGGGCAGTGCCGGCACCTCAGGCGGGAAGTAGTCGTTCGAGGTACCTTCGCCACGGATGGCCGCGATGGGCAGAATCAAGTCACCCACCTTGTTGATTTTCTTCACGCCACCGCATTTGCCGAGGAACAAAACTGCTTTGGGCTGGATGGCACTCAACAGGTCCATGATGGTGGCTGCATTGGCGCTGCCCATGCTGAAGTTGATGATGGTGATTTCGCCGTCGGTAGCGCAAGGCATCGAGCGGTCGCGGCCCACCACCTCAACGCCTTGCCATTCGGCAAAGCGGTCGACGTAATTCTGGAAATTGGTCAGCAGGATGTATTTCCCGAACTGGTCCAACGGCAAGCCCGTATAGCGCGGCAGCCAGTTTTCCACTATTTCTTGCTTGGTTTTCATTTGCTTTCAATTATTTGTGCAAAAATAAGAAAAAAACTATAACAACCCATAATTAATAGCAAACGACAATGCTTCAGTAATATTCTCAACCTCCAATTTCTCAAACACTTGCTTGCGATAAAACTTTACCGTGTCGACGGATTTGCATACCTTTTCGGCGATTTCCTTCATCGTGTAGCCTCGCGCCGAAAGCACCAAAACTTCCTTTTCCTCGGTCTTCAACCTGATTTCCTCTTGTGGAATCCATTGGTGCTCGGTCAAGGAATAGACTTGATGCTGACTCGTTCCCATCCGACGGAATTCAATATGTCCAGCCTCCTTGTGCGAGGAGAGAGACACTGTGCAAAGCGCCAACCATACCTGCCCCAATTCGTTCAACAAAAGCGGTGTAATCTTGTGGTTGACAAGCAGTTTCTTTTTATTGGAAAGGATATGGAAATCATACGACATCAGGCAGCGCATTTTGTCCTCACGAGGCGTGGCATTGAAGGCCGAAAATCCTGCCTGATTAAGCTCTGTCAACATCGGAAGTTC
>CAMUYT010000213.1 GCA_947164955.1 uncultured Bacteroidales bacterium | reverse complement strand
TGCCTTCCACGGCAAGGGCGATGTCGGCGTAGGCCGTGAAGAGCACCACCTCCACATCAGGGAAGTTGCGTTTGAGTTCGGAGAGCCAAAAGAGGCCCTCGTTGCCCGTGTTGGTGTCGGTCTCGAAGTTCATGTCCAAGAGCACCGCGTCGGGCTGGAATTGGCGCATCGTCTCCATGAGCACCTTGGGCGAGGCGATGAGTTCCACCTCGGCAAAGCGCATGGGCAGCAGGATATTCAGTGCCGACCGGATGCCGGCGTTGTCGTCGACGACGAGGATTTTTGATTTGAGTTTGGGCATAAGAAGATAATTAATTAAAAGGTCAATACATTAATCCTATCATCCACAGAGGTAGCTTGTTGCCTCGCGGCGATTCAATGTCGTCGGCCAAGATATATGAATTGGGCAGGTCGGCGATTTGATCAAAAGTCTTGTCTTCGCCTCCCACCTCGAAAATCCACTTGCCATCCACCTTGAAGTCGCCTTGCTGCTTGCCGTATTCCACTGTGTGCTGATAACTCAATTGGTTGACAGCGAAGCACTCGCGTGCCGTTCCAATCTTCACTGGAGTGGTAGCCAAAGCATAAAGCAGGTTGGGGTTTTCAAGATAAATCTTGTCTGGTTTCTGCATCTTTTTCACCGAAACGAGGTCGCTGTAAAGAAGATTCAGCAGCTTTGCATCGTCGAGATGTCCCAGATATTCTACGACTGTGTTACGCTGCAACTCAATCATTGAAGCCATCTTCGAGATGTCAACATCGAAAGGCACCTGTTGGGCCAACACGTTCAGCAACGCCTTGATTTTACGACAATTGCTTGGATTCACCTTGCGTAATTGAGGCAACTCCACATCTATCACATAGTTAGTCGTCTGCTCAACAAGTGGGTAATAATCAATAGGATTCCTCAGATAGAAAGGATAATAGCCGAATTTGAGATACTCGTGGAAGTGCTGGATCGGGCGGCAATTGGCATTGACTTCCGCCGCCACCTCTTTGGCATTTGAAAGCAACTCTTCCAACGGATGACATGGCAAATCAATGCCTTTATAGAATTGAAGGTACTCCCTGAATGACAATCCTGGCATGTAATAGCCACGACAGCGACGCGAGAGGTCGGCATCGCCGTCCATCAGTTTGAGCAGAGACGACCCGCTAATGACCATTTGAAGACTTGGATAAATTTCGGCCACCTCCTTCACTTCGCGGCTCCAGTTCTCGTATTTGTGCGCCTCGTCGAGCACCAGCAACTTGCCGCCACGCTTGTAAAACTTTTCGGCAACCTCCAGAATGGAATGTTGGGCGAAATACGCGAAATCGAGCGAGCAATACAGCACTTTTTCGCTGCCAACGCCGAATTGTCGCCTAATGTGTTGCCTCAACAAAGTGGATTTGCCCACGCCTCGCGGCCCTCGGATACAAAGCATCGGGGCTTCCCAGTTGACGTGATCCATGAAGTTTCTAACTATCTCCATACTGGTTGCATTGAGCATGGCATCCTGTTTCTCGAATAACAATTCCATCGTCTATCGTTTTAGTGTGCTTCTTACAGAAAGCATATTGAATCATATTTTGCTTTTTACAAAAAGCATTTTTGCCATAATTATGCTTTTTACAGAAAGCAAAAATACAACAAATTTATTTACAGCGCATGGATAATCTCCATTTTTCTCAAATTACCGAAAAAACATAATTTTCATCATCACTCCTTCTGCAACACGTCCACAGGGTTGGTCTTGGCGGCCTTGAGGGTTTGCCAAAGCACCGAGAGGAAGGCCATCATAAGGGCAATGACGACAGCGACGACGAAAATCCAGCCGTAGTTTTCGAGTTTGACGATGAAACCCTCCAAATAGCGTTGCGCCGCCCACACCGCCACCGGCACACCAATGACGCAGGCCACGGCCACCAAAACCATGTATTCCTTCACGGTGCGCCACGTCTCGCTCTCGACGGTGCCGCCAAACACCTTGCGCACAGCGATGCTCTTGGCGTTCTCGCCCGCATAGTAGGTGCTCATCGCGAGCAGGCCGAGCAGCGAAATCACCACGGCGAGGATCATGAAGATTTCCAAAAGGCGCATGTTGTTCTTGGCGGGCTTGAGGGCGTCGCGGTAGAAATCGTCAATGAAACCATCGGCAAAAGGATCCACGAGTTCACCATTGCGCCATTCGTCAACCACCTCATGGATGGCTTTTCTCGCTTCCGCGTGGTCGCCGACAATCTCCATCACAAAACCACCATATTTGATGTCTTCCTCCTTCATAATGCTGATAATCTGATAGTCTTCGTCACCCATATTGCTTATGGTTACCGGGAAATCACGAATCACGCCTGCCACCTGGTCGCAATTGCCCGCCCTTTCCCTTAAGACATCGATTTCGTGATCCTCATCAGTTAGTCCTGTGGCTGCAAAGGCCCGCTCGCCAAACCACACCGTATTGTAAAGCGGTGCCTGATAATCTTTAAGGATTTCAAAGTCAAGCATTTGAAAAGCAACAGTGTCCATCATCAAATGCCGATATAAGATATTCTGTCCGTCACGAGTGAGGCTGTACTGTCCACCAATCATACATCCTGGCACTCCCCTACTTCGGCCAATCCGCTTCACGCAAGGCAGGTTTTCGAGACCCTGATGCAAATCGGATTGCGGCTCGGAGGCGAACACCGCCAAATAGTATTTGTCTTGGGTATTGCAGTTTTTCGGACGGTTCAGTGAGGTGCGGTATTGCGCCTCCATCACAATGGCCATCGCAATGAGGAAGACCGCCAAAACATTCTGCACGACGATGAAAACCTTGTTGAACACTAACTTCGTGTTGCGGCGGAACGTGCCTTTCACCACATCAATAGGCTGCACACGACTAGCAAACAAAGCCGGAATGATGCCATTGAGCACGCCAACCACCACAATGACAGCCA
>CAMUYT010000212.1 GCA_947164955.1 uncultured Bacteroidales bacterium | reverse complement strand
CGAACTGCTGCACACCCACTATTTCGACAAGTCGGAACACGTTGAGATCAGCGAGTAATTCCATAACCAGTAAATAATAGAAAGGAAATAAATATGGCAGTTATCAAATTATCAGAATCGAAGATCAACTTCATCAAGGAAGTCTGCAAATCGTACGGCAACCAACCCGGTGAAGTCATCAACGTGCTGCACAAAGTCCAGGGCGAGTATGGCTACCTGCCTGCTGAGGTCCAAGAACTCGTGGCCAAGGAACTGGGTATCCCGGTTTCGAGAGTCTACGGTATCGTTTCGTTCTATTCTTTCTTCACCATGACGCCTAAGGGCGAGCACCCGATCAGCGTCTGCTTGGGTACCGCTTGCTATGTGCGTGGTGCCGAGAAGGTGTTGGACGAACTGAAGCGTCAGCTGGGTATCGGCGTCGGTGAGGTCACTCCCGACGGTAAGTTCTCCCTGACTTGCCTCCGCTGCGTCGGCGCTTGCGGTCTGGCTCCTGTCATCGAAGTGGGTGACAAGGTGTATGGCCGTATGACCCCCGACCGCGTGAAGGACGTGTTGGCCGAATACAAATAATTGGTGACAATGGTAGAGACGGTGTGCACACCGTCTCTACACACCTATTAATATTAATAGGCATACGAAAAAGACTCCGTCTCGATCGAGGCGGAGTCTTTCATTATCCGTTTATAGTTTGTCAGAGTCGTTCGATTTCGCAAAGCCCGTCCCTGTTGCCCACAACGAAAGCAGTGGGCAAATTGTTGCCCTGCACCAGGTCGGTCAGATAGAGCGGTTCGTTGAGGATGAAGAGCCCGCAATAGAAAGTGTTACCCACCTCGAGCTTCGAATTCTCGGCCGCTTCGACCTCAAACTTTTCCTCGCCAAGATAACGGAACGTGCAGCGACGGTCGGGACGCCACGACACTTTCACCCTGTCGCCCACATTCAGCTCCTTGACATCAATGTGGGGCGACAGCACTTTGTTGGAACCGCTGTCCTTGCCGATGTCACTGACGAACGCTTCCCAACTTTCATATCCCAAGAATCGGGAAAGGATTTGAAGGGTGCTGTTGCGCGTTTGGTCGGCACCGTCGATATAGCCCCACAGACGCTTCAACGTGGTGGGACTCATGGTCTCGCGCGTGCGTTCGAAGATGGCACCGCTGAGGAAAATGAAATCGTTAGGCGTCTTCATCTTGCGTCTCATGCTTTTCTCAATGCAGTGTTTCAACTCCGCTATTTCTGGACTGGTCTTTTTCATGCCACAAAGAAACGACATTTTTCCGAAATTAAATTGGTCCTTTTTGGTCCTTTTTTTCTGTTGGCATAATCGGAAAGAAAACCTTATCTTTGCAGCGAATTAATGTGATGACAAAAGACATCAGTACATCGGGACCGCTCAGCGGCACGTTCCTCTCGGAAGACGAGGTGCAGACCTCATACGAGCCCATGACGAGCCGTGGCTTCAACCTGTTGGTGAAGGTGAAGCGACAGGGGAGATGGTTCCTGCTGAAGGGCTTGAAACCGGAGTTCAGGAAACAGCAGGTCTACCTCGAATTGCTCAAGAAGGAGTATGAGCTGATGGTGCAACTCGACCATCCCAACATCGTGAAGGCATACGCCAAGGATATGGACGACGACCTTGGCCCTTGCATCGTGATGGAATACATCGACGGCGTGACCCTCGACCGGTTTTTGGAGACCAGGCCTTCGTGGCAGGTGCGTCGCAAGGTGCTGGACCAACTCGTGGATGCCTTGGCTTACATCCACAGCAAGCAGATCCTGCACCGCGACTTGAAGCCCAGCAACATTCTGGTTACGCGCAATGGCAACAACGTGAAGATCATCGACTTCGGCCTCTCCGACGCCGACGACTATGCCATTCTGAAACAATCTGCCGGAACCTTGGAATACATGGCACCGGAGCAGTTGGAACAAGGCCGAAGAACAGATTGCCGTGCCGATATGTATGCCTTGGGCTTAATGTTGGGTAATCTGTTTCCGCACCGTTATCGCCACATCGCCAACAAATGCACGCGCCAAGACCCTGAGCGGCGTTATGAAGACATGGAGGCCGTGCGCAAGGCCTTGGTACACAGCGATCAGTGGAGAAGGACAATGCCTTGGCTAGCCGTAATGGCTGTGATGATCCCCTTGTTCTTTCTTGCCATCAAGCCCGCCTCAAACATTGAGGCGCCTGAAACCGTAGCCAGTGGTATGACTGCAGACCAGAAGAATTATCTAGGTGAGGCAGAATGGTATGTGAACACTGCGTTTCAACCGATTAGCAATGATGCCATGCAAGGTGAAGAGTATCGGGAGGTGATGCTAGCCCGACTGGCTAATGCCAGCATGGACCTCAAGACAAGGCTCAATGAGATGGCAAATCTCTATCAGAACAACAGCCAGGAATGGATGAACTTTGTCTTCCAGAGCAGTAACTGCCAACAATCGCAAGAAAAAGCCGTTGTCGGTTTTATCAACAGCCATTGCAAGTCGTTCAGGGATGCCTATCGAAAAGGCACGATTAGTCAAGCGGCCTACGACAGCTTGGAATGGATCGTCTCGCCCACGATAACGACGCGGCCTGTAAACGAAATTACGGCTACCGCTGCCACAGGAGGCATCGATGTGCTTGGGGACAAGCACTACGGTGGGACGGAACAAGGCATTTGTTGGGGCTTGTTGCATAACCCCACCCTCAAGAGCCGCCATGCGAGCTGCGAGCGTGGCTCCGAGCCTATCGTCATGGACAGTCTGCTGCCCAACACCACCTATTTTGTCAGGGCTTACCTGAAGAGCAGTGCTGGCACGACGTACAGCAACGAGGTGGCTTTCAGTACTTTGCCGTTGGATACCATTATCTCCTTGGAGGAAGGCGTCTTGCCAGGGCTTTTCTCCATCAAGGAGGGCAAGCAAGTGCATTTCTCGAAAGGCAA
>CAMUYT010000211.1 GCA_947164955.1 uncultured Bacteroidales bacterium | reverse complement strand
GAAACGGGTGCTGACTTCATCCTGCAAAACATGAAACTCGGCGGCTTGCTGCCCGAGTTGCATTTGCCTTTCCCTGGCACCGAGCCTGAGGCGTTCATCATCATCTGCAGCACCGTACCCGAAACCAAGTTTGTCGACATCGACCTTGGCATTGCGGCACAAAGCATGTTGCTGAAAGCCACCGAGATGGGCTTGAACGGCATCATGATTGGGGCTTTCAACAAGGCGAAGATTACGGAACACTTTGCGTTGCCTTATGAGCCACTACTGATGCTCGCCATCGGAAAGGGCGCGGAAAAAATCAAGCTGGAGCCTGTGGATGCGGGCGACAAACTGGCCTATTACCGTGATGCGGACGGGGTGCAGTTTGTGCCGAAGATCCATTGGGAGCAGTTGATTTTGGAGTGATTTTTCTCACACAGAATCCGCAGAATTATGGGAATTTGTCGTCGCTTTGCGCCGACACGCTTCGCGTCAATAAAAACTTCCATAATTCCCATAATTCTGCGTGAAAATAATATGCACTCACATAGTGCATTTTTTTGAAAAATTTGCACTGTCATAGTGCAATTTGCGTTGTAGGGCTGTCACACCGTGGCAGCCGCATTGGGTTTTCCCGTCATGCGGCTGCCGTGGTACGACAGCCCTACAACCGTGGTACGACAGCCCTACAAACACTGATCATTTCACCACCTTCTTGAACACAATCTGTTCAATGCCAATATCATTTTTAAAATCATAGAAACTGACAGTGATGCTTCCATCTTTGTTGATGAGGAAACCGTAAGGAGGCATCGGCTCATCACCCAACTGACCGCCATCGGGATTTGTGGGCTGGATGGAACCTGATGACTTGCCGTCAAAGGTATAGGTAAAGGGCAGACCTACATCTTCGAAGTCCACTTTGGCTATTTCGTTCTTCTTCTGTGAGGTTAGCGTCATGACGAAATAGCCCGTTGTCTTGGATTCAAATTCCATGTTCATCTTCATGGTATAGGTGACACCATCTTTCTTGCCCGTACCTTTACCCATATAGAGCGTATTTTCGAGGCCTTTCGGCGATGGAGTATCAGCCAACTTGAAATTAATCGGAATCTGATAACTCACTCGCGCCGGCTTGCCCTTTTGCATCCCGGGCTTCCATTTCGGCATGGACTTGATGACGCGGACAGCCTCGTCATCACAGCCACCGCCGATACCGCGCAACACTTTCACATTGGAAACACTACCATCTTTCTCGATAACGAAACTCGCAAAAACACGGCCTGAGATTTCCTTTTCCTTGGCTTCCTCTGGGTATTTGACATTCTTTCCGACAAAATCCATCAAGGCTTCGATGCCGCCAGGAAACTCGGGCATTTGGTCGACGATTTGGAAAATGCTGTCGCCAACAGATTTGTTTTTCAGCGTTTGATAAACGTCTTCTTTGATGGTCTGGAATTTCTTGTCTTCATCGGATGTGGCCACGTCCAACAGCGTTTCGAAAAGGCTTCCTGAAATGGTGAACGGTTCAATGCTGTACCTCGTCGTATCGCCGTGTTTTTCTTCTTCGGTGATGAAGAAATTGTTTGCTGGTTTGCCGTCAGCACCGAATGAAGTAACGGTTAGTTTTTTGCAAGGCTCACCTGTCATTGGGTCGAAACCATCCGAGCTTTCCATCTTGATGTAACTTCCATCTTCGGCGTAGATGGTGGTGTCAGTCAATCGAATCGGGGCACCATCGTCATCGAAGATTTCGAACTGGCCCATTTCAACCGTAATGGGTTTGTCGACGGTTTTCTTTTCTTGTGCCGTCACTTTCGTGTTGGCAATCAGCAGGACGGCCAACACCGGCAATGTGGCCAAGAGCCTCCACCAGAGACCCTTGGCCTTTTCATTCTTTGTAATCATCTTGATTCTTTTTTTGGTTAGGATTAAACTGAAGTTATTACCAATTCCGCTGAAATCGACAGCCGTGCACTGCTGCAAAATCAGCATCATATAGTTTCTTTTGTCAACGCCGGTGGCCACCACGTCGCGGTCGGCCTGGTATTCGTGAAGGCTTTGCAACTCCTTCTTGTACAAGTAGATGAACGGATTGAACCATTGCAAGACCATCATCACTTCGACAAAAAGTATGTCCCACGAATGGCGGTGGCCGATGTGGCTCGCCTCGTGCCTCTCGATATCTGGCGCCACGTTTTCGTTGGGGAAAAAGGCATAGCGGAAGAAGGAGAACGAGCCTTGCTCCTTGCCCGTGAACACCGCCGTGTAGCCCTCGCGCTTCTCTTTGGGCGAGCGGATGACCAAGGCCGCCAACTTGCCCAACTTGATGAGCAAAAGCAACGCGGCGACACCCACACCTATTAAATAAATGACGGCCAGCACCTGCCAAACCGAGATTTGTGGTTGCACCGCTGTATTGGCCACGATTTCGGCTTCGGGCAATGCCGTTTGTCCGTCAGGCGTGACAACGATTTCGCCGAGCATCGTGCCGCCAAACAGGTTCTGCTTTAGGCTGACCACCTGCGGCGCTTCCGTGCCCACCCAAAGACCGAGCAAAGGCAAGACCAACGAGAAAAGCATCGCCGCGAGCAAGAACAATCTGTTGAACCTCAATCGGTTGCTATTGATAAACAGCAGCCTATAGGCCAACCAAAGCACCGCGATGGCCGCCCCGATGGGCAACAGATGACCGATGATGAGTTGCTGTGCGTTCATGGCTTATTTCTTTTCGGCGGTGATGGCCTCGTCGATGGCTTTCTTCATCTCCTCCAGCTCTTCGATGCTAAAGTTCTCCTTTTTGGCGAAGGCCGAGACGAGGTCGAGATACGAGTTGTTGAAATAGCGTTCCACCACGCTGCCGAGGTAGCGTTGCGAGTATTCCTCGCGGCTGATGGTGGGCTGGTAACGGTGGGCGCGACAGAAGGTCTCGTGCGTCACGAAGCCCTTCCGCTCCAAGATTTTGATGATGGTGAGCACGGTGTTGTAGGCCGGCTTCGGCTCGGGGAA
>CAMUYT010000210.1 GCA_947164955.1 uncultured Bacteroidales bacterium | reverse complement strand
CCGACGGGTTGGTGATGGTCTCGATACGCGCGATGGCATTGGCGGGCAAGGTCTGAAGATAGGTCTTGAGGTTCTCTTCGGTGAGTTTCGAGGGCTTGTCGTTGACCCAAATCTCCACGCTCGAAACGCCTCTCAAAGTGATGTTGCCTTCCACGTCGACTTCCACGCCGGGCGCATTCTGCAAGGCATCCTCGGTGGTTCCCGTTTGGATGGACGGGTCCTCGCTGACGTTGTAAATCAGCTTCTCGCCTTCCATGGCATAAAGCGGACGTTCGGCGGCCACGGTCACCTCGCCAAGCGTTGTCGTCCCAGGATTGATGCGCAAAGTCCCCAAATTAACGTTGTTGGTCACCTTGAAGGGATGCGTGTAGCTCTCGTAGCCAATGGCCGACACGCGCAGCACGAACGAACCTTGCGGCACCTGGTTGATTTCGAAAGCACCGTCCATGTTAGTGATGCCGCCTTTCACAAACTCGTTGTCGACCGAGTCGAGCACGGCGAGGTTGACGAAAGGCAAGAGTTCGTTGGTCTTGGCATCGCGCAGCAGTCCGACCACGGTGAAGGTATCCCCTTCCCTCACTTTTTTCTTCTGTTTCACTGTGGGCATCTGGCCTTCGGTCTGTCCCCACTGGCGGTCACCGCCATAGGGAGGTCGGCCCCCAGGAGGTCTGCCGCCCGGATGACGGCCACCACCATCTGGAGGTTGGGCAACACATAATATAGTTGAAACAACCAATAGTAAAGAGAACAAGGCTCTCAGTAGAAATGTTTTCTTCATCGCTGTAATTTTTAGGCCGCAAAGGTAAAAAAATGTACTTTTGCAAGACCTTATTTAAAACAATAATTATACCATTTCAACTAATGAAAAAGCAACTTTTTACCTTGATATTAGCCCTCTGCGTGATTCCAGCTTGGGCCTGCACCAACCTCATCGTGGGCAAGAAAGCCAGTGCCGACGGCAGCGTGATGTGCACCTATAATTGCGACGGCTTCGGCTTCGCGGGTTCGCTGTTCTACAGCCCTCCAGGACGGCATGAGCCTGGCGAACTCATCCCCATCCACGGCTGGGGGCCCTCGCACGAAGGACAATTCGTGAAGCAGGTGGACTACACCTACAACGTCGTAGGACTGATGAACGAAAAACAGGTGACCATCGTAGAAACGACTTTCGACGGACGCCTGGAGCTCGTCAACCACGAAGGCCTGCTCGACTATTTCAGTTTGATGCGCTTGGCCCTGCAACGCTCTGCCACCGCTCGCGAAGCCATCAAGTGCATGGCCGAACTTGTTGAGGAATATGGTTACAACAGCAGCGGTGAGACTATCACCATCTGCGACCCTAACGAGGCCTGGATCATGGAAATCATCGGCAAGGGCGAAGGCAACAAAGGCGCCGTTTGGGTGGCCCTGCGCATCCCCGACGACTGCATCTGCGCCCATGCCAACCTGAGCCGCATCCGACAGTTCCCACAAGAAAGCCAGCAGACGGCCCGTCTGCGGAAAAGCATCAGCAGCAAGAACCTGAAACACATCTTCCGCCCCGAAGTGGAATGCGTCTACGCCGCCGATGTCATCAGCTTCGCCAAGGAACGGGGCTTCTATTCGGGCAAGGACGAGGACTTCTCGTTCCGCGATGCCTACTGCCCCATCGACTTCGAGAACGTCCGCTATGCCGACGCCCGCGTGTGGAGCTTCTTCCGCCATCACTACAGCCACGAGGAGATGGACAAATACCTACCTTATATTAATGGCGACTTCGACCAATGCGACCACCTGCCGCTGTGGATCAAGCCCGACAAGCCGCTCTCGTTGCGCGACTTGCAAGCCGACATGCGCGACCATTTCGAAGGCACGCCTTTGGACATGACCGCCGACATGACCACCGGTCCTTGGGGCATGCCCATCCGCCCGCTGCCGATGCACTTCAAGGACAGCGACAGCATCCCGTATTTCCGCGAACGCCCCATCGCTACGCAACAGAGCGGCTTCACGATGACCTGCCAAATGCGTTCCTGGCTGCCCAATGATGTGGGTGGCGTCACCTGGTTCAACTGCGACGATGCCAACATGGTGGCCTACGTGCCGCTCTACTGCTGCATCATGCAAGTGCCCGACTGCTTCCGTCCCGAAAACAACCAGCGCAACGAATTCAGCGACCAGTCGGCCTTCTGGATGAACAACTGGGTGGCCAACATGGTATATCCACGCTATTCGATGATGATCGGCGACCTCCGCAAAGCGCAAAACGAACTGGAGGACTATTATTTTGCCGACCAGGACAGCGTGCTCCTCGCCATCGAAAAAATGATGCCCGTCGAGCGCCAAAGCTACCTCAACCGCAAGAGCATTGCCTATGCAGAACGCATGATGCAACGCTGGGACAAATTGGCCAAATACCTGATTGTGAAATACAATGACCAAGTGGTGAAACGCGTCGACAAGGACGGCAACTTCCAACGCTGGGGCTACGAAACCCCTGGCTATGACCAGCAATTCATCGATGCCATCGGCAAGTCGACGGGCGAGCGATACAAACTCAAAAAAGTGATTGAGCGCAGGGAGCGATAGATTCAAGCCTTACTATTTATTCAACATATTGATTGCTTTTCCCTCGGTCATGTCACACATTCGAGGAAGGCTTTTTGTGCAGCCGATTTCGTTGCCATAGAGTTATCTTCCGGCCCTGTACCCCCTCGGCGAAACGCCTTTCAGTCTTGAGAAAAACTTGCTGAACGACGGCGTGTCGGCAAAGTGAAGGTGGTCAGCAATTTGGGCGATGTTCATCGTGGAGGTGCGCAGCAAAAACATGGCCTCCATCACAATCATCTGGTTGATATAGTCCACGACAGTGCGACCCGTGACCTGGCGAACGACACGAGAAAGATAGACGGACGAAATATTGAGTGCTGAGGCATAGAAACCGATGTCGCGGTGTTCAACAAAGTGCTGGGGCAGCAATCGGATGAAACCAATGAAGATTTCCTCAACGCGTTGTGAGG
>CAMUYT010000209.1 GCA_947164955.1 uncultured Bacteroidales bacterium | reverse complement strand
TAGTTGGTGGGGGCGGCGATGACGACGAACTCGGCATTTTTATAGGCCGCTGCGCCATCAAGGGTGGCAGTGAGGTCGAGGTCTTTCTCGGCCAAGTATTTCTCAATGTATTCGTCTTGGATAGGCGACTTGCGTTGGTTGATGAGGGCCACTTTCTCAGGGATGACGTCGACGGCGGTCACATGGTTGTGTTGCGCCAACAATGTGGCGATGCTCAGGCCAACGTAGCCTGTGCCTGCTACTGCAATGTTCATTTTGGTTGACAGTGTTTAGTTGTTCGGTTGTTCAGTTGGGCTTGCCATTCGCGGTAGCGACAACGGGGCATGCCCCATTATTGGCAAAGCCGAGTTATTGATTACAATCTTCCGTCAATAATATCCCTTGGCAGTATGCCCTTCACGTCATAGATGACGCCACCCTCCTTCACGAACGACTTCACATTGAGCTCCAAGAACTCGTTGTGAGCCACAGCCAAAATGACAGCATCGAATTGCGTCATAGGCATTTCGTTGGTCACCGAAACGCCATACTCTTGGAACACATGTTCGGCGTTGGCCCAAGGGTCGTAAACCGTGATGTTGGGCGTATACTCGCGCAAGGTGTTATAAATGTCGACTACCTTGGTGTTGCGGATGTCGGGGCAGTTCTCTTTGAAAGTGACGCCGAGGATGAGTACCTTGGCATTTTTCACCAGCACGCCCTTCTTATTCATACACTTGATGGTCTGGTTGGCCACGTAGGCACCCATGCCGTCATTGAGACGACGGGCATTGCTCATCACGCGGGGCAACACACCGTAGACCTGTGCTTTCTGGATGAGGTAGTACGGGTCGACCGAGATGCAGTGGCCGCCCACCAAGCCTGGACTCAGCTTGATGAAATTCCACTTGCTGCTTGCCGCCTCGATGACGTCGTGCGTATCAATGCCCATAGCGTTGAAAATCTTGGCTAACTCGTTCATAAAGGCGATGTTGACATCGCGTTGCGAGTTCTCGATAATCTTACTGGCTTCGGCCACCTTGATGCTCGGGGCTTTGTGCGTGCCATTGACGAGGACGCTGTTGTAAACCGCGTCTACATAATCGGCAATTTCGGGTGTCGAACCGCTGGTCACCTTCTTGATTTTCTCGACCGTGTGCAGCTTGTCGCCTGGGTTGATCCTTTCAGGTGAATAGCCAGCATAGAAATCGACGTTGAACTTTAGTCCACTAACGCGCTCCACGACAGGCAGACATTCCTCCTCGGTGACACCAGGATAGACTGTAGACTCATAGACCACGACATCGCCTTTCGAGATGACCTTGCCGACGGTATCAGAGGCACCCCAAAGGGGGCGCAGGTCGGGGCGGTTGTCGGCATCGACAGGGGTGGGCACGGCAACAACGTAAAAATTGCACTGCTTGATTTCCTCAAGGTTGGTAGTGCAACGGAAGCCGTGTTTGTTGATAGCCTCTTGCAGCAACTCGTCGCTGACTTCGAGGGTAGCGTCATGCCCCATCATAAGGGCGTCGACGCGGGCTTGGTTCATATCAAAACCAATGGTTTCGAACTTGGTCGAAAAAAGGCGCGCCAAAGGCAGGCCTACATAGCCGAGGCCAATGACGCAAATCTTTGTGTCTTTCATTATATATTTGATTTTTAATTATTTCCAACCAAAAGGATGCCCGCTCAGCGGCAGCTTGGCCATCGGATGATAGTCGCCAATAAGTCCAACGGGCTTGGCGTTACGGATTTCGTAGACAATCTCGATGCAACGACGAGCATCTTCCAATCCAAAGCCGTGACCAGCAAGGATATTCTCATAACTCTTGGTGTGCAGTTCGGTGAAGCCTTGGCTGAACTCAAACTCTTCGCCATCAATCATGATGGTGCGGTAGGTGCGCTTCTCACCTTCAACGGCGTTTTCGGGCAAGGTATCGGCATTGATGCTGAGGAAATAGCGCACACGGGCGCGCTTCAGCTCGAGATAGCCAGCCACACGGTCGTGCGAGGCCACATGGACGATGTTTTTCGTCACGTCGCCGAAGATCCAGCTCAGCATGTCGTAGAAATGGACGCCAATGTTGGTGGCGATGCCTCCGCTCTTGTTGATGTCGCCTTTCCATGAGGCATAATACCAGTTGCCTCTTGAGGTGATATAGGTCAGGTCGATGTCGTAGATTTTGTCCTTGGGCCCTTCCTCGACTTTCTTCTTGAGGGCTACAATCTTGTCGTGCAAACGCAGCTGAAGGATGGTGTTGACTCGATGGCCCTGGCGTTCTTCCACCTTCTGCAAAGCATCGATGTTCCAAGGGTTGAGCACGAGGGGCTTCTCGCAGATGACATCTGCTCCAAGGCGCAGGCCATAACGCGTGTGAGCATCGTGCAGGTAGTTGGGGGTACAAACGGTAACATAATCGATGTTGGTACCGCTGTCGCGCAACTTGGTGTTGTGACGGTCGAAGAGCTCCTGTTCGGTGAAGAAGGCAGCCTTTGGGAAGTAGCTGTCCATGATGCCCACACTGTCGCTCCTGTCGTAGGCGGAGACAAGGTTGTTACCTGTGTCTTTGATGGCTTTGAGGTGGCGCGGAGCAATGTAGCCACCGACGCCAATGATTGCAAAATTTTTCATTATATGTTATTCTTTTCAATATCCTTGAAATACTTGACTGTGCCGTATTTGAGCTCGTCGCAGGCCGCATCGTCGCAAACGATGATGCCCTTCGGATGCATCTGTAGTACGCTCACAGTCCACATTTGGCTGACAGCACCCTCGATGGCATGGGCCAAAGCGCGGGCCTTGCCGTGACCGTTAGCCAAAATCATCACCTCGCGGCTGTCCATCACTGTGCCTACGCCAACGGTGAGGGCGGTTTTCGGCACCTTATTTATATCATTCTCGAAGAATCGTGAGTTGGCGATGATGGTGTCAGTAGTAAGGGTTTTCACGCGAGTGCGCGAGGTGAGGCTACTGCCCGGTTCGTTGAAGGCGATGTGACCATCAGGGCCGATGCCACCCATGAAGAGGTCGATGCCGCC
>CAMUYT010000208.1 GCA_947164955.1 uncultured Bacteroidales bacterium | reverse complement strand
GAAGCCGAGCAGGGCGTTGCCGAGCTGTTCGCCGGCCACCATGCCGTCTTCATCGTTGGCGAGGGCGGCAATCATGTTGGGACTGGCCATCAGGTTGTTGAAGGCGTCTTCGTCGAGCGGCCACGAGTCGATGTGCGGGTCGATGCCGAAATCGCCGGCGGCACCGAACAGGAAGGCTTCGCTCTTTTCCCACCAAGCGCGGGCTTCGAGGAAGGTCACGGTAGCGGCGTTCACGTTGGCTTGGGTCTTGTTGGCTTTCAAGGCTTCAAGGTTCTCGACGAGCTTGTCGGTCTCGTTGGCCAACTTGGCGTAAGTCGGGTAGATGGTGTGGTTGAGGTATTGCTTCACAATGGCCTCTTTGGTTTCCTTGTTGGCCTCTTCGGAGGCATCTTGGTTGTTTTTGTTGCACGAGCTGACGCTCATTGTCAACATGATGGATGCAGCGACAAGGGCTGCTGATTTGAATAGTTTCTTCATTTTATTGGTGTTTTGAATTTGTTGATTTTATTGGTGTTTTGAATTTGTTGATTTGTTTTCTCGCATTATTTCGTAAAGAACCCAGCATACATCACGCCGAGCGAAAACATCGGTTCGTCATTGTATTGCTCCTTGAGGAAGCGCTTGGCGAACTCCGCCTTGACGACGACCTGCTTGATGGGATAATAATTCACGCCGAGGGTCATCACGTGGCGGTCGGTCCATTGGTAGTCGGTCAGCGCGGTGGCGGTAGGGATGTAAGTGTCGTAGTAGTCGTAGCGGCCAAAGAGGTAGAGCTTTTGGTCGTTTTTGAGCTTCATGGGATGGAAGATGTCGTAGCCGATTTCGCCACCGTAGGCAATGGCTTTCTCGCCGACCAATGTGCGTGGATAGGGCGAGAAGCTCTGGTGGTTTTGGTTCTTGTTCCACGACGAGATGAGGTTGGCGTCGCTCAAATAACCATAGTCGAAGTTGCCGCGAACGATGAGGCCATGGGCTTTGTAGTCGAACTCGGCCGTGCCAATGACGACGGTGCCTTTCACGTCCTTGTATTGGCTCGTCTCCGAAAACTCGGTGGTGACGATGTCATTATTAAAGGTGTTGCCGACATAGCCGCTCACGCCGATGTGCAGGTTCTTGACCGAGTAGTTGTCGATGCGTGCGGCTCCTGCGAGATGGTTGGCCACGCGGAACTCGTATGCTGAGGCCGATCCGTTTTTCACCCAATTGGCATTGTTGAACATATTGGAGTTCAAGGCGGGGATGACCATGGCCTCGTAGCGCCAGTCGCCCACCTTTCCCCATAGGCTGATGCCCGTTTCGTGCCAGGTGCAGGGCATCATGTTGAACTCACCTTCGGGACGGTAGCAGGTGAAGAAGCGGTTAGGCTCGTGGGCGAAGTTGGTCTGCCCGACGGGCACGATGATGTGTCCCAAGCGGATGTTGAAGCCCTTGCCAAACGATTTCTGGATCCAGAACTGTTCCAACGCCACTTCGCCACCGCGCTCTATCTCGTGTTCGAACTCGCCGGTTTCCTCGGCTTCCACTTCCACGGCCACTTCGCTGCCGCCGTGCTCAAACTCGATTTCGCTGCCCATGCTCCAGCCTTTGCCGAAGTCGTATCCCAGGTTGATGACCACGTGGGGCAAGTCGACGCGACCATGGCCTTTGGCGTCTTTATACCGGTCGGCATGGGAATATCGGAACATGTTGTCGCTGTAGAAGTTACGGGTGTAAACTGCCTCTCCGTAGCCGCCTACTGTGAGGCGCGATAGGGAGAGGAATTTGGTTGAATCGGCATTGTTGTTTTGCGCCTGCATTGGCATGGCACTCAAAGCCAAACCCAAAACGGCACATTTTGCTATTGTTTTCAGTTTCATAACGAACGCTTTTACTCTAATTTCGCCTGCAAAAGTCCGATTTTGTCCTAACAGTCCAAATCCCCACAAATGGCTATTTTCAGAAACGCTTATCGTTATTTGTGAGGATGCCAAAAACAATCGTGCGAGGTGGGGACAACCCATCTCGCACGACTAAAAACTAACTCAAAAATTCATTTACAGTATGACAAAAATCTGGATGCAAAATAACAGCCTTTCTCCGACCTGTGGAATCCCTACATTTTGGGATTTTATCACTTCCTTAATCATTAATTGTTGGGGATGGGTGAAATTTTCGGCATTTTCGGCTTGCGTCTCACAAAAAATCCCTACCTTTGAACCGTTTTTTGAAGCACCTATTATTAATATGCGTAACATCTTTGGTAATATGGTATACCTCAACGTCAAGGAACGCGACCGTTTCTGAGAAGTCCCGTAGGGACGGAGCGGTCGACATAAGTCCTTGCGCCTAAGGGTCTCGCGTTTCGCGTCTCGTAATCCTGCGTCTTACGTCCCAAGTCAAAAAACACCATCCAACCGAATCTTTAAATCTTGAATCCTTAATTTTTTAAATCTTTAAATATTAAATCCTTAAATCAATAAATCATGGAATTACCATTTGCAGAAGCGTGGAAAATCAAGATGGTTGAACCCATTAAGAAATCCACCCGCGAACAACGCGAAAAGTGGCTCAACGAAGCCCACCAGAACGTCTTCATGCTGAAGAGCGACTATGTCTACATCGACCTGCTGACCGACAGCGGCACCGGCGCCATGAGCGACCGTCAATGGGCCGCCATGATGCAAGGCGACGAGAGCTACGGCGGCGCCCGCTCGTTCTATCACATGAAGGACACCATCACCGAACTCACTGGTTTTGAGTACGTCATCCCCACTCACCAAGGCCGTGCAGCCGAGAATGTGCTGTTCAGCTACTTGGTGAAGCCTGGCATGGTCGTCCCCGGCAATGCCCACTTCGACACCACCAAGGGTCACATCGAGAGCCGCAAGGCCTTCGCCATCGACGTCACCGTGCCCGAGGCCTACGACACCCAGCTTGAAGTTCCCTTCAAGGGCAACGTCAGCCTCGAAAAGCTCGAAAAGGTGTTGCAAGAAAACAAAGGCAATGTGCCTTTCATGGTTCTCACCGTGACCAACAACACCGTTGGCGGCCAGCCCGTGAGCATGAAGAACATCC
>CAMUYT010000207.1 GCA_947164955.1 uncultured Bacteroidales bacterium | reverse complement strand
CGATGACCAAGTCCTTGTTGACGCAAACACGGCCCCAAAGGATGACATCGTCCTCAATGCGCGTCACGCCAGCGATGGCGGCATGGGCTCCGATAAGGCAGTTGTGGCCGATGTAACTGTCGTGTCCGATCTGGCAGTGGTTGTCGAGCTTGGTGCCGCTCTCGATGATGGTATCCGAAGTAACACCACGGTCGATGCTGCACAAGGCCCCGATTTCCACATCATTGGCGATGACGACGCGACCAAACGACTCAAACTTTTTGAAGCCTTCGTTGCGGCGCTGGAAATAATAGCCGTCGGCCCCAATGACGCTACCTGAATGGATGATGACATTGTCGCCAATCACACAATGGTCGTATATGGTCACGTTGGGATGGATGAGACAGTTCTTCCCGATGACGGTATGGTGGCCGACGAAGCTCCCCGGCATGACGAGCGTGCCCTCCCCTATCTCGGCTGAATCGCTGATAGGCATGGTTTGCGGTTCGAAGGGACGAAAATGTCGCATTAAGCGGATGAACGCATCAAACGGGTCGGGGTGCAAGAGCAAGGCCTTCCCTTCAGGGCAATCCACCTCTTTATTAATAAGGACCACCGTGGCCGCCGAATTGAGTGCCTTGGCATAGTATTTCGGGTGGTCGACAAAGGTGATGTCGCCCGCCTCCACCTTGTGGATTTCATTGAGGCCTGTGATAGGGAACTTCGGGTCGCCAACAAATTTTGCACCAATAAGTTCCGCTATGGTTTTTAAAGTAGACTTCTGGATTTTCATCGAAATGAGGTTATAAAATGATAGCGCAAAAATACAAAAAAAGCGCAAAGTCAACAACTTTGCGCTTTTTTATGCTTTGCTATGCCATTGTTTAGGCCTTCACGCGTTCGCAATATTCGCCCGTGCGAGTGTCGACGCGGATCATGTCGTCAGTGTTGATGAACAACGGCACGCGCACCATGGCGCCCGTCTCGACAGTGGCTTCCTTCAAGGCGTTGGTGGCGGTGTTGCCCTTCTCGCCAGGCTCGGTGTAGGTCACCTTCAGCACGGTCTTCACCGGCATTTCGGCAAAGAGGATGGTCTCGGTGCTAGCATCAACCACAACATCGACTTCGTCGTTTTCCTTCATGAACTTCACACCCGTGATGTTGTCACCAGGAATCGGAATCTGGTCGTAGGTCTCGGTGTTCATGAAGATGTAGTCCTCGCCTTCCTTGTAGAGGTACTGGTGGGGACGGTGCTCAACGCGGACGTCTTCGAGCTTCACACCAATGTCGAAGCGCTTTTCGAGCACGTTGCCGCTCAGCACGTCCTTCAGTTTGATACGCATGATAGTGTTGCCCTTGCCAGGCTTAACGTGTTGGAAGTCAATGCAGAAATAAATCTTTCCATCCAAACGGACAGCGCTTCCAATCTTTACATCTTGACTTAACATAGTATTCTGTGATTTAATGATTTAAAATTCAAAGATTTAAGATTCAAAATTCAATCTCCATTATAGGAATGAAGCTGCAAAGATACACTTTTTCAAGGGACTTTTGCAAGTATTTTGACACTTTTTCAAGGGACTTTTTGAAAAATTGGAATTTTCGGCAGAGGTTCACACCATCTGCCTGGGTGCTGCCGTCCCTTCGGGACTTCGCGGCACATAGGAACCCCGAAGGGGTGACAGCCTCGTAGGCGGGCGGTGTAAACCCTCGCCGACAAAAAAAGCCATCCGTTAGTCCCACATATTATATTATTCCCTAATTTTACCGCCAAATTCCTAAACCCTATCAAATATGAGAAAAAACAAACTTTTCCTGTTAGCCATGATCACTTGTACAATCGTATCGTGCAACACACAACAGCCTGAAAAACCGACAACTGAGCCGAAAGGCAAAGACAAAATCGGGCCGAAAGAACTCACCCTGAAGTCGGACATCATGACGCCCGAAGTGCTCTGGAGCATGGGCCGCATCGGCGACTACAGCATCTCGCCCGACCACTCGAAAATCGTCTACGCCGTCACCTACTACAGCGTGGCCGAAAACCGCAGCGGCTCCACCTTATATATAATGAACGCCGACGGCAGCGACAACAAGGTATTAGTGGTAAGCAACGACAGCCAATACAGCCCGCAATGGCGCCCCGACGGCAAGAAAATCGGCTTCCTCGCCCCGAAAGACGACGTCATGCAAATGTGGGAAGTGAACCCCGACGGCACGGGCCTGCAATGCGTCTCCAGCGAGAAGGACGACATCAACGGGTTCCTCTACTCGCCCGACTGCGCCCAGGTGCTCTTCACCAAGGAAGTGAAACTGAAAGAGACCGTGGCCGACATCTATCCCGACCTCGACAAATCGTCGGGCCGCATCATGAACGACCTGATGTACCGCCACTGGGACCACTGGGTCGACACCTACGGCCACATCTTCGTGGGCAACTTCAGCAGCGGCAAGATCGAGGCCTCGTTTGACGCCATGCAAGGCGAACAATGGGAAGCCCCGCTGCGTCCCTTCGGTGGCATGGAGCAGGTGCAATGGCTGCCTGACGGCAAGAGTTTCGTCTACTGCTGCCGCAAGAAAGTGGGCAAGGACTACGCCCTTTCGACCAATTCCGACATCTACCAATACATCATCCAGAGCGGCGAGTGCAAGAACCTCACCGAAGGCATGATGGGCTACGACCTCAACCCCGTCATCTCACCCGACGGCAAATGGATGGCCTGGGAGAGTATGGAGCGTGACGGCTACGAGAGCGACAAGCAACGCCTCTTCGTGATGAACCTCGAAACCGGCGAAAAGACCGACTACTCCGCCCGCTTCGACCAATGCTGCACGGGCTTCAGCTGGGCTGACGACAGCAAGACGCTCTACTTCATCAGCGACAAGTACGCCACCGACCAACTCTACGCCCTCAGCCTCGAAAACGGTGAAATCAAGAAGCTGACGGATGGCAAGCACAACTACGTCTCCGTACACTTCAGCGGTGACAAACTGATTGCCGGTCGCCAGTCGATGAGCCACCCGACGGAGCTCTTCAGCGTCGACCCCACCACGGGCGAGGCCGCGCAAATCACGCACATCAACGACAACATCTTTGCCCAACTCACGATGGGCAATGT
>CAMUYT010000206.1 GCA_947164955.1 uncultured Bacteroidales bacterium | reverse complement strand
GTAATGACGAGCCAAATCTTTGTGTTTTTCTTCATAATTATTTGAATTTTAGATTAATAAATAAGTACCTAAAGAGGAAGTAAGGCCAAGCTCATCCATAAGTCTCAATCAAGTGCTTCACGAACTGCATGTCGTTGAAGTTGATGACACCCGTGTCGTGTTGGTTCATCGTGGCGATTTGGGCCATTTCGTCGTCGGTGAGGCTGAAGTCGAAGATGTCTAAGTTCTGCGCCATGCGTTCCTTGTGGCTCGACTTCGGGATGGCCACGATGCCGCGTTGCGTGAGCCAACGCAAGGCCACTTGCGAGGCGGTCTTGCCATACTTGGCCCCGATGCCGCCCAACAGTTCGCTCTTGATGATGCCGTCGACGCCTTGACCGCCGAGGGGACCCCAAGCCATCATCTTGGTGCCGAACTCGTTGAGCGTAGGCTCGATGCCGCGCTGCTGTATCATTGCGTTGCATTGCAGCTGGTTGACCATCGGCTTGGTGTCGACATAATGCGCGAAGTCGAAGAAACGGGCTTCCTGGAAGTTGCTCACGCCGATGGCACGGACCTTGCCGTCTTTGTAGGCTTTCTCCATCGCCCGCCACGAGCCGAACACGTCGCCGTAGGCCTGGTGGATGAGCAGCAGGTCGATGTAGTCGGTTTGCAGCTTGCGGAGGCTCTCGTCAATGCTCTTGGCGGCTTTCTCTTCGCCGGCGTTCGAGATCCACACCTTGGTGACGAGGAAGAGATCTTCGCGTTTCAGTCCGCTCTTGCGCCAGGCGTTGCCCACGCCTTCTTCGTTGAAGTAGGCCTGAGCCGTGTCGATGAGGCGGTAGCCGACGCTCAGCGCGTCGCTGACGCAGCGTTCACATTCTTGAGGGCTGACGAGAAACACCCCGTAGCCGAGGAGCGGCATTTCCACTCCGTTTGACAGTTTGATGTATTCCATAGTTTTGCGTTTTAGACAATATTGATGCAAAGAAACGAAAAAACCGCAATTTATCCTACAATGTCATGTTTGCGCTGATGGCACCGACGATTTCGTGTGCTTTGTATGGCGCTTCGATGAAAGCGGCCTCTTCGTCGCTGAGGGTGAGGTCAACGGCCTTCACTGCGTCGTCGAAGTGCTTGGCATTGGTGGCGCCGACGATGGGAGCCGCCACACCACGCTTGAACTGCCAGGCCAATGCGACCTGCGACATCGACACGCCTAATCGATCTGACAACTCAGCCACACGACCGATGATTTCCAAGTCGTTCTCTTTCGCGTGGTCGTACTTGCTGCGGATGGTCTTGTCGGTATCGCTACGCTTGGTGCCGCTTTCCCAGCCACGGTGCGACAGGTGACCGCCAGCCAATGGCGAATAGGGGATGCGCGACACGCTGTATTGCTCCGCGATGGGTATCAACTCGCGCTCGTCTTCACGATAGATCAGGTTGTAATGGTTTTGGAGGGTCGAGAAGAGCGTCAAGCCGTTCCTTTCGGCGCAAATCTGCATGTTATGGAACTGATAGCCGTACATGGCTGAAGCTCCAATAGCCCTGACCTTGCCCGACTTTACCAATGCGTCGAGCGCTTCCATGGTCTCTTCAATGGGCGTCGAATAATCGAAACGGTGGATTTGGTAAAGGTCGAGGTAGTCGGTTTGGAGACGTCGTAAAGTTCCGTCAATCTCGCGCATGATGGCCTCACGCGAAAGGAAGCCTTCGTTGAAATAGACCTTTGAGGCAAGTACCACATCCTCGCGTTTTACCCCAAGTTGCTTGATGGCCGATCCAAGATACTCTTCACTTGTGCCGTGTGAATAACAGTTGGCGGTGTCGAAAAAGTTGACGCCTAAGTCAAGGGCGTGCTTCACCATTTGCTTGGTCTCATCCTCGCCAAGCGTCCAAAGATGGAAGTCCTCAGTCGGCTTCCCGTATGACATGCAGCCTACGCAGATGCGCGATACCTGGATGTCTGTCTTTCCTAAATTTGTATATTTCATTATTATGCTTTTTTTCTTTGGTTAGTACCCGATTTCCTTCAGCCATTTGTCGATTTGGCTCACCATGGCCAATGCTGCGATGATTGACAGTTTTTTCATTTTGATGAGATTTTGATTACGTTGCAAAAATACGCCAAATCCCCGAAGCCCGTGTTTCACGGATTTCGGGGAAATTTTCACTTTTTACGGATGGAATGGCACATGGTCCTTGCGTCTTCAGGATTCCTGCTGAAGCTGTGTCACTTTGAAATCAGCGGTAGCAGCCTTTCCTCGAAAATCCTGCGCTCCACGATGCGATAATGCGGGTGATAGGCCTCGTTGTAGCGGCGACTGTGATGCACGGCTTGGCTGTTTCGGGCGGCTTCGTTCAGCAAGGGGAGGTCGGTGTCAAAACCATCCATTTCCATCCCGTTTTCCTTGACGACCTTGACGATGGCCTGCCATTTGTCGCCCCATTCGGCATCGGGCTTCTGCCACGAATTGGCGCTTTCGACGAAGGCCTCCAAGAGTTGCTCGCTGGTTATCAGGCTGTCGGCGACGGCGGAGAGATACACGCGGACGTAGGCACCTTGGCTGCCTGTCGGCTCATAATAATAAGGTGTGGCGGTTTCTTCCATTTCTGAGAGTTCGTGGAGCAGATAGCGGCGTACCGAAGTCGTGTCGCTGATCATGTGGCCCGGGCCGAAATGCTCTTGGTAGAAGCTCTTGTAAACGTCCTGCAAGGTCGACAAGGGATAATCCGTCATTTGTCTCTTGACGGCGGCTCGGATGGAAACCGTGTCGATGCTTTGCCCACATAGGCCGAACGAGCAGAATAGTGTCAATACCATCAGTAGTTTTCTCATGGTGCAAAGGTATGAAAAAACCGCGAAATGAGGTGGGTGTTTCGCGGATTGTCTTAGTGGTTTATATTGAATCATTTCAGCTTCCCATACCATTCGTCATCCACAGGCTCAAGCCATTCGTTGCTGTTTCCTGGCTTGGCATCGGAATGATAGGTCAGGTGTTGCATCCACGAGTCGGCGGCGGCGCCGTGCCAGTGCTTCACGCCTTCGGGGACAGCGACGACCACGCCCGGCTTCAGCTCGACGGGTTCCTTGCCCCATTCCTGGTACCAGCCGCGACCGCTCAC
>CAMUYT010000205.1 GCA_947164955.1 uncultured Bacteroidales bacterium | reverse complement strand
GTACGGGTGCCATCATGGCCGTGCCTGCCCACGACAGCCGCGACTTCGCCTTTGCCCGTCATTTCAACCTGCCTATCATCCAAGTGGTGAAGAAACCCGGCACTGAGCCGACCGACCCCGCCACGTGGGAAGAAAGCTTCGATGCCAAAGATGGCGAACTCGTCAATTCGGGTTTCTTGAACGGCCTGACCGTCAAGAAAGCCATTGCCCGCATGATTGAGGAGCTTGAAAAACTCGGCGTGGGCACGGGCAAGACCAACTACCGCCTGCGCGACGCCATCTTCAGTCGCCAGCGCTATTGGGGCGAGCCGTTCCCGATTTATTACAAGGAAGGCATGCCTTATGCCATGGACGAGTCGAAGTTGCCACTTGAGTTGCCTGCCATCAGCGAATACAAACCCACAGAGACCGGCGAGCCGCCTTTGGCTCGTGCCAAGAACTGGGTGACGGAGGAGGGCTATCCCATCGAGACCAACACGATGCCGGGCTTTGCCGGTTCGAGTGGCTATTATTTCCGCTATGAGGACCCGCACAACGATAAAGAATACTTCAGCCGCGAGGCCAACGACTATTGGCAGAACGTCGACCTATATATCGGTGGTGCCGAACATGCCACAGGTCACTTGATTTACAGCCGTTTCTGGTGCAAGTTCCTGCATGACATTGGTTTGGCTTGCAAGGACGAGCCGTTCCAGCGCATGATCAACCAGGGTATGATTCAAGGCCGTTCAAGTTTTGCTTATCGTGTCAATTTGGAGAAGATGTGCGAATACGATGTGTGGAACATCATCAAGGACAAGCGGTTGGGCGTGGAATTCGTCAAGGGCTTCAAGGACGGTCGCCGTCAGTTCGACTTCTTCTGCCCGGAGAAAGGGATCCTCATCGAAATCAACCGAATGGGCAATCTCGAGAAGGTGGCCGAGGCCTGGCAAGATTATGCCGACGAAAAGGGCTATAAACTGTTGCTGGTGCCGAATATTGATGTTGTGAATGACTATAGGAATGGCACGCATATTGTTGAACACAAAATCAAGCAATTGATTGAAGGCAAGGAGGTTCCGACTTTCGTCGATGGCGAGGAATACCGTCGTGGGCCCATCTTTGTTTCCAAAAACATCCCTGACCGCGAACAGTTCAGTGACCCGATTCATGTGGACATCAACATGGTCCGCAACGACATCCTAGACATAGAGGCTTTCCGCCAGTGGCGTGACGACCTCCACGATGCCCACTTCATCAAGGAAAAGGACAAGGATGGCAATGAGGTTTTCGTTTGCGGCAACGAGATTGAGAAGATGTCGAAGTCGAAATACAACGTGCAGAACCCCGACGACTTGGTGGAGAAATATGGCGCCGACACACTTCGTCTTTATGAGATGTTCCTCGGCCCCTTGGAGCAATCCAAGCCATGGGACACGCAGGGCATCGAAGGCACTTTCCGTTTCGTGCGCAAGTTGTGGCGACTCTATCACGACGAGAACAACGAGTTCTGCGTCAGCGACGAGCCTGCCACTGCGCCCGAGTTGAAGAGCCTGCACAAGCTCATCAAGAAGGAGGAGGAAGGCATCGAGAGCATCTCGTTCAACACGGTGGTTTCGGCCTTCATGATTTGCGTCAACGAACTTGCCGACCTCAAGTGCAACAAACGCGAAATCCTCGACCCATTGGCCATTATGATTTCGCCATACGCACCGCATATCGCTGAGGAGCTGTGGCACTTGCTGGGTCACGATACTTCGGTGGTCAATGCCCCATTCCCTGTTTACGACGAGAGCAAGACCGTGGAGAACAGCTTCAGCTATCCTATCAGCTTCAACGGTAAGATGCGCTTCTCGATGGAGTTGCCCGTCACGATGGGTGCCGACGAAGTGCAGGCCGCCGTGCTTGCCGCTCCCGAGTCAGCCAAGTGGATTGAGGGCAAACAGGTGAAGAAGGTGATTTTCGTGCCGAAGAAGATCGTGAATATTGTGGTAGGATAGGACCTTGATGAAATTGTAGCTCAATAATTCATCCCGAAATGCCACAGCGGGATAATGTTCTCGTAGCCGTATTCGATGTCGTCTTTCACGATGAAGGCATCTTTCACATCGGCGATTTGTCTCTTACTTTTGCTCTTCCCGCCCACTTCGAAGGTCTTCCCGTTGATGAGGAAATCGGCAGCTTTTGAAGCGAAAACTTCATGGTTGACTTGCATTTGCGAGAGGAAGAACGTCTCGCGGATGTTGCCGACTTCGGGAAATTGCGGAATTATTTCCTCAAAAATCGTAAAAACTGCGGAATTATTTCCGCGTTTTTATTTCAAACACCACGGCATGGGGCATTTCAAAGCTGCTAGGGAAGTCGATGCGATAGCGACCATCGGCCTCTTTGCTGAGGGTGGCTTTCTTGTTGTTGCCCAGCACTTTGATTTTTCCCGTCCTCAAGCTTGCGGACGGCTTGTCCGCACCGTTGAAGTCAAACCAATATGTCTCAGGCACAGGGCTTTCCTGTTCGTCCAAGAGGAAAATGGCATACACCTTGTCGTCCTTTTGCGTGAAGCGGAACTTGCCGTAAGTGAAGGGATAGACGGGTCGTGTGCCGTAGATGGCTTCGCCGTTCACCTTCATCCACTCGCCGATTTCCTTCATGCGGAGCAGGGCCGTGTCGGGCAGGTTGCCGTCGGCATCGGGGCCCACGTTGAGGAGGAAGTTGCCGCCTTTGGCCACCACATCGCAGAGCAAATGAATTAACTTGTTGGTGCTCTTGTATTTGTCGGTGGAGACGTATGACCACGAGTCGCCCATCGACATGCAGGTCTCCCAGGGATAGGGCAGGAGCGAGTCGGGCACCTGCTGTTCAGGGGTTTGGTAGTTTTCGTACTTGCCACCCACCGAGCGGTCGACGATGATGAGGTCGGGGTTGTTCTCGCGGGCGATGGCGGCCACCTCTTTCATATTAATGTCTTGGATGTAGCCTTGGCAGCCGAGCCACGGACGCGTTTCCTCGTTTACGCTCCATTTGGGACGCACCCAGCCGCCGTCGAGCCATAGGATGTCAATGTCGCCATAGTTGTGGGTGAGTTCATGTATCTGTCTGTGGGTGAATTGCTTGTATTTCTCAAAGCGCTCGGGCATGGTCGTCGGGTCGTAGTTGACATTGCGGTCGGGGGTGGCCCATTCGTGCGCCCAATAGTCGTCGCAGTGCCAGTCGGGTTTCGAGAAGTAGAGGCCCGTCCAGAGTCCTTTTTCGCGGAAGGCTTTCACCACCTCGCCGGTGATGTCGGCCTTGGGATTCTTCGAGAACGGGCAGCTCGGGTCGACGGTGGAGTAGGAGGTCTCCTTGGTGTCGAAGAGGCAGAA
>CAMUYT010000204.1 GCA_947164955.1 uncultured Bacteroidales bacterium | reverse complement strand
CTGGACGTCTGCACAACAAGGTCAACCTCATGCGCGAGCTGACCAAGATCAAGACTGTGATGCAAAAAGTTGTTCCCGACGCACCGCATGAGATTTTACTCGTTCTCGATGCGTCTACTGGCCAAAATGCCATCGAACAAGCCAAGCAGTTCACTGCCGCTACTGAGGTTAATGCTTTGGCATTGACCAAGTTGGATGGCACCGCCAAGGGCGGTGTGGTCATCGGTATCTCCGACCAGTTCAAGATCCCGGTCAAATACATCGGCGTCGGCGAAGGCATCGACCATTTGCAGGTCTTCGACAGGAAGGCGTTTGTGGATTCGCTGTTTGAATAATGCGTAGGCCCACTTTAAATATCGTCACTCTCGGTTGCTCCAAAAATAAAGTTGACTCGGAGCATTTGGCTGCATTGCTGGAACACCGTTATGTGATACGTCATGACGACGAACGTCGCTCCGACGTGGTTATCATCAACACTTGTGGCTTCATCGGCGACGCGCAAGAGGAGTCGGTGGACACCATTTTGGAATATGCCGAACTGCGCAAGCAAGGCAAGATCAAGAAACTGTATGTCACGGGATGCCTCTCGCAAAGGTTCAAGAAAGACCTGCAAGCGGAGATCCATGAGGTGGATGCTTTCTATGGAGTGGAGAGCGTCAATCTCATCGCTGCCGACCTACTGAAAGAGGAGGTGCAGCCTGACTATTGCAGCCGTCGCGTGCTGTCCACCCCGAAACATTACGCTTATCTGAAGATCTCGGAAGGCTGCAACCGCCGTTGTGCTTTCTGTGCCATCCCGCTCATCCGTGGCGGCCACGTCAGCGTGCCAATGGCCGATTTGTTGGAAGAGGCGAGAGGTTTGGCCAAACAAGGCGTGAAGGAACTCATTCTTATCGCCCAGGACCTGACTTATTATGGCCACGACATCGACGGTAAGTCCCACATTGTGGAATTGGTGAAAGCCTTGTGCGAAATTGACGGTTTTGAGTGGATTCGCTTGCACTATGGTTATCCGCTCGGCTTCCCAGATGAGCTCCTTGACTTGATGCGCGAGAATCCCAAGATTTGTCATTACATCGACCTGCCATTGCAGCACATCAGCACACATATATTAAAAGACATGCGCCGCGGTGTGGACCGCGAGCAAACGATTGGCTTTGTCCAAAATGTGCGTCGTCACGTCCCCGACATTGCCTTCCGTACCACTTTCATTGTTGGTTTTCCTGGGGAAACAGAAGAGGATTTCGAAGAGCTTTGCCAGTTCGTCAAAGACATGCGTTTCGAGAGGGCGGGCGCGTTCGCTTTCTCGCCCGAGGAAGGCACGGCAGCCTACGACATGCCCAATGATGTTCCCGATGAGGTGAAACAGGAACGTGTAGAGAAACTGATGGCAATCCAGCAGGATATTTCTTTGGAAATCAATGCAAAGCGTGTCGGAAAGATTGAGAAGGTGCTCGTTGACCGTCTTGAAGGCGACTATTATATTGGCCGCAGCCAGTACGATTCCCCAGAGGTGGATGATGAGATTCTCATTGCCGCCGATAAGGAATTACAGATTGGGCAATTCTACCAAGTCAAAATCACTCAGGCGGATTATTTTGATTGCTGCGGAGAAATTGCTTGAGCTGAATTCTTGCGTTTCTTTTTTTTCTTTATCTTTGCGGCAAATTGTATAACCTATGAAAATGAAACATTTTGCCTTGTCTTTGCTGGCTTTGGCCTCGACTTGTTTTATGCAGGCCCAAATAGTGCCTATGGGAGGCGGCTCTTATGAGGTGGTTGGCCGTAACATGTTGACCAATCGGGATATTGTGGCCTACAAGGAGACCTTTGAAGATGTTATCTATCATGCTGGTTTTGACTCTTTGACCAATACGGCTCTACTTACCCTTTGGGATCCGGAACAGAAGCCAATGACGCGAAAAAACCTATACAGAAGGACCATGGTGCTCTATGATTTAGAGAACCATACAGCCAATTGGCGTAAGACAATCAATTTGAGAGAGGGCGGCCTGTCCAAACATGGTGAATATGTGTTTTATAGGGAAGGGAAAGACTATAGTTTGCTTGACCTTCAAACGGGCAACCCATTGTTCATTCTTGGTCGTCGTGTGCGTCCCTTCGTCGTCAATAGTGAGGAGGGCTGGCTTGTGTGCGCCACCGATCGGAGCAAATGGGCCTTTCGAAGAGGTACCCGCGATTTCCGCATGGTCGACTTGAAGACCAATGAGGTGCGTTGGATCCGACCCGACCTCAATTCTACGGAAGAAATGTATTATATACGCAATCTTGATGACTCCACTTTGCTCTTTGAAGGTAATGGCCTTCACGCCATCAACATAAACGATGGATCGGGTTGGGATGCCCATCTCGACACACGTCGGTCGTATTATGCTGGCGGTTATACATACTATCCCGCGAAAGTGGTTTCTAGTCCTGCCTTCGATACCAATGCCATTTATATTGCAGATGCTGAATATTTAAGATGTTTTGACTATGACGGCAATATGGTTTGGGAGACAGGGTTGCCTAGTCTTAAGACCAGTCATTCTTTGGTAGCATATGACAAAAACAGGGTGTTACTTGTCAACCAAGGATACGCAGAGTGCTACCCTTCACCTTACCATGCACTGCCAGTAGCTTATGGGAAGCCGTTCATCGCAGGCTTTATGCGGAAGACCGGTAAATTATGTTATATCCACGAACGTGATCGACATACCGATGTCATCGATGATGTTGAATGGGTTGGCAACGCGGTGTATCTCATTGTTAGTGGCCATCGCTTTTTTAGTGGCCGTCGCAACAGCCAAACCATCGAGAAATATGATATTATGACGGGAGATCTCATGGATAAGCGCGACTTGTCTTCGGCGATTTATGAAGCTGCCGGTGATGCTGTAGGTCTGGTGGGTAGTTTCGTCGGGTCGTTAGCCTATACAAGGTCCGACACGACTTGGGTCAGCCTGCATGAAAGCGATACCACGGGCATTTTCATCGCTTGCGATAAAGGAGTGCTGCATCTTAACGGCAACTTGGTTAAGGTGGGATATCAGCCGTATGAAGATTTATACATGTTGAATTGTGAGTTGGACGGCCTTCGTTATTTCAGCAAAGGAGGCCAGATTATCGTGGTCGACGCCTCTGGGCATGAAGTGGCCACACTCAATTTTCATGATTTATATTGTACGGAATCCGAAATCTATAGCATCAAAGACAAGACACTCTACGTTATTAACCGCGAACAACTTCGTATAAAGTGAGCAATGTAGCAGGTCATTTCACAATCTCTTATATTAATAAGGTGTCAGAGTCATGAGAGAATTGTTGTTCGATTAAATTTTTCTTCCTGTGACACAGGCGGTTGCGGAAAAGAAGAAAAAAAGATGAAAAAAAGCATTGCGCGTAAAGGAAAAAGCTGTACTTTTGCAC
>CAMUYT010000203.1 GCA_947164955.1 uncultured Bacteroidales bacterium | reverse complement strand
CGTAGCCCAACGAGCTGTTGATGATGTTGGCGCCGTTTTTGTCGGCCCATTCGGCACCTTGAGCCCACCACACCTCTTCTTTAAAGGGTTCAGGTTCGATTTCGGTGCGGGCGAGGAGGAACTCGGCTCCTGTGGCCAGACCCATCATCTGTCCATCCTCGTTGATGCCTGCGATGCAGCTCAGCACCATGGTGCCGTGAGTGTTCCAGCCGTAGACGTCTTCCTTGCGGTTGGGGAAGTTGTAGGTCTTGATAATCTGGTGGTTGTCGCGCAGATGCTTGAAAGCGGGGTGGGTGTCCACTTTCGGGAAGCCGCCGTCCATCACGCAGATGCGCATCCCCTTGCCGTTGATGCCTTTGTCGACGAAATGTTGTCCGCCGAAGCGCTTTAGTTGGTCAGTCAACACGTCTTTGTTGGTCTCCTCATCGTCATTGCGAGCGCAGCGGAGCAATCCAGAATCGTCAAGTGTGGATTGCTTCGTCGTGCCTCCTCGCAATGACGGGTTGGATGCCATTGTTCCATCAGAAACAATCTCTTGCACACGTTCCACGAAAGGCAGTTGGGCGATGCGGTTGGCATTGTCGTCGGTGGCCATGATGCCCACGGCATTGAGCCAGCGTGACTCGCCGAAAACCTCTGAGGAATAGCCGTTTACTGCATTCACATACGAGTTGTTCAGCGGATAGTTGCTGATGTCGTAGAGGTCGGCCCCGCATTGCTGATAACGCTCGATGGCTTTCGCATCGAAGTAGGAATAGGGGTCAAATTGGGTGTCGTTTTTGTCGGTGAAGAACACCCAATAACATTTTTCTTGGGCCATTGCCACGCCGTTTAGCAGGCAAAAAATGGCGATTAGGATATTTTTTCTCATAAAATTTGAAATTTGCTGCAAAGGTATGCTTTTATTTCCTATTTTTGTCACGGAAAAGAAAAAACCGTTTGAAATATTACCGACAAAATTATACGCCTATGATTAAAAACCTTACCAAAGAGAAATTTGAGATTTTCATGATGCTTTGTGCTTCAGGCATTGATGGGAACATCTCAATGAACGAGCTTGAACGTATCTGCATGCAGTTCGACGAAAAAAGCTATCAAGAGGTTTTCGAGGCATGGAAGGGAATGACCAGTCCCGCATGGCTCAGTTTCTTCAAGGAACACAAGGACGAATTCCTCAAGACAGAAGAGGACAAGGCCGCCTTTATGGCCGACATTAACGACATCGTCTCTGCCGACGATGGCGAGGAAAACCTCAAGGAGAGGAACTTCATGAAGGTGCTCGAAATGCTGATCAACGACGAGCTTTGAATCCATAAAGCTTCGTGAAAACATTAACCCCGATTTTGGCAAAAATCGGGGTTTTCTAAATTAGAATCATTCTAATTTACGTTTTGGCATTAAAAATCATTATGCAATTGTTTGTTTTTCAACAAAGTAATCACTTTTTGAAACCCATCAAAAAGTTGCCTCTTTATTTGGAATGGAAGCATTATTTTCCCTAAATTTGCAGCGAATTTTGAAAAACCCTTAGAAAGGACAACGAAACTCAATAAAATAACCTTAAAAACAAGGAAAATATGGCAAAAGTTAAGTCTTTAGCAGAACTGAAAGCTATGAGAGAAAAGCTTCAGTCGAACATTGACCTTCGCGAAAAGAGCAACGACCCTGACTCTTTGGTGCAAATCAAGGTCGCAATGGCCACTTGCGGTATCGCCGCTGGTGCAAAACAAGTTATGGAACACATGATGGAGAAGGCCGACGAGCTGAAGCTCAGCATCGTCTTCACCCAAACCGGCTGCATGGGCTACTGCCACGCCGAGCCGACCATCGAGGTGAAGTGCCCTGGCAAAGACCCGATCGTCTTCGGTCATGTCGACAACAACCGCGCTGACGAAATCCTCACCAAGTATGTGATGAACAACGAAATGGTGGAAGGCGTCATTCCCGTGAACTACGAAACTATCTAATAATTTAATTCGGAGGAATTTATATGACAAAAATCAAGATGCACGTGCTGGTCTGCGGCGGTACAGGCTGCCAAGCTTCGGCAAGTGCTCAAATCATCGAGAACTTCCAGCGCATCCTTGCTGAGAAGGGCTTGCAGGATGAAGTTCAGGTGGTCAGGACGGGTTGCTTCGGCTTCTGCGAGAAGGGACCCATCGTCAAGATCATGCCTGACAACACGTTCTACACTCAGGTGAAGCCTGAAGACGTCGAAAAGATCGTGAACGAGCACATCATCAAGGGCCGTAAGGTCACCGACCTGCTTTATCTCGATCCCGAAAACAAGGAGCACGTCTCCGACTCGAAGCACATGGGCTTCTACCGTAAGCAACTGCGTATCGCTCTGCGTAACTGCGGTTTCATCAACCCCGAGAACATCGACGAGTACATCTCGCGCGACGGTTACGAGGCATTGGGCAAAGTATTGGGCGAAATGACTCCCCAACAGGTCATCGACGAAATCACCAAGTCAGGTCTTCGTGGCCGTGGCGGCGCTGGTTTCCCGACCGGCGTGAAATGGGGCCTCTGCGCCAAGAACCAGGCCGACCAGAAGTACATCATCTGCAACGCTGACGAGGGTGACCCGGGTGCGTTCATGGACCGTTCCATCATGGAAGGCGACCCGCACAGCGTCATCGAGGCCATGGCCATCGGTGGCTACGCCATCGGCGCCACCAAGGGCTTGGTCTACATCCGTGCTGAATACCCGCTGGCTATCCACCGCCTGCAAGTCGCCATCGCCCAAGCTCGCGAATACGGCCTGCTCGGTACCGACATCCTCGGCTCAGGCTTCGATTTCGACATCGAGCTGCGCTATGGCGCCGGCGCTTTCGTCTGCGGTGAAGAGACCGCTCTGATCCACTCGATGGAAGGCAAGCGTGGCGAGCCCACCTTCAAGCCCCCGTTCCCGGCTGTGGCTGGCTACAACATGAAGCCCTCCAACGTGAACAACGTGGAGACCTACGCCAACATCCCGATCATCATCAACAAGGGCGCCGACTGGTTTGCCAGCATCGGCTCCGAGAAGTCGAAGGGCACCAAGGTGTTCGCTCTGGCCGGTCAGATCAACAACGTCGGTCTGATTGAGGTCCCGATGGGCACCACCTTGCGCGATATTATTTACGAAATCGGTGGTGGTATCAAGAACGGCCGCGAGTTCAAGGCCGTGCAGACTGGCGGTCCTTCCGGCGGCTGCTTGACTGCCAAGCACCTCGACACCGAAATCGACTATGACAGCCTCGTCGCTGCCGGCTCCATGATGGGTTCGGGCGGTATGGTCGTCATGGACGAGACCTCCTGCATGGTGGCTATCGCCAAGTTCTACCTCGAGTTCACCTGCGAAGAGAGCTGCGGTAAGTGCACGCCTTGCCGTGTGGGTAACAAGCGTATGCTCGAAATCCTCACCAAGATCACCGAAGGCAATGGCACGATGGACGACCTCCAGGAAC
>CAMUYT010000202.1 GCA_947164955.1 uncultured Bacteroidales bacterium | reverse complement strand
GGTGTTTGCACATAGTGAGCTTTTTGATTGGGCTGGCCATGCTGGTGGCTTGCTCCAAACCAACTAAAGTTGAGGTCCCTGAGCCTGCGGTCGCTGAGCCTAGTCGAAGCGTCGAAGGGTCGACCCTAGTATTATCTCAAATCGACACCCTGATGTGGCACCATCCCGACAGCGCCTTGGCGGTGATGATGGAGTTTGCCGCAAGCCCCGAGGCGGATAGCATGGATGAGTTTGAGGGGCATTATTGCCAGGTGCTGGTGGCGGAGCTGCTTTATAAGAATGATTATGGGCAGAGCAATAGAAAGGATCTGCTGAAAGCGGTTCATTATTTTGATTCGATTGTGGGGATGGATGGAGCGGACACACGCGGTGTGTCCGCACAAAAGGATGCGTTTTTGGATGCGCGGGCACATTATATTAATGGTGTGGGGTATTATGAGCGGGACAGCGTTGTGGCGGCATGCAGCGAATATCTGAAGGCATTGGAGATTATGGAGACGCTTTTCCCGGATGTAGAGATGCGCTATGGCGCGTCTATACAACCTAACCACATCCCGCGTTTTCTGTGCCTCATCTACAGCCGCCTTGCGGAATTGTTCTCCGGACAGTTTATGCAGGAGCCGGCCATCGCCTGTTTCAAGAAAGCCATTGCCTTCAACAGCATGGAGCCGTCTACACCCACCAATCATTCCTCGCTGCTGCTTTTATTGGGGAAGCAGTATCACAAACTGAGCCAATATGATAGTGCTGTATGTTATTTCGATGAGGCCACACGGGTATTGCCCGACACGAACAATTTGGCTTTCAGGGATATAGTTGTCCAGAAAGCGCTGCTTTACTATAACATGGGCAAGGATGTCGATCCTTCGCTGGACGAACTCAAACGTATAGCGGCGCAAGCCATGAACGAAAAGGAAAGGTTGAATCGATATATGACCATTGGCGGCATTTTTCATGCCGAAGGTCAATATGACTCGGCATGGGCCTATCTGATGCCAGTGTACGAGTCTACTGACGATGCCTTGGAGCGTAAAGTTGCCGCACATCGTTTGCTCGACATCTGCCAACGCCGAGGCGACTCGGTGAAGGCCAACCTATTCGCCCCAGCTTTGGCCGAAGTTGCTGCCTCAGCTTACGAAAGCCAGTCATGTGTTTCAACACTCAATGAGTTGTTTCAAGCCCACTTGCAATGGCAACAGCAGAGGACGCTTGAGCAGGAGCGACAGCAGCAGGAAAGGCAGCGGGCAAAGCGTGACCGTTGGGTTTGGGCGTTGGTTCTCGCCCTGATCATGATGGTGGCTGTGGCCTATTTTGTGGCGCGGCGTGGCTATCTCAAGCGCATGGAGCAGCAACGCCAAGAGGCTGACCGTATGCAGGAAGCTATTCAGCGGCAACTGGCGGATGCGCATGATGCCTTGAAGGAAAAGGAGTGGGAGGCTTTGATGACCAAAGCGAGGGCCATATTCAACGACAAGAAAGGCGACTTTCGCCGTCGTATCATCGCAACCTTTGAAACAGCCTATCCGCAGTTTGCCGAAAGACTCAATGCGACTTATCCCGATTTGACGGAAACTGAGCGTCATCTCGTGGTGCTCAACCTGCTCCACTTCCGCGCCAAGGAGGAAGCCGCTCTCTTGAATTTGACGGAAAATACAGTGCTGAAATACCGCTCGCAACTGAACAAAAAGGTGGATTTTGGCATGATTTCCACCTGGATAAGTTGAGAAAAATCTGTATTCGAAATATCGTAATCCGTTATTTTCCAGTTTCTTATAGAAGACTCGCGCCAAAAAAACCTTACCTTGGATATAGGGGTTGATTTTTTCTTGGTTTTTTGTTATAGTTTTGCACAAAACTATAACACGATGAAAGCAACAAGACTTTTCACCCTGCTTGCGCTCCTGCTGATGGCGGGAGGGGTGACGATGAAAGCGCAGGAACTTGAACCGGTGGAAATCTTTGAGTCGCCCATGATCATCGCCTACCATTTCTGCCAATGGGACAATGGGGAAGTGCTGCTCAATGCGAATGTGTTGGGTGATGGCCGCTACATTATCAGGATGGATGAAGACGGCAACGATCTGGAAATGGATAGATGGCACCTTAACGACAACACTTGCTCATTCCTCACGGAAAGCAAGTTCTTCAAAGACAACGTTGGCAAACCTTGCTTCTACTATGTGAAAGGCCCCGACAGGCCTATTGTGTGTAAGGTCACCATCTCGGATGATTTCGAACTCACTACTTTTGAGTTTTCTGACCCGTTTCCCATTCCTGAAGAAATCCCTCACGACCAGTGGTGGGATTTTGAATGGCTGCCCAATGACGACGGAAGCGTGTTTGTTTCTAGTTCTTATCTTGATAACAACATGAATGTGCATGTGATAGCGCGCTACAACGCGTCGGGCGAGTTGACTCACCAATGGACTGAAACCACCGACCGTGCCACCACCAGCCTGTTGCCGCCAAAAAAGGGCACTTCAGGATGCCGTCTTGTGATGGATGACCTCACCGTCAAAGATGTCAATTCGGAATGTGTCATCTTTGACGATAGTTTGAATGTCGTTGATATCAAGCATTGCATCTATAATCAAGCAGTAAGTATCTATAGACCTAATTACGAGTATTTTGCCGTCCACCCTAAAACCGATATGGTCTATCTTTTGTCCGCTGTCAATTTTCCAGCCTTCAATGGCAACCCCGAAATAAGGGCTGACATTTACATGAGTCAGTTTGACGCGGATTTCACGCAGAAGAAGTATGTCATGGGGCCATATACCGATGATGAATATGACCAAAAGGCATTGTGTGAATCGATTGACTTTCGCGAGGATGACATTTACATGCTTGGCTATATGAACACGGGCGACCCTATGGGAGGCCCCGATATTGAAAAGGCTCGTAACTTTTATGTAGCCTTGTTTGACGGAAACTTGAACCTCAAAGGGGAGATTTACTATCACAATGAAACGCGGATGCTGACACCTTACAGCATTTATGCGCTTCCTTCTGGCGGTTGTTTGATCTCGACAGATGGGTACGACCGCCTTACATTTGAACAGCAACATGCCATCTACAAGCTTTCGGATGAGACTATTGTCGGCATTGAGGAGGCCCATGAAGCAGGTTTCGCTGTGGCAGTGGCTTATCCAAACCCTGGAAAGGATGTTTTGAACATTCGCACGGCTTTACTGAATGCGCGGGTGGAGGTGTATGATATGAATGGGAGGCTTGTGCATAGTCAGGATATTACGGAGAATGTGACGGCCATCAATACGACGAATTGGAGTGAGGGGACTTATGTTTGGAAGGTGATTTCAAACGGTATAGAAGTGGAAAACGGAAAATGGATAAAACAATAATACAATGAAAACAACAAGACTTTTTACCCTGCTTGCGCTCCTGCTGATGGCGGGAGGGATGACGATGCAAGCGCAAGAGTATTTCCCTATC
>CAMUYT010000201.1 GCA_947164955.1 uncultured Bacteroidales bacterium | reverse complement strand
GTCATCAAGCACAAGCCACAACATATCTTCTCGGTACCCGCCTATTGGGATGTGCTCTCGAAGGAACAAGATAACCAAGAGGACTTCTCATACTTGAAAACCATCAATATCGCCGGCGATACGCTGAATGCGACCTACGAAAAAAGCATCAACGACTTCCTACGCGCAAGAGGATGCCGCTACGACGTCACGAAAGGATATGGCATGACCGAAACCTCGGGCATCATCTCTTACACACCACAGGGCAGTCCTCACCAATATGAGTTGGGCTTTTCGGGAAAAGCCGTAGGCGGTTATGAAGTTAAAACCTTTGATGGCGAAATCTGCGTCCATTCCTCGATGGAGCTTTTGGGCTATTACAAGAACGAAGCGGCCACCCAAGCCCTCATCCAGACCCACGAAGGCAAGCAGTGGCTCCATACGGGCGATATGGGCTATGTCGACGACGAGGGCAACATTTTCTTGATTGGCCGCAAAAAACGTATGATTGTCCGTCACGATGGCTCGAAGGTCTTTCCCATAGAGATAGAGACCTGCTTGATGGAACACCCTTCGGTGGCCTCGTGTGCCGTAGTACCGATGCAAGACCCCGACCATTCGGAAAGCAAGTTACCCAAGGCCTTTGTGGTGCTGAAAGATGATTGCCAAAACAATTGCTTTACCTTAGAAAACCTGAAAACACACTGCAAGACACATCTTCCAGAACACCTTATGCCTGCAGCTATCGAATTTATCGATGAACTGCCGATAAACCAAAACGGAAAAGTCGATTACCAGAAACTTCTTTGATTATCCACCGGGTTGGCATAAATCCCCAAGAAAATCGCTTCCAACTCCGCGTGGTCAAAATCGGGATACTCGTTCATCCACTCCATATACTTGACAAAAGCAGCCTTTTGTTCATCGGTGTAATGCGTGGCATACGTCGTTGTGCCGCTACGCAAATCGTGGGCGATGTAGTTGTTAGGGTTGAGATAGAAATTCGGATTGATGCGGCTATCCATCAGCTCGGCCACACGCCTATAGAACTCAGCCGACGGACAGTCGTTCAAAGCCATCAGGTCGGCTTCAGTGACCCTCGGGCAGACATGGAAATGCACATGGCCCTTGAACTGCATGATGCCCGTCAAAATACTGTTGAGGTCTTCGCCAGGTTTCTTCTCGTAATGGCCGTTTTTCTTGGTCAAGTATAGCTCCAAGGTCTTCAACTTGTCGCACGACTCCCATTCATACGACACTGCCACGGGCACGATGTTCAGCTCGGCCAACGAAGCCACCCTATCGTCGCGGCGGCTCATGCCAAACATCTTGATGATGGCGGGGTCGGTGGCGTCGATGCCGTCTTTGGTGCGACCGTTACGTTGGGCAATCCATACCGATTCGTGTTCTTCGGTGATGACATGACGCATATACTCCGACATGTGCAACATGCTGTTGTAGAACTCTTTTGGCGTGCCACCACGCTCCGTGCGAAACATCTTGTTGACCTTGCCGAAGTCGATGACAAAAGGATGACTCATCAGGTTGCTGCCAAAGGTAATCTGGCAGGTGTTTTGCCCTGCGTCACAAAGGATATATTGCAAAAACATGGCATCAAGCACGATGTCGCGATGGTTGGAAACGAAAAGATAAGGCTTCTTCTCGCTGATATTCTCCATCCCCGACCATTCCAATCCTGTGGTGGTTTTCTTCAACAGGGTTTCTATCACATCCCGGAGCAAGCCCAGCTGAAACTCCGAAACGGTCTTTATACCACGGATTCTTTCGCGAAGCATCTCTGGCGATACACCTAAAAACCGGGCGATGGCGGGTATCACCTCGCTGTTGGCCAAACGTTGCGTCGCCGCTGGTATCTCTTCGGGATAATACGGTCTGATGTCGTCGAAATTGCTCATCACTTGTTTCTTAAATCAATGAATTTGATGGGTTTGCGACTCTTGGCGGGGAAGTTGATCTGTCTGATTTCATCCACAGGATGGATTTCGATTTGCGGTGCCACGCGAATGCGCGAACGGAAGCTGTCTTTCAGCACTTTGACCACATCGAAGTCGGGTTCATACTTCAAGCCAATCTTCACCACCACGTCGTCGGTGCCAGCCTCGCTTTGGCGCACCTCGATGACATAGTTCTCCACATAATCGGTGTTGTCGAGCACGTCGTTGATCGCCGGCGGATAAAGCGTTGTGCCTTTCAGCTTAATCATGTTGTTCTTGCGGCCCACAAGAGGCGTGAGGCGGTAGGAGTTACGGCCGCATTGGCATTGCTCCACACGTTTGGCGGCGATGTCGCCCGTGCGGAAACGCAGCAGTGGCATGGCTTCCACACCTAAGGTGGTGACCACGATTTCGCCAGGCTCGCCGTCGGGAACGGGCAAGCCGTCATCACCGATGATTTCCACGATAATCAACTCGGGATGCACATGGCCGCCTTGGCCAAACTCACACTCCGAGAAGGTGGCGCCCATCTCAGTCGACGAATAGGTGGCGAAGAGCTGCACATCCCATTTCTCCTTGATTTTGCGGCCCAAAAGATTAAGGTTAAAGTCTTGGTCGCGCAAGCCCTCGCCGATGCCAATGATACGGCGGATGCTGCTGTTTTTATAGTCGATATTATGCTCCTCGGCATATTGTATCAGCTTCAAGATGAACGACGGCACGCACATGATGGTGTCGGGCTTGATGCGGCGGATGGTGTCCCACTGCAGCTCTGGGATGCCGTTGCCCACACGGATGACGCCTGCGCCGAGTTCGCGCAGACCCAAGAAATAAGCCAATCCCGCCATGAAACGCTTGTCCAAAGTGGTCATCAGCTGCACCACGTTGCCGGGCCTCACACCAGCACATTCAAACGACTTTTTCTCGTTAAAGGCCAAACGCTGCAGGTCTTTCTCGGAGCAGCCAAAAGTAACAGGGTCACCCAGCGTGCCCGACGTGGTGATGTAGTCGATGATTTTGTCCTTGGGACAGCAAAGAAATTCATCGTTGAAGAGTTGCAGGTCCTTCTTTTCGGTGAAAGGAATCTTCACCAAATCCTCGATATGTTGAATCTTATCGATATTGATGCCGTAGCTTTTGAACATCCGCTGATAGTAAGGCGAATGGGCCTCAAGATAGGCCAAAGCCTTATGGAGCAAATCCTCTTGATAGGCCTTGATTTCTTCTACGGATTGGTATTCTATGTCGTGGTTAATCATTGTTGAATCGTTGAATCGTTGACTGTTGAATTGATTTTGACGTGGGACTTTGAGACTTGGGACGCGGGACGGAGTAATTCTTGGACTTTGATCCATTGTAAAAACTCCTGCTTCCATTGACGACATTCCGGGGTGCCTTTTTCTTCGCTGGCGCCAAAGCCGTGGCCTCCCGTTTGGTACTGGATATAGCGGTGCTCCACCTGGTTGGCGGTCAGCGCGGAGTCAAGCAGCATGGAGTTATGGTATTCCACAATGGGGTCGTCGACGCAGTTGA
>CAMUYT010000200.1 GCA_947164955.1 uncultured Bacteroidales bacterium | reverse complement strand
ACTGGATGCCGAGACAGTCGCCCACGGGGTTGGGATAGAAGGCGTAGGGGCGGACCCTGTCGTCATTGACATCAGTGTTGCCCGTTGACCCGTTGACGACATAGAACATTAGTCCAACATTTCCCTCACTGTTGACGGTATAGCCGGCTACGGCAACCCCGTTGTTACTTAAGGGTGTGATTGCCCTTACTTCCGGATAGTAGCCTACGGGCTCCAGGAAGAAACGCTGCCAAAGGATATTGAGGTTGGCGTCCAGCTTCATCACACAGGCTTGTCCTGCGGGACCGTTGGCTAAGGCCGACTCAGCATCTGGGAAATAATTGAAGTAGGCAAAAAAGAGATTGCCATCAGTGGCCTGAGCCACTCCAGTGGGATAGGCGATGTGAGCTGGGCCGTCGTAGGCCTCTGGGCATTCAGTGAAATAACGGCTGTTCACCGGAGCCAAAGAGCTCTTGTCGTACACGACAAGGGCAGGCCCCTGCTTGCCGTTGCTAAGAGCATATCGGTTGGCATTCACGATGGTGTTGCCTCCCCAAATCATCAAATCGTCGTTATAGCCGAAACCGCACCCTTGTGGAACAGAGACAATCTTTTCCTCTATGAGCTGCAGCTGCTCGTCCAAGAAAGCGAACACGAAGTCCCGTGTGCCATCGCTGTTGGTATTGCGCTTGAATCCCCATAGGCAGTGCTGTGAGTCGCCGTAATTGTAAACGGAGAGATGCCTTCCGTTAGTGATGTTAAAGGGCAGGCCAGTGACGATGCTACTTGCTTTGACGGTGCCGTCGAGGGCTACACGAAACAGGCCAACTTCCTCGTTGTTGAAGCTGAGCGCAATGATCATGTCCCCCGCCTCGTCGAGGCAATAACAGTCGCCAAGGGGCTTGTAAAGCTTGTCGCTTAGCGGCACCCACAGTTCCTTCTCGTCGTTAAACTTAAGTTGGTTGTCGAAGAACTTGATGCACAGGTCCGTGTGGCCCTCATCGAGATTGCGGACGGCCCTGGCATAGACGTAGTCCTCGCCGATTGGGTTGGGGACGAGCAGGAAATGGTTCATGTCAGGGTCCTCAATGAAGAGGGTGTCCATGATCTCGGCGTTTGTCGAGATCTTGAAGAACACATTGCCAACGTCGGTAGCAGCCATTTCGGTGTAGTCCACGGTCTTGTTGAACAACTGGCTGTTGACCAGCACGCTACCGTCGCGCATAGGCATTAGGTTTCTGACTTCCAAGTCGTAGTCCCCCACAGGGTGGAAGTCAATCAACGCTTGATTCTGGGCATAAGACAAAGTCATCCCCACAACCAGCATAACCAAAGTAAAAAATTGCTTTTTCATGATAACCTTTTTTTGATTGATAAATAATAAGTTAAATATAAGGTTTGATAGGGATCAACTGCCGTATTATCAAAAGCAGCTGTAATTAGTTGTCCCCATGATTATGGTTGACCTCGTGCCCATAACGGACATACAACTGGTGGTTCCCTATTGCAGGAAACCACAGCGATGGAGGCTATCGCCAACATCGCTAAACATAAGGTAATAAACTTGTTTTTCATAATCCAAAATTTTAGTTTAACTAACAATATTATTATTCAACTACATCAAACTCGCCGTAGTACTCGTCGCCATTGCCCAAGGTAAAGGTGACGACATAGCTGCCGGCGTGGTGGATGTAGGCGTTGTAGCCGTTTGGGGTGTGCATGTCGGTCAGGTCAACAGAGCCGCCGTTGGTGTCGGTCACCTCGACGTGGACCGTGCCGAGGTTCTCGGTGAAGACCACAGAGAGCGCATGGCCGTTGATGGAGGCCTGGATGGAAGAAGTTTTGGGAGAACCTTGAACTTGCGATTCCTTGATTTGAATATTGTTATGGGTGTCGCATATTATAGCGTCATTGGCGCAACAAACAGTTATTAATGACGAAAACAACAATAACAAAAAGATTCGTTTAATAGTATGCATGATAGATGTGTTTGATTCATGCAAATATAGATCGCTTTCGTTCGAAAAGTCAAGAAAAAAAGTATTCGGATTTATTCGGATTTTTTGGTTAACAACTTGTTAATCAATCTGTTACAGCGAATTTGTTGATTTTGCAATTCTTTATATAACTAACTATAAACCAAATGATTACCATGTCTTTCTCAGAGAATCACCTGACCTGGGTTTCGATTCCAAGACTACCCAAAACAATCAAAAAAGGGTACGGAAGGGTACGGGTTTTTTCAATAATCACTTGCAAAAGAGCAATAAATATAGAAGTTGCTATAGATTACGAAGGATGGTCGAAAGGTCACCTTTCTGATTAATTACCCTACTTATTCTCTTTCTTCGCTCATACATCGTCGAATAGGATTTCTGTATCAATGCCGATATTTCAGCGTCATTCAAACCGAGTAAATACAAACAACAGAGGGTAATGTCATCATAGGTTAGATCCGCATAGCACTCCTTTAAACGATGTGTGAAGCGCCCCATGTGGTCGTCGGCCGCTTTTCGAAGTTCCAAAACCTCCTTCTTGCTTAGCGCGAGTTTCTCGTATTGTACATGTTTTATATTCGACTTGATGACATGTTTTTGGACCTTATCAAGAATTTGGCAGCAGATAGGACTGTCAACAAAAGAAGTATAGTCGATTGGACCGGGTGAGGAGGTGCTCTCGTAATCATTTGTTCGCTCTCTCAACTGGCTGAGTGCCTTTTTCAAAGCATCATCGCGTTTGTTGAGTTTGCTTGACAGAGCCTTCCTTTGTATCTCGTGTGCAAAACGCTCTTCCTCCATTTTTAGCTCGAGATCGCCTCTGGCTTTCTTGTTCTTGTGGTTTAACACGAATAAGAACAGAGACAAGACTAGTACACTGGCAAGGATGAGCGCTCCCCATGCCAGACTCTTTTGCCTGTTTTGCCGCTGCTCTCGTTCAGACTTTCTTTGGATATAGTGCTTGTATAATTCCGACAATTGTGATTTAAGAACGCCATGATTTTCATCTTGATTGGCAAAGGGCACGAGATAGGAGGCGTACTCATGAATTTCATCTTCTCTGCCTAATGCCTTGTAAATGTCGATCAACCACTTGGCCGCCTGCTTTTTGGCGTTCATTCTATTTGTGTTTTCGTAAACTTCATTCAAGTATTTCCACGCACTGTCCAAAGAGTGCTCTTCAAGATAAATCTGTCCGATGGTTAGGCAACGAGCATAGTATTCTCTCCCATTTTCAGCTTTGTTTAGCAAGCCATTAAGAACATGCATGATGGAATCGTTCATGCCTTTTCTTTGATAAGTGAGGAAGGCCTGGTGACTTTTAATATCTCTATACATAAGACTGCCAGAGTCATTTACGCTTCCAATAGCCAAAGTGTAATAAAAGTCAGCGCTATCTAACTGCCCAATCATGTCAAATCCTCCCCCTATCACATTCAACGTCCACGCTTTGTACCAAGAGGGTACATTGATTATTTCATAATAACCCAACGATTGTTTGGCAAAATAGATAACCTGTTCAG
>CAMUYT010000199.1 GCA_947164955.1 uncultured Bacteroidales bacterium | reverse complement strand
CGCCCATCACGTTGGTCGGGTTGACGGCCTTGTCGGTCGAAATCATGACGAACTTCTCCACGCCGTATTCGATGGACAAGTCGGCAATGAGTTTGGTGCCAAACACGTTGACGAAAACGGCTTCGTAGGCATTTTCTTCCATGAAAGGCACGTGCTTATAGGCTGCCGCGTGGAACACCACTTGCGGATGGTATTCTTCGAATACCTCCCTCATTCGGATGGGGTCTTTCACGTTGGTGATGACGAAGGCCATGCGGTCCTTCATCTCCTTGAAGTCTTTCGTGTTGTTCATCTCGAACTGGAAGTCGTACATGGGCGACTCGGCTTGGTCGAGCATGACGAGCTTGGTAGGGTTGTAGTGCATCACCTGGCGGCAAATCTCGCTACCGATGCTGCCGGCTGCACCTGTGACGAGCACCACCTTGTCGTTGATTTCGCGGATGACATTGCTTTTGCCTAATATGATGGGTTTGCGACCCAAGAGGTCTTCGATTTTGATGTCTTGGATTTGGTTGGTCGACAGTTTGCCGTCGACCCATTGGTTGAACGACGGAATCGACTTTACGATTAGGTTGAGCGCCAAACCCTGCTCGATGATTTCCCTTTGACGTTCTTCGTTAATGCTCGGCATGGCCAAGATCATCACATCGATGCTGTATTTCTCGATGAATTCGGGGGTCATGGCCTCCTTTGGCGAGAAGACCTTTATCGTATTAATCTGTGTTCCGGCTCGTTTCGGATTGTCGTCAACAAAAGCTTTGACCTTGAATTTTGAGTTGGTGTCTTGGCTGATGGTGCGCAGCAGCATGGTGCCACCGTCGCCAGCGCCATAAATGAGCGTGTTCATTTTGTTGGCCGTGTTCTTATACACCTCGTTATACATGCGTCGGATGACGAAACGTAGGAGAATCATCACCACCATGGTGATAAGGTAATGGTAGATGATGGTCACATAACGAGGGTAAAGACGTGTTGCCCCAGCAGGCCATATTTGTCCTATTATAAGCTTGCTGATTACCAAAAACGCCATGGCACCGGTGCACGCATAGAAGATCTTTCGGATGTCGTTGAAGCCTGAATAACGCAACATGCCATCATAAGTTTTGCTAATCAGGAATGCTATGAAATAGATGACAGGCACCAACCAAATGCGGCTCCAGTCGAAGGTGGAATCTGCTATATTCTTGAAATACAACATGAAAATGGCGACCACGAAAGACAACACGACAATGACCATATCGGTTCCCAAGATCCAATATCGAGGCAAGGTGTTGTTTTTGTGCTTGCCGTAAATGAAGTTGCAGAAGCGTGTAATTAACTTATACATGTGATTCCTATAATTGCGGCCGCAAAGTTACGACAAATTTTTGTCGGTTAAAGAATTTTTCTAATAACTATTTTTTCTAGGTATCGTAACCTCGGCCAAAGCCGAAACGAAATACCAGCGACCGTTGCTCTCGCAATAGCATTTGTAGCGGGTGCGTTGCTTCTCTCCTTTTTGGAAAACGAGGCCGTTTTTCAGCACAAAGCGGGCGCCAGTGGGAAGACTTTCCACGGTGACGATGTTTTCGGTATGCTTGTCGTAGCGTCGCATGACACGTTGCAGGTTCTGGTCGGCAGTGCTGCTGGCTTTGATGTGTTGTAGGTGTTTTTGCAAGGCTTCGAGCACGTCTTTCGGGAAGATGGCCTCGGTCATGAAAGGCAGCAAAAGCGAGGCGAAGCGGTTTTGCCATTCTGTGCCATGGGGCTGCACCATTCTTGAGCCGTATTGCTGATATACATCGTAATGTGCCACTTCATGGACATAGGTGACAAGCATTTGATAGGGGTTTAGGTCGAGATTGAGGGTGATGGCACAGAGGCCGTTTTTGGCTCTTGGTGGGCGGAAATCGCCCAACTTGGAGGCACGAGGCCGCTTGAAGTGCAGCTTGAAGCGACGTTGCTCGAAAACGGCACCCACCATCGCGACAGAGGCTTCAGGAAAATAACGCTTCAATAGCTCAAGTTCTTCAGGCTTCATCGCAGGTTAAAAGGAAGGATTCCGTGTTTTCTTGAGGGGTATAACTCCACTTGGTGCAACTATTGCAGTTGCGTGGAGCGCGTCTTCTACCTGGCACTTCCTTGGTCTTGCATGAAGAGGTCGTCAAGATTAAGCCTAAAAGCAATAATATCAATAGTTTGTTTTTCATTTCGATAACCAATTTGATGGGTTTTGTCGGTTTTGTTCCTTGAGTAGTTCGAAGTGCAGCTCGGTCTTGCCTTCGGTCATGTTGGTATGAACGGTGCCGATGTTCTGTTTGGTCTTCACCTTGTCGCCACGCTTGACGGTGACGTTTTCGAGGTTGGAATAAACGGTGAAATACTCGCCGTGGCGGATGATGACGACGGTGTTGGCACCACTCAGTTTGGTCACGCTGGCCACCTCGCCATCGAAAACCGCGCGGGCTTTGGCGCCTTCGGTGGTGGCGATGTCGATGCCGTTGTTGGTGATGGTCACCTTGTCCGAAACCACTGAGGCGTGTTTGCCGTAGGTCGAGGAGATGACGCCGCGCTCCACAGGCCAAGGCAGCTTGCCTTTGTTGCCGACAAAGTTGTTGGAGAGCGTCTTTTCGGAAGGGGTCAGTGCCATGCCTTTTTCTTTCGCAGGTGCCGTTGTCGGGGTCGGTTTGGTGGTCGTTGGTGCAGCTTTGCTTTTTTCCTTGTTGGCCTTTGCTTTTTCCGCTTCCTTGCGTTTCCTTTCGGCTTCGGCATTGGCCTTTCTGATTTCCTCGGCAATGATGTCGTCGATGGCCTTTTGCAGCTTTTGTGCCTGCTGTTGCTTGTTCTTGATGTCTTGTTGTATGCTGCCTTCCTTCTTCTTGAGGTTGGCCACTTGTTTGTTGAGGTCGTCTTTTTCGCCTTTCAAAGCGTCTTGTTGTGCTTTTTCGTCTTTCAGTAGTGCCGTTTGTTCTTCGCGGGCTTGTTGGCTGGCTTCCACGGCATTGCTGATTTGCCGCTGGGTGGAACTGATTTGTTCCATCTTTACCTTTCGGGCGTCGCTGAACTGGCGGATGTAGCGCAGGCGACTGAAGGCTTGGTTGAAGTCGTCGGAGGCGAAGATGAAGGCCAAGCGGTCGTAGTGGCTGCGGTTTTTGTAGGCGAAGTTGATCATCTTGGCGTATTCCTTCTGCAACTTGCCGAGGTCGGTGTTGAGCGTCTTGATGCTGCTCTGGCCTTGGCTGATTTCCTCGTCTAAGACGGCAATCTGCTCGTTGTAAGCCTTGATGAGCTTCTCGCGTTGCTTGATTTTCTTGTCCAAGAGGTTGACCTCGTTGAGGGTCATCTCCTTGTCTTTCTTGGTTTTTTTCAGCAATTGGTTGGCGGTCGAAATCTCCTTTTGCAGCGAGGTGATTTCGCTTTGCAGCTGTTTTTTCGACTTGCCTTTCGTTTTCTGGCCAAAAGTCGGCGAAATGAGAGCCAATAGCAACAAAATCAATATGATACCTGGTTTCTTCATTGTTTCATTGGCA
>CAMUYT010000198.1 GCA_947164955.1 uncultured Bacteroidales bacterium | reverse complement strand
AAAAGAACAAAAGACAAGGCAAAGCGCCTCGCAAGCATCACGATTATGGCAACGCAACAAGACACACACGAAGGCTACACTCCACCTTTCGCCATCACAGAAGAAATCGCTTCGCTGGTGGCCGAAATTGCCGAGATGGTTGGACTTCTTTCTGCGACTGCCGACCAACACCCCTCTCCACAGCTGCGTCGCGAAAACCAAATCAAGACCATCCATTCGTCGCTTGCCATCGAAAACAACACGCTCTCCGAGGAGCAAGTGACAGCAATCGTTGAAGGCAAACACGTATTGGGCACCCCCAACGAGATTCAGGAAGTGAAGAATGCCATCGAAGCCTATAATCTGATGATTACTTTGAATCCCTACTGCGAAAAAGATTTGCTGAAGGCGCACAAGTTGATGATGGCCAACCTCGTGCGCGAATGTGGGCGCTATCGTTCGGGAGGCGTCGGAGTGTTCAATGGAGAGGTGTGCGTCCACATGGCACCGCCAGCGGCACGTGTGCCGCTGCTTATTGGCGAACTGCTCAATTGGGTGAAGACCACCAAGACACATCCGCTAATCAGTTCGTGCGTATTCCACTATGAGTTTGAGTTCATCCATCCTTTTGCCGACGGCAACGGACGCATGGGAAGGATGTGGCAAACGTTGCTTCTGATGCAGTGGAAACCCTTTTTTGCATGGATACCCGTGGAGACTATCGTGAAACAGCACCAACAGGAATACTATGCCGCCATCATGCAAAGCGACCGCGAAGCCTCCAGCACACCCTTCATCATCTTCATGCTGGGCTGCTTGAAGGAGGCATTGGTTGAAGCTGTTGAAAGTAACCAGAAAAGTAACCAGAAAAGTAACCAGAAAATCATGGAGGCCATGCGCCGCAATCCTTTTGTCACCATTAAAGACTTGCAGGAGATTACGGGGCTGTCGGAGAGCGGGGTGAAAAAAGTGATACGGACCTTGAAGGCCGCTGGATTGATATGTCGCATAGGAGGGGCTAAAGGCGGCCGCTGGGAACTGACCGATGAACCAAAAGGAAGACAATAATATGGTGGATTGATTTGAACTTTTTTGTTCGCCATTCCCCGAAGTTTCCCTATATTTGCACTCACTAACCCGTCGCCCTTGCGGAAACGCCTTGGCGACCCTAAAAGAACAAAAGGCAGAACAAACAACTGATTAAATAACATATTGATATAAAGCGTTTTTGCTTTTCAAGTGGACCGAAATCTGGACAATTTCGAATACCCCAACGAGGAAGCGGAAATGCTCACGGTATATCCGTGGGCTTTCTCGTTTTGGGGTACGGCAGTCCAGAGCCTCGGTCCAGACAGAAGTTCACGGATTCTTTTTGTGATGTTTCGGAAAGGCGAAGCGCCTGACCGAGATACATCATGAGCACCAAGTTCTTCAACAATATCGAATCGACGCTGATGGACAAGTTCCACGGCATCGCTTCAGCCATGGCCAACTTCGACATCTTCCATGCCGTGGTTGGCTTTTTCCGCTCTTCGGGGTATTTCAAGCTTCGGCAGGAACTCTCCTCGACACAGGAAATCAGAATCCTTGTCGGCATCAACATCGACAACCTCTTCCGTCAGGCCCAAACCGCCGGGAAGATGTTTTTCGGCGACCGCGACGCGTCGATAGAACAGTACTGCGAGAGCTTCCTGCGCGATGTGCGCCAGTCGGACTACAGCAGCGACGTCGATGAAAGCATCCGGCAGTTCTGCGAGGACATCGCCTCGGGCCGGCTGCAAATGCGCATCCATCCCACCAAAGACCTCCACGCCAAGTTCTATCTCTGCCTTCCCAAGAAGCACTCCGAACATAGCGACGGCTGGGTCATCATGGGCAGCAGCAACATCAGCGCCCAAGGCCTTGGCATCAGCGAGCCGCCCCGTTATGAACTCAACGTGGCCATGAAGGACTACGACGACGTGGCCTATTGCGAGCAACAGTTCCAAGAATTATGGAAGGTGGCCATTCCCATCACGATAAACGATGTGGAACGCATGATGGGCCGCACCCACCTCGCACCACAAGAGCAACAGCCATCACCATACGAGCTTTACATGCGGATGCTCATCGACCACTTCGGTGCCCAAGTGGAGGATGATTTCATCCCTGTGTTGCCTCCCGGCTACGACGACCTCACCTACCAGCGTGACGCCGTGGTGCAAGGCTATGAAATCATGTTGCGTCACGGCGGCTGTTTCATCGCCGACGTAGTGGGCTTGGGCAAGACCGTGATTGCCGCCATGATTGCCCAACGGTTCATTGCCGCCAATGGCAACAACACCCGTATCCTCGTCATCTTCCCGCCCGCCGTGCGTAGCAACTGGGAAGAAACCTTCAATGACTTCCAAATAAAGAACGTCTATACCCGATTCGTGAGCAACGGCAGTTTGGATAAGGTCATCGAAGGCAACAACTACGACACGCCGCCATATTACGACCTCATCATCGTCGATGAGGCGCACAACTTCCGTCACGACTCCACGGGCAACTACGACCTGCTGCAACGCATCACCAAGTCGCCTCGGGCCAACAAAGGCCACATCGCGGGTGGAAAGAAAGTGTTGCTGCTTTCGGCCACACCGCTCAACAACACCCCTGAGGACATCAAAAACCAATTGTTGCTGTTCCAGGACACCGCACGCTGCACTCTCGACGGTGTGAGCAACATCGCCGACACCTTTGCCCCGTGGATTAAGGAACATAATGCCTTGATGTCTCAACGTCGCACGATTACGCCCGAGGCATTAGCCACGCGTATCGATGCCATCAACCAGCAACTGCGCCATACGGTGTTGGAGAAGGTGATGGTACGCCGCACCCGAAGCAACATCCAGCATGAGCCGCGCTATGCCGGACAGATTTCTTTCCCTCAACTGCTCGACCCCGAAGACCGCACCTACCAGATGCCGCCCAAGGTGCTGATGCTTTTTGTCGACACCTACAAAAAGCTCATCGACACGCCTACGGCCTACCTTCACGAGGTCAACCCAGAAATGTTCGACGGCAGTGGCCTGCGCTACGCCCGCTATCGCGCCATAGAGTATTGTACCAACTATAAGGTTCACTCCGGGAAGATGGCAAAACACATGGCCGATTCCCTCGCCTCCATCTACCAAACCCACATGGTGAAGCGTCTGGAAAGCAGTTTCGATGCCTTCAAGAAATCGCTACACACCTTGCTTGATGCCACAAAAGGCATGATCAAGATGTTCCGCGAGGACAAAGTGATTATCGCTCCCGACTTGAACATTAAGAAGTTGCAGGCCGATGGGATGGAGCTGGACGAAATCATAGAATTGGCACTGGGCAAGGGCTTTGATCAAGACCAGATTGTGTTTCAAGCCACCGACTTCCTGCCCGATTTCTTGCCCATGCTGGAATATGACGCCCACCTGCTCGAAAGTCTTTGCAAGCGATGGGATGCCGTCAATGCCGACCCGAAACTTGACCTTTTCGTTGAGATGTTGCAAGGCGAATTGTTTGATGCCCGACGCAACCCAAGCGGCAAGTTGGTGGTCTTCAGCGAAAGCGTCGACACGGTCAACTATCTGACCAAGCAACTTCAGGA
>CAMUYT010000197.1 GCA_947164955.1 uncultured Bacteroidales bacterium | reverse complement strand
ATTAGGCTTGTGCTTCGGCGGCTTCGGCTTTCTTGCTGCGTTTCTTCTCGTTGTAAGCAATGGCGTGCTTGTCAAGCTTCACGGTGAGGAAACGGAGGATGCGTTCGTCGCGCTTCAGTTCGGTTTCGACATCGGCGATCACATTGCCTTCGGCTTTGTACTCAATGAGTTGGTAGAAGCCCGTGGACTTCTTCTGGATGGGGTAGGCCAGCTTGCGCATGCCCCAGTTCTCTTCATGAACGATCTCTGCGCCATTGTTGGTCAGATGATCTTCATACTTCTTTACCGCTTCCTTCATCTGTTCGTCAGACAAAACGGGAGTTAAAATGAAAACGGTTTCATACTGATTCATAACTGTTTGATTGTTAAATGATTAAATTGATTATAGTCTTTGCTTGTTTAGCGGGTGCAAAGGTACGACTTTTTTCTTAATCTACAACACTTTAGCGGAAAAAAAAGTTATTTTGCATAGCCAACAGGACAACGCCTACGGCAAATGTGGTCTCTATGATTACAAAAGCTATAGTTGTTCCTATTGAAAAACTACGACTGACAATGAAAGGTTTGGTTTTGATGATATTTTTCCATCTTCCAGATTTGCCAAAATACCTTTCGAATAATAATCCGCAACCCATAATAATAGCTAAGCCAATAATTATTGACCATTTACCAGTCAAAGGAATCATTGAGAACATGACCAAGAGAGCAATTCCCACGGATAGGAAAAAGCCTATGCTAAAAGCAGCATTAAACTCATAAGAACCTAAGTAAAAAGGCCATCTTCGGTAAAAATTGTAAAAATGATAAAATAAGACATCAAGGAGTTTCATACTTATTATATTTTTGTTGAAGCATCACGTTCAAAATGAACTCTGCTGCATGGCCATCACCGAAGATTTCGGGGAACACAGTCGGCGGGTTGTCCTTGAAATGCTGCCAAGCCTTCAAGATGCGGCACTCGTCAGCATCGGCGAGGATGGCGTTACCTGTTTCCACAATCTCCACCCATTCAGTCTCAGGTCTTAAGATGATGCCAGGCTTCTTGAAGAAGTAGGCCTCTTTCTGCACGCCGCCCGAGTCGGTCACGACGAGTTGGGCATGACGCTCCAAGGCAATCATCTCGAGGAAGGAGACGGGTGGGATAAGCTTGATGTTGGCGCTGCTGAAAACCAAAGCCTGCTTTTCGTTGCTCAAATTGGTCTTCAGCAACTTGGCCGTTCTGGGATGCAAAGGCAACACGATTTGATTCTCTTTTGAGAGCTCGATTAATGCGTCAAAGATGGCTCCGAGCCGCTCGGGATGGTCGGTGTTGGTGTCGCGATGGATGGTGGCCAAGATGAAGGGCTTTCCACCTAATTCCAAGCGTTGAATGATGTCGGTCTTTTGCTCCGCGATGTTGGCGAAATGCAGGCTGTTGTCGTACATGATGTCGCCGCAATGGTACACTTTTGGGTGGTCGATTGTGGCGGACCCTGAGCCTGCGGTCCCTGCGGCCAATCGAAGGGTCGAAGGGCCGCTCTCATCAATTGGGAATCCTTCGCGCTTCAGGTTCTCCAAACCAGCCTTGGTGGGCGTGAAGAGCAACGTGGAGCAGTGGTCGCACACGATGCGGTTGATCTCCTCGGGCATACTCTTGTTGAACGAACGCAGTCCCGCCTCGATGTGGACGATGGGCACATGGATTTTGGCAGCGGCCACGGCACCGGCCAAGGTCGAGTTGGTGTCGCCATACAGGACGATGAAGTCGGGTTGTTCCTTTATTAATAACGCCTCGATGCCTTCGGTCATGCGGGCGGTCTGCACGCCGTGCGAGGCCGAACCCACGTGGAGGTTGTAGTCGGGACTTGGAATGCCCAATTCATCGAAGAAGACCTGCGACATGTTGTCGTCGTAATGCTGTCCCGTGTGGACGATGACTTCCTGAATGGTGTCGGCGTAGTGGTTACGGATGGCGCGGCTCAGTGCGGCGGCCTTGATGATTTGGGGGCGTGCCCCGATGATGGTGACAAGTTTCATGGGTCTTGGGTTTTAGAAGGTCATTTCTCCGTGGTCGCGGAAGCTGTAGTAGCATTCGTTGCCGATGATGATATGGTCGACGACGCTGATGTCGAGCAATTTGCCTGCGCCGACGAGTTTCTTGGTCAGCAGGCGGTCTTCTTCGCTGGGACGCGGGTTGCCCGATGGGTGGTTGTGGCCCAGCGCGATGCAGGTGGCGTTAAGGGTCAAGGCGTTTTTGAAGATGATTTTCGGGTCGGCGATGACGTTTGTGGTGCCGCCCTTGCTGATGCATTCCACTTTTAGGGGGTGGTTGCTTTGGTTGAGGTACATGACGAGGAAATGCTCTTGGCTTGGGTCGTCGATGTAGGGCAATAACCGTTCGAAGGTGTCTTTGGAGTTCTTCACTTCTTTGGGCATGTTAGCCTCGGCGGCGCGGCGTCGTTTGCCGAGTTCGAGGGCGGCCACGATGGTGATGGCCTTGGCTTCGCCGATGCCTTTGTGCTTCATCAGGTCGCTCAAGGTGAGGTTGGAGAGGGTGATGAGGTTGTTGTCGACGCTGTCGAGGATGACGCGCGACAGCTCCACAGCCGACAGCTCGTTGTTGCCCGACCCGATGAGGATGGCGATGAGCTCGGCGTTGCTGAGCGAGGCTTTGCCTTTGGCCATCATCTTCTCGCGCGGACGGTCGTCGGCAGCCCATTCCTTGATGGATTTCTTTTCATTCATGTGGTCTGTTGCTTTTTGGGCAGGGACTTACGTCGTCTGCTTACTGGTCTGTCGCCCCTTCGGGGCTGGGCTGCAAAGATAGTGATTTTCGGCTTACCTCAACCAAAAAAGCCTCTTCCGCAAAAGCAGAAGAGGCACCAACATGTATGAATAAAACTTCCAATTATGCCAATTTGTTCGTGAACTTCGTCAGCTTCGACTTCAGGTTGGCGGCTTTGTTCTTGTGGATGATGCCACGCTTGGCCACCTTGTCGATGATGGAGTACAGCTTCGGGAGCTGGCTTTCAGCCGTTGACTTGTCGGTCAAAGCTCTGAATTTCTTCATCTCATTACGCATGTTCTTGGCGTAATAGCGGTTGTGCAAACGTCTCTTTTCGGTCTGACGAACTCTCTTGATAGCGTCTTTGTGATTTGCCATATCTTTTATTCCTTATTGCTTTTATATTCTATCTTTTTCGGGCTGCAAAATTACGACTTTTCCGTGAATTGACAATCGGTTTGTGGAAATTTTTTCTTTGTAATATGTAATAAATTGATTTAAAGTATTTTATAAGCCATTTTATCTTCGTTTTCGCGATGGATGATTTCGCCAAGCCTTATATTAATAAAGGTGTTGCACTCCAAATCTTTCCCCTCGGCGACGATGGGGAGGTAGTTCTCGCCATAGCCTCTTGCGATGCCGCGACTGTCGATGCGCTCGATGAGCATCCTTTGGCTGTGGCCTTGCATCATCTCGAAGTACTTGGTCTTGTTTTCCAGCGAGATTTGTCGCATCACCTCGCTACGTTCGGTTTTCACTTTTTCTGGCACTTGGTCGGGCATCGAAGCGGCTTTTGTACCGGTGCGCACCGAGTATTTGAAGGTGTGGATGTGGCTGAAGCCGATTTCGCGGGCGAAGTCGCAGCTTTCG
>CAMUYT010000196.1 GCA_947164955.1 uncultured Bacteroidales bacterium | reverse complement strand
TTATCATCACGATGGTGCTGCTGAATGCCAGCGCAAAGAAAATCATCGACACCAACTCGAAGTTGGTGGAAAACCAGAACAAATTGCTGGAACAGAACAGGTTGCACGAAGATGACAAAGCCGACCTGAAGAAACGCATCGACGAATTGGAGGGGCAGCTGAGTCAACATGTTTCTGAGGAAGTGAAGTCGTTGCAGGCAGAGACACGACAACGCCGCGAACGCATCGAACTGACCGCCGACATGGATGATGCGGCCTTGATGGCCTGGCTCGACCAAGAAATGGAAAAGACACGACTTTACACCGATACTAACCTAACACTCAAGACCTTAGCAAACACGCTCGGCCCACAGACGGCCCGTCTGCAGATGAACCGACCTTTGCTTACATCAACAATGGCAACATCATCATCAACGGCGAGGGAACGGTGCAAATCATGGACGTGACGGGGCGCGTTTTGGTTTCGGTTGGCGGACACACGCGGTGTGTCCCTACAGCGGGAATGACATCCGGTGTTTACGTCCTCCGTCTGATCGACGGTGACAACGTGCGGACGCAGAAAATCATCATCCCATAACCCTGATTTTGAGGCTGTCACGCCGTGACAACCGCCTACTGATTACCGCAAAACAAACCATGAAAAAAAATCCCGTCATTGATGGCGGGATTTTTTTGTTCAATCTTCCGATATCTCACTCATCATGCTGCGATAGGCCGAAAACACATTGGCCCGCGACATGTACCCCAGATATTGCCCATGTTGGATGACGGGAATGTTGTATTTCCCTGATTTATTGAACTTTTGCACGATTTCTTCCATCGGCTCATCGGGGTGAATGACGTAATCGGGAAGAACAGCGAAGTTCTGGATGGACTCTTCGTAATTCTCCTCATTGAAGAGGATGGCGCGCACGTCGTCGAACAACACGTGACCACAGAAAATGCCGTGCTTGTCGACCACAGGGAAAATGTTGCGCTTCGACGACGAAATCAGCGGCAACAGGTCACGGAAGGTGCAATCGGGATCAATGGTGCTGAAATTGGTCTCAATCAACTGATTGACAGCCATCATGTTAAGAATACTCTTATCCTTGTTGTGCGTCACCTCGACGCCTTGTTCAGCCACCGCATTGGTGTAAATCGAATGCTTGAAAAACACCCTGTTGATGGCGTATGCCAAGGCCGACACGATCATCAGCGGGACGATGAGTGCATAGCCATTCGTGATTTCGGCGATGAGAAAGATGCCCGTCAGTGGCGCGTGGAGCATGCCCGCTACGAGGCCACTCATCCCGACGAGGGCAAACTTGGCAGGATCCAAGTCACCTATGCCCAAATAATTGACCATCAGGGCAAAGAAAAGACCCGTGAACGCCCCGATGAACAAAGCGGGAGCAAACGTGCCGCCCACGCCACCTGCACCAAAGGTGAAGGCCGTGGCAAAGGCTTTCAGCAAAATCATGCCAGCAAAAAGGATGAGGACCACCAAATCCCTATCCTTGAATTGTGCAAACCACGCATTGCCGAACACGGGGCTGTAGTCGCCACGCAAAGCCGAGTTGATGGCCTCGTAGCCCTCGCCGTAAAGTGCTGGGAACAAGAAAATCAAAATACCCAAAAACGTGGCACCGATGATGAAACGCGTCCACGGTGATTCAATCCTCTTGAAACGTTTCTCAACGCTGAACGTCACCTTGAGGAAATAAGCCGAAACCAGGCCCGCAAACAGGCCCAGCCCAACATAATACAAGGCGTTGCTGGGAATGAACCCCTCGGCAATGGCAGCAGGATACTCCACCGTTTGCCCGAGGAAGAAGTAAGCCGTCAGGATGGCCACAAACGACGAGACGATGATGGGAACTATCGCGTTGAGCGACAAGTCGATCATGAACACCTCGAGGGCAAAGACAATGCCTGTGATGGGGGCTTGGAAGATGGCCGCCAAAGCCGCCGCACCACCCATGCCAATGAGTTGGATGGTGTGCTTGTAATCAAGCTTCAGCAGCTGCGCGATGTTGGACCCAATGCTGCCGCCTGTCGAGACCGAAGGGCCTTCCAATCCCACCGAGCCACCAAAACCGACTGTCAACGCACTGGTGACGATGCTCGACCAAGTGCTGCTGCGACTCACCTTGCCCTTGTTTTTCGAGATGGCGTAAAGAATGCCCGGAATGCCGTGGCCGACGTCTTTTTTCAGAATGTACTTGCAAAAAAGTATGGTGAGCAAAATACCGATGGCGGGGCAGATGAAATAAAGGAAATGCGAATAGTTGAACTGCGCATTGATGACCAAGTCGCGGATGCCATGGGCCAATTTCTTGATGATGACGGCTGCCGCACCCGCGAGGAAGCCCGTCGGGATGCTGAGAATCAGCATGAACTGACGGTCGGTCAAGTGGTTTGTCCGCCATGTGGTAAACTGGTCAATCCATTCGTTTATCTTGCCTTTAAGTCGCATCTCTGCTATTTTTTCGGCCGCTAAAATAGGAAAAAGTAACGCGCAAATCGAAAAGAAACGTTTTTTTCCCTATTTTCGCACCATGAAAATCGTAAGCTACAACGTGAACGGCATCCGCGCGGCCATCAACAAGGGCCTGCTGCAATGGATCCAAGACTACCAACCCGATGTGCTCTGCTTCCAGGAGCTGAAAGCCACGCCCGACCAAATCCCCTTGATGGACTTCGAGATGATGGGCTACCACCACTATTGGTTCCCTGCGCAGAAGAAAGGCTACAGCGGCGTGGGGCTCATCACGAAAGCCGAACCCGACAACGTGGTCTACGGCATGAACGAGCCTTTATACGACAACGAAGGCCGCTTCCTCCGTGCCGACTTCGGCGACCTCTCGGTGGTGAGCGTCTACCACCCTTCGGGCACCACGGGCGACGAACGCCAAGCCTTCAAGATGGTGTGGCTCGACTTTTTCCGCCGCTATGTCAATGATTTAAGGAAAGAGAGACCGCAATTGGTGCTTTCGGGCGACTACAACATCTGCCACGAGGACATCGACATCAACAACCCGCGCAAGCACGACACCTCGTCGGGCTTCCTACCCGAGGAACGGCAGTGGATGACCGACTTCCTCAGCGACGGCTACATCGACTCGTTCCGCCACTTGGTGAAGGAGCCCAACCGTTACAGCTGGTGGAGCTTCCGCGCCGGTGCAAGAGCCAAGAACCTCGGCTGGCGCATCGACTACCACATGGTGACCGACAACCTGCGCGACCGCATTGCCGCTGTCGACATCCTGCCCGAGGTGATGCAGAGCGACCATTGCCCCATTGTGCTGGAATTGAAGTAAGAGCAAGCCTTCTATGTCATTCCAGCGCAGGTATGTGCGCAAGCATGGAAATCGAAGATTCGACGTAGTCAATCTATATAAGGCGGTTCAAAGAGTAGAACCATATAGAACGGCCTCATCAAGCATAGATCCCAAGCCTTTGCCCACCTTCCTACGTGGGGATGACATGCCTGATGAGGCCTGCAAATGATGACAAGGCAAAACGATTTGCATAAACTTTGCCTTCATTCCAGAAAAAGTTGTACCTTTGCAGCGGAATTCCATTTCCGATGGCCTTATAGTTCAAGGGATAGAACGGAAGTTTCCTAAACTTTAAATCTAGGTTCGAGTCC
>CAMUYT010000195.1 GCA_947164955.1 uncultured Bacteroidales bacterium | reverse complement strand
TACTACGAGGTGCTTGGAGTGAACAAAAACTCCACGCCCGACGAGATAAAGAGCGCCTACCGTAAGGCAGCCTTGAAATGGCACCCCGACAAGTGGGTGAACGGCACCGATGCGGAAAAGAAGACCGCCGAGGAAAACTTCAAGGAAGCCTCCGAGGCCTACTCAGTTTTGAGCGACGCCAACAAGAAAGCGCGTTACGACAAGTATGGCTTTGCTGGCATGGAAGGTGGCTCGGCTAGTGGTGGCTTTGGTGGTTTCGCCGACTTCGACCTAAACGACATCCTGAACAGCGTGTTCGGCCATGGTTTCGACTTTGGCGGTGGTTTCAGCGGTTTCAGTGGGTTTGGCGGTGGAGGCCGTGGCGGCACCGTCCGTCAACGTGGTTCCAACATCCGCGTCAAGGTGAAGTTGACCTTGCCCGAAATCGCCCATGGCGTGAAGAAGAAGATAAAAGTGAGCAAATACGTGGCTTGCACCCACTGCCACGGCAGCGGCTCGGAGGACGGCTCCACAGAGACCTGCCCCACCTGCCATGGTCGCGGCCAAGTGACGCAAACCGTCAACTCCTTCTTCGGGCAGATGCAGACCGCCTCGGTGTGTCCCACCTGTGGCGGACAAGGCACTGTCATCAAGAAGAAATGCACCCACTGCGGCGGCGAGGGTATCATGAAAGGAGAAGAAATCATCGACATCGACATTCCTGCTGGCGTGGGTGAAGGCATGCAACTCACTGTACGCGGCAAGGGCAATGCCGGTCCGCACAATGGCGTGAACGGCGACTTGCTCGTCCTCATCGAAGAGGAAGCCCATCCCGAGTTCGAACGCGACGAGAGTACGTTGATTTACAACCTCTTCATCACCATTCCCGAGGCCATCATGGGAACTCAGGCCGAAGTGCCTACCATCGATGGCAAGGTGAGGGTAAAGATTGCCCCTGGCACTCAGAGCGGCAAGGTATTGCGACTGAGAGGCAAGGGCCTGCCTATCCTCAACGGCTATGGCACTGGCGACATGCTCGTCAACGTCAACGTATGGGTGCCGAAGAAATTCAACAAGAAAGAAGAAGAACTGCTGAAGCAACTCGCCGAGTCGGAAAACTTCAAACCCAACCCTTCGGCTGAGGAGAAGAGCTTTTTCAGTAAGATAAAGGATTATTTCAATTGACTTCGAGACTTCGGGACTACGAGACTACAGGGCCTTGAGCCCAATGACTCGCGGTCCCGCAGTCACGCAGTCCCGTAGTCAAAAAAACATGACAAAAATATCCGTCAACGAGGTCACGAAGAAATACGCCGACCACATCGCCTTAGACCATATGTGCATTGACATTCCGAAGCAGTGCATATATGGTCTTTTGGGTCCCAACGGTGCAGGCAAGACCACGCTCATCCGCATCCTCAACCAAATCACCGCCCCCGACTGCGGCGAAGTGCGCATCGATGGCGAGATGCTCAACCAGAGACACATCGCCCGCATAGGTTACCTGCCTGAGGAACGCGGTCTCTACAAGAAAATGAAAGTGGGTGAGCAAGCCATCTACCTTGCCGAGCTGAAAGGCATCAAGAAGGCCGAGGCGCAAAAACGGCTGAAGACCTGGTTCGACAAGTTCGAAATCGGCGGTTGGTGGGACAAGAAAGTGGAAGAGCTCTCGAAAGGCATGCAGCAAAAGGTGCAGTTCATCACCACCGTCATCCACGAGCCCGAGATCCTCATCTTCGACGAGCCCTTCAGCGGCTTCGACCCCATCAATGCCAACCTATTGAAGGAAGCCATCCTCGAACTGCGCGACAAAGGCGCCACCATCCTCCTCTCGACTCACAACATGGCATCTGTCGAGGAACTTTGCGACAGCATCACCCTCATCAACCATGGGAAAAGCATACTGCAAGGCAAGGTGAACGACATCAAGCGGCAACACGACACCCATCAGTGCGAAATCATCGTTCGCTGCGACGACCCTGTCAAAGTTCGATCCATCGCCGACACCTATAATAATATAAAGGTGGAGCCGACCGACCTCGCCGACGAAACCAAGTTGACACTGTTCAGCGAATCGCCCAACACCTTGATCGAACAGCTGCTCGGCATCGGGCAACTCGTTTCCTACAAAGAAGTGTTGCCCTCCATGAACGACATTTTCATCCAAGAAGTGCAATCCCAAAACCAAGCCTCATGAACAAGATTGGACTTATCATCAAGCGCGAATACTTGACCCGCGTACGCAAGCGCAGCTTTCTCATCATGACCTTTTTGGGGCCCATCCTAATGGCTGCCATATACATCATCCCCATCATGCTCGCCCTCAACGCCAACAACGAGAACATGCGTATCGCGGTGGTCGACGAAAGCCATTGGTTTGAAGACCGTTTCACCAACAATGAGCAGCACACCTTCGTCAACATGCCCAGCCAACCCATCGACTCCGTGAAAGAACTGGTGAAAAAAGGCGTGTTCGACATGGCGCTCTATGTACCACCCACGCAACTCAACATCCCGTCCAACGCCGTCGTCTTCAGTCTCAAGCAAGTTCCAATGGAAGTGGAGACCTACATCAGCACGGTGATGCAAAAGGAGATCGAAGACCAAAAGCTGATGGCCAAAGGCGTCGACCCCGCTATCGTCAGTGCGGTAAAGACCAACGTCAACCTGCAAATCATGCGCATGGACGAAAACGGCAATGAGAAGGAGACGTTCACCAAGGTGCAATTTACTTTGGGCATCGTCCTTGCCATGCTCGTCTATATGTTTATCATTTTCTTTGGTGGACAAGTAATGAACGGAGTGGCCGAAGAAAAGACCAACCGCATCATCGAGGTCATCATCAGCTCGGTTAAGCCCTTCCAACTGATGATGGGCAAGATCATCGGTGTCTCGCTGGTGGCCCTCACCCAATTCATGCTTTGGATCCTGTTGACAGGTGTGTTATACATTGGGTTCTCGGCCTTCATCGGCATCAGTCATCCCGACAGCCTCTCCCAGGGCACGCTAATGAGCCAAGAAATCACTTCCAACGGCATCATGGGCAACGAAGCCGTGCAAAACATTGTGCAAATCGCCCACTCCATTGATTTCGGGACAATCATCCTCAGCTTCTTGATATTCTTCATCTTAGGATATCTTCTTTACGCCACCTTATATGCCGCCATCGGCTCGTTGGTTGACAACAATACCGACTCGCAACAGTTTACCTTGCCGGTCACCGTGCCGTTGATGGTTGCCATCATATCCTCTTTCTACATCGTCAACAACCCCGACAGCAGCCTGTCGGTCTGGCTCTCCATGATTCCTTTCACGTCCCCCATATCAATGATGGTCCGCATCCCGTTTGGCGTACCCATTTGGCAAATCGTGATTTCAATAGTCCTCTTGGCTGGCACCTTCGTTCTCATGACTTGGGTTGCAGCCAAAATTTACAGGACAGGCATCCTCATGTACGGAAAAAAACTTTCCTATAAGGAAATATTCAAATGGTTGAAATATAAATAATTGATTTATAATAATATACATCATTAAATCTGATATATTTGCACAAAATAATAAAAGCGCAAAAAAAGTATTTTTTTGGCATTTGTAAAGAAAATAACTATTTTTGCAGGCTCTAATTTGAGTAAAAAGGACAAAGAAGAAAATTCAACAAATTAAAAGTCAAATAATTAAATTAGTTTTACAATGCAAAACAAAGGAGCA
>CAMUYT010000194.1 GCA_947164955.1 uncultured Bacteroidales bacterium | reverse complement strand
GTTTCAATCAGCGAGGCCAAGGTGGACTGCCTGAACAGCGTGACCACGGCCACGGCCAACGCCAAGGCAATGACCACCATCGTCACCGACTCGCCGACAAACGACATCACCAATTGGAAACGACTGCTGCCTAATATCTTGCGCGTGTTGACGCTCTTTAATCGCATGGGCACCATCGCAAAGAAGAAGTTGATGTAGTTGATGAACGCGATGACAATGACCGCAATGGCGATGGCGAGCAAGGTCATCGTCGTAGTACGGTTGCCAGTCTTTCCTGACGCATTGATGTTTTTGGCAAAATACATGTCGGTGAGTTTTATCAGTTGGAGATTGGTGCCACCCACCGACTCCTCACACAGAGCCTTTTCCTCCTCGCTGAGCGATGTCGGGTCAATGCCGTTCAGCCGCATAAAGGCGTCCTTCATGGCAGGTTTCGAGGCCTCTTCAAACGCTTTCGGGTCGGCGCCTTCGCGAAGTTTCACGAAATAGTTGAAGCCCCATTCGCTCCAATTGTCCAAGCCCCGATTGCCGATATTGTAGAACATGTCGAAAGTGGCGCCGTCGCTGTTGGCGGGCATGTCCTTGTAAATGGCGACGATGACGGCGTCTTCAAGTTGCAGTCCCTGCCAACTATTCGTCCGAAGTTTGGCCACGTCGCCCACTTCCACACCAAGCCGTCGCGCCGTCGATTCCGAAACGGCGTAGGTGATGCCATTAATCCAGTCGTCCCAGTTGCCTGCAACGAGTTCGAAGCCGAAGACATCCTTGCCGCCATTGCTGAAGGCACCGATTTTCACACTCATTTGACGGTCGTCGTCAAACAAAACTGTGGCGGTCGGGCAGTTTTTGCCCACATAGCCGCAGCCGCCCGCTTCCACATCGGGCGAGGCCGCAATGACCTCCTCGGAAATCGGTCGGTTAATCCAGCATGAGGCGCCGTAGTCGGCAAACCGGTCGCCGACCATCATGCAATAAATCCTGTCGCTGTCCTTGAGTGCCTTGTTGTAGGTGAGGTCGTGGCGAACCTGCACAAGGATGATATAAAGCGCGGCGAAGGCCGCCGTCAAGCCGAGGATGTTGAGGACGGAGGAGACGAGGACGGTCTTGCCTTTTTTGTATAGTCTCATAGTTCTATAGTTTTTAGGTCACAAAACCCACAAAACCGTCAAAACCTTTATTTCGTGGTTGGGGAAGCCTGCCAACCGGCGGCTTCCCGGCGGCGCACGGTTGTGCAGCCGACACACCAATCATTGGAGTTTTGCATTGTTTTGCAGGTTTTGTGACAAAAATGTTGAAAGTTTACAGTTGCGAGAGCACCTCGTCGACGATCTGGCCGTCCAAGAGGTTGATGATGCGGTCGGCATAGCCGGCATCGCGCTGCGAGTGGGTCACCATGACGATGGTGGTGCCTTCCTTGTGGAGGTCGGTGAGCAGGTCCATCACCTCGCGGCCGTGCGCGGTGTCGAGGTTACCCGTTGGCTCGTCGGCGAGGATGAGCTTGGGGTTGGCCACCACGGCACGGGCGATGGCCACACGCTGCTGCTGACCGCCGCTCAGCTGTTGCGGGAAGTGGTTCTGGCGGTGCTTGATGGCCATGCGCGTCATGATGTCTTCAACACGCTGCTTGCGCTCAGCGGCGGGGATGTTCATGTAGCGCAGCGGCAGCTCGATGTTCTCGAACACATTCAGCTCGTCGATGAGGTTGAAGCTCTGGAACACGAAGCCGATGTTGCCCTTGCGGAACTGGGTGCGGTCCTTTTCCTTGAGGCTGCCCACCTGCTGGCCGAGCAGTTCATACTTGCCGTCGGTGGGGTTGTCCAAGAGGCCGAGGATGTTGAGCAAAGTCGACTTGCCGCAGCCCGAGGGGCCCATGATGGCGACGAACTCGCCGTCGTTGATTTCGAACGAAACGCCGTCGAGGGCGACGGTCTCAATCTCGATGTCCTCGCTACGGAAGACTTTCTTCAGGTTTTCTACTTTGATCATTTCTTTAAGATTTTGATTGTTATACGATTTATTTGTTGGTTTTATTGTTGTCGTTTGAATGCAGGGACTTACGTCGCCTGCTCATTGGCTGTCGTCCCTACGGGACTGGGCCTGCCGGGGGTGGCGTACCCGATGTTGGCAGGGGTTGACACCGCCTGCCTATTATCTGTCGTCCCTACGGGACTTTTTGTTGGGCTTCCCATTCTCCGAATCAATCCGCTTGATTTTGCCGCCCATTAGGTAACCTTTCACCTTCACGTCGCCATAGTAATAGATGCGGCCTGAACCAGCGATGTTGTAATCCATCGACTCCAACGCGCAACGGGTCTCGATATAACCCGAACCCGCCACGGAAAGTTCGGCGCTTTTCACCGTCCCGGCCTCGATGACGATGCCTCCCGAACCGGCAACGCTCAAATCGACATTGTCGGCTATAAGGTTCTTGCACAGCAACTTGCCCACGCCCGCGACATTCCAGTCCAGATGGTCGGAATGGAGGTCCTTGCACACCAACTTACCCGCGCCAGCAAGGTTCATCTCGAACTCGTCTATGGTGGCCGTTTCGTCGAAAAACACGCCATACGCGCCCGCCGTGTTGATTTCCAATTTCGGGGCTTCAAACGGTGTAATGAAACTGAAGTCGCCGCCGCCCACCAGGCTGATTTCCTCCAATGTCGGGGCGGTGAGTTCGATGACGAACTTGGTCGGTTTCAAGTCGCTTTGTTGCAGTGTCTTGACCATTTCCACCTTCAGGCAATTGCCTTTTTGGTAGATGTCGACACACTCGAAAAGGTTCTCGTCGAGGGTCACGCGGCAGGAACACTTGTCGGCCACCGCGTAGGTCACCGAAGCCGGCAGCGCGATGCTGATTTCGTCAAATGTTGTCACTTCGATGTCGCGCGTAACGACGTTGCCGTTGCCTTCGGCGAATGTTCCTTGCGTGTACACGGTGATGGTTTTGTTGCCTTTTCCGTCGATTACGGTATCAGCCTTGTACACTTTATTTTTCTGCGCCTCAGCGCCCAGCACCGCCGCGAAAACGAGCAGTGCCACAATAAATGATTTTTTACCCATTGCTTTACGATTTTACAGGTTCATATTTTTTACGCATTTCCCCATAGCAATTGCCGTGCCAAATTTGTAATTATTTAATATTCAAATATTTAATATTTAAGTGTAAAATACAAAGTGTAAAGGTTCTTTACAGTGGTGTAAAGAAAGTTTACAATGGCCATTTCCCAAAGAAAAAAATTCTCGACCATTCCTCTCTCAAAATCGCGGAAATGTGTATAAATAACTATTTGTCGACTTTTTGATTCAAAAAGAGACCGTCACCTCGCGCCACAACATCTCCCCCATCGAGGTCAAGAGTAGCAAAAACTACACCTTGACCTCGATTAAAAAATGCATTGAAAAGTACCGCAACTATCTTTCCACGCCATACGTCCTTCATTCAAAAGATGTTGAAACCAGAGACGGATTGGTGTTTTTGCCGATCTATATGACACCGCTGCTGTAATCCTCACTCCTTCTTCAAAACCGCAGCCGGATTGGTGCGGGCGGTGCGCACGCTTTGCCAGATGACGGAGAAAAAGGCCAACAGCACCACCACCAAGCCCGCCGCCGCGAAAATCCACCACGAGAGGGCGATGCGGTGCGTGTAGTCCTCAAGCCAACGGTGCATCACAAGCCACGCCACGGGA
>CAMUYT010000193.1 GCA_947164955.1 uncultured Bacteroidales bacterium | reverse complement strand
CAGCGCATTGTGCTCCCCGAGGGCGATGAGCCCCGCACCCTGAAAGCCGCCGACCAGCTTTTGGCCGACAACGTGGCTGACATCATCCTCATCGGTCCCGCCGAGAAAATCAAGGAAATGACCGCCGAGTTTGGTCTGAAAAACATCGGCAAGGCCCGCATCATCGACCCGATGAACAACCCTGAGCGTCAGAAATATGCCGACCTCCTCTTCGAAATCCGCAAAGCCAAAGGCATGACGCCCGAGCAGGCTTACGACCTCGCTGGCAACTTCATGTATCTTGGCATCCTGTTAGTGAAGGCTGGTGAGGCCGACGGTCTCGTCAGCGGTGCCCGCAGCACCACCGGCGACATGCTTCGTCCGGCCCTGCAAATCATCAAGACCGTGCCCGGCGTGAGTTGCGTCAGCGGTGCCTTCACGATGTTCCTGCCCGAAGGTTGTCCTTACGGCACCGATGGCCGCATGGTGTTTGCCGACTGCGCCGTCACGCCCATGCCGACGGCTGAGCAATTGGCCGAAATCGCCATCTGCACCGCTGACACCGCCAAAGCCATCGCCAAGATCGACCCGATTACGGCTATTTTGAGCTTCTCCACCAAGGGTAGCGCGAAGCACGAAGTGGTCGACAAGGTCATTGAAGCCACCCGCATCGCCAAGGAGCGTCGTCCCGACCTCGTTTTGGACGGCGAACTGCAAGCCGATGCCGCCATCGTTCCGTCCGTCGGTTCGAGCAAAGCTCCGAACAGTCCTGTGGCTGGCAAGGCCAACACGCTTGTGTTCCCCTGCCTCGAAGTGGGCAACATTGCTTACAAACTCGTACAACGTTTGGCTGGTGCCGAAGCCGTCGGCCCCGTGCTGCAAGGTTTGGCCAAGCCCTGCAACGACCTCAGCCGTGGCTGCTCGATTGATGATGTTTACAAATTGGTGGCCATCACCTGCAACCAAGCTATTGCTCAGAAACAGAAATAATGATTATGTATTGGGATTGCTTCGCAAGAAATCGTTCAAAAATCTCTAATAAAATCTCTCAAAATCAGATTTCTAATTGAAAGATTTTGATTTGATTTTGATAGATTTCTTGGCCGCTGGCCAATCCCACAAACAACAATTCAACAATTAAACAAACAACAATTCAACAATGAAAATATTAGTTCTCAACTGCGGCAGTTCCTCCATCAAGTACCAGCTTTTGGAGATGGAAAACGCCAATTCGTCGCGCCTGTTGGCCAAAGGCCTCTTGGAGCGCATCGGCCTCGAAATGGGCGAATTCACCCACAAATACAACGGTGAAAAACATTACGAACAACTCCCCATCCCGAACCACACCGAGGGCATCAAGTTGGTGCTCAAGGCTTTGGTCGACCCGAAGATGGGTGTCATCAAGGACCTGAAGGAAATCAACGCCGTCGGTCACCGCGTGGCCCACGGCGGCGAGAAGTTCAGCCACAGCGTCCTCATCGACGACAACGTCGTTGACCTGATCAAGGAACTCGTCGACCTTGCCCCGCTGCACAATCCGGGTGCTTTGCAGGGCATCGCGGCCATGAAGGAAGTGCTTCCGGGCATCCCGATGGCGGCTGTGTTCGACACCTCGTTCCACAGCACCATGCCCGCTGAGGCTTATCTTTATGCCCTGCCTTACGAATACTATGAGAAATACCGCATCCGTCGCTACGGCTTCCACGGCACCAGCCACAAGTATGTGGCCGAAAAGGCCGCCGCTTTCGTCGGCAAGGACTGGAAACAATCGAAGATTGTGACCTGCCACCTCGGCAGTGGTGCGAGCATCGCCGCCGTGGAATACGGCAAGTCGGTGGAAACCTCGATGGGCTTCACTCCCGTTGAGGGTCTCATCATGGGCAGTCGCGCCGGCGACCTTGACGCGGGCGCACTCATCTACCTCATGGACAAGGAAGGCCTCAACACCAAGGAAATGAACACCCTGATCAATAAGAAGTCAGGCCTCGTGGGCATCACGGGAGGCAAACAAGACATGCGCGACGTGCGTGCCGCCAAGGAAGAAGGCGACGAGCGTTGCACCTACGCCTTCAACATGTTCGCCCACCGCGTGAAGAAGTACATCGGCGGCTACATGGCCGTGATGAACGGTGCCGACATCATCGTCATGACCGGCGGCATCGGCGAGAACGCTTGGTTCATGCGCGAAGCCATCCTTGAGAACATGGAAGGCCTCGGCATCGAGTTCGACCCCAAAGTCAACAAGGAAATCATCGGCGACGCGGGCATCATCAGCACGCCCAACTCGAAGGTGACCGTGGTGGTTTACCCGACCGACGAGGAATTTGTGATTGCGCAAGACACCTACAATTTGGTGACGAAGTAAGTTTGTCAGCAACTACTAAAAGCGACATCCACGGTTCGGGTGTCGCTTTTTTTGTTTTTCTCACCAACTTTTCCCCCATTTTTCCCTCTTTTTTCTTGACATTCCATTTTTTTGTATATTTGTAGCCTCAAAATGATTGATGAAGGAACTAAACATCAATGACAACCAAAACACATAAACAGATAATCGATGCGATAACGGACAAAGCAAAGACTGTGGTTCCGCCTCATACCGAAATGATCCTCTTCGGGTCGCGCGCCCGTGGCGATGCCCACGAAGGCTCGGATTGGGACATTCTTATCTTGCTTGACAAAGACCGTATCCGACTCGACGACTACGCTCTATATTCCTATCCATTCCGCGAATTGGGCTGGGATTTAGGGCAATACATCAATGTTGTGCTTTTCACCAAAAAAGGCTGGCAGGAAGACGCAGCAAGTCCTTTCCATGAAAACGTAAACGAGGAGGGAATAAGGATATGGGCTTGACTGACGAAAATCGTAAAGACATTGTCATCTATCGCAGCGAAAGAGCCTTTGCAGCTCTCGAGCAAGCCAAAGGCAATCTTCAGATGGGTTATTTGGAGATAACCGCCAACCGCTTGTATTATGCTGCCTATTACGCTGCGTCAGCCTTGCTCATCGCCAACGAAATCCGTGTAAAAAGCCACGAAGGTTGCATAGGCCAATTTAACTTGCACTTTGTTAAGACAGGATTGGTGCCCATCGAAATGGGGAAGCTGTTCAGCATCTTGTTTGACATGCGGCTGACAGGTGACTATAGCGATCGTTTCGACCTCACGGAAGAAGACGTAGTGCCTAACATCCAGCCTACCCAAGACTTCATCATCAAGGTTACCAATTTGGCCAAGGAAAAAATAGGCTTGTAGTGTCAAACGACGGTCGCCAACAACTTGTTGACAGAAATGGCAGCTTCATCACCTTGCCCGGATTCGGACAGACTGATGACTTTGATGGTACCACACCCTTGGGCAGCGGCATTGCCGTGCTGCTCGGCTTGGGCGCAGCCTACATGGTGGGCAAGAAACGCAAGGAGGAATAATCCCCCTCGCGCTTGAAACGAAAAGCGGCACCCCGTTTTGGGGTGCCGCTTTTTTTTGGTTTGGGTTGAATGGAAGTCACTGCTCGATGATCCAATCCGAAACCGTCTTGGTCTCTTGCGAGAAAGCGATACCTATCTTGACGACAGGCTTGCCCTCGGCTTGGTAAGGAATCGCATAATCTTTCGAGTTGATCTGGTCGAGGGCCTCTTGCGCCGTGCCGCGCATCTTCAGTTCCATCACATAGACCGCGTCGCGCATGAACACTACGAGGTCGGTGCGGCCACGCG
>CAMUYT010000192.1 GCA_947164955.1 uncultured Bacteroidales bacterium | reverse complement strand
CAATCATTTCGAGGATCCACACCTCTTCGGTGTCGCAAATCGAGAACGACTCGCCTTCGCTGACGTAGCCGTAGTTGGCCACCAGTTCGCCCATCGTCTTGATGGCTTCGCGGGCGGTCTTGGCGCGTTGCAAGGTGATGTAAATCAGGCTACCGTAATCGATGACGCCTTGGCTTTCCCAGAGGCTTTCGAGGCCGCCGTAGGTCGTTTCGCCGATGGCCAACTGCCATTCGTTCATGTTGCCGACCACGTTGTAGGTGTGAGCCACCTGCGGGATTTGGCCGCGATACATGCCGCCGTCCCAGTCATAAACGTCGAGCATGGCGCCGGCAGGCCAGTCGGTGGCGGGATAATGGTAGAGTTCGCCATACAGCACATGGCTGTCGGCGGCGTAGCTAATCATGCAGGAGCCGTCGGTGGAGGCGCCTTTGGTAATCAGGAAATTGGTGCAGGCGTTGGCTTTCCCGAAGGAAAAAACAAGAGCCAAGGCCAGGATTGCGGTTAATGTCTTCTTCATAGTTTATCTGTTATTTGTTGCGTTTCGTTTGAGCGGACAAAGATAGTAAATTGTTGAATTGAATGATGTTGAATTGTTGAAATCTTTGATTCGGTGAAGCCAATAGTTTTCTTATTGTTGATTATGAATATTTTACCCGACAGCAAACGACTACAAACGACTACTGTCGACTACAAACGTTTAATCAACGGCTTAGTATTGAAAGGGGTTGTTTCTTTGCAGGGTGAAATTCAAGACAACATATTATGGATGCAAAAGACACTGAAAAAATCGAGATTCCCACAGGGGAAAGCAAAGAAGATTTCAATGCTAGAAAACAAATCATCTGGCAATTCTATCAAGATTGGAAAAAGAAAAACCCCTCACAAAAAAGGTATAATATAGCACTCAAAGACTACATCAACATAAGGTTTGTTTCCATCGATGAGACCAGCCACCAAGCAGCGAAAAGTTATCTTTCCACCTTGGCAGTGCTTCAATTGGATTCCATCCTGACAATGGCAAAGAAATATCGCACTGTGAAAGCCAAGCCAAACGACAGAAACCAAAAACAATTCAACAAATTGTTATGGATGAGATATGACTTACCTGGCGTTGGCGAAGTCAAACTAATGGTTGGAATAGTCAGACGAACGAATGACAAAGTACAATACTGCATTACAGTCATCCAAACATAAATGAAAACGGATGGAAATCTAAAGAGTCCTGTTGCCGGTGTTCTCTCATCCCGATTCCCACCCGTATGGTTTGCCGCAGAATGCAGGAGGTAAGTCGTACTGAAACGATAGGCCACCGCGCGGACTTGCGGAAAGTCATACCTGATTCCTGACTGATATCCGCAGCAAAATTACAACAAAAATCTCAAATAACCCCAAAAAATGGAAAATAATCCCTACTTTAGCGCAATGAACTCGATTCAAAACATGGCGCAACAAACTTTTGTCAACCAAAAACTTGACTTCGTCGAGGAGCTGGTGCTCTACACCGACGCTCACATCTTCCTCACGGGCAAGGCCGGCACGGGAAAGACCACCTTTCTGAAGAACCTGCCGCTGAAGACCTACAAGCGCATGGTGGTGGTGGCTCCCACGGGCGTGGCTGCCATCAACGCGGGCGGACAGACCATCCACTCGTTTTTCCAGCTGCCCTTTGGGCCGCTACCTCCGGGCGAGATGAACGCCGGTCCACGGAGCATGGCCGCACAGCTCCACCGCATGAAGAAACAGAAACTCAACCTCATGCGCAGCCTCGACCTACTCATCATCGACGAAATCAGCATGGTGCGCGCCGATGTCTTGGATGCCATCGATGCAGTATTGCGCCGTGTGCGCCGCTCACAAAAACCCTTTGGCGGCATTCAGCTGCTGATGATCGGCGACGTTCACCAACTTGCACCCGTGGCCAAGGCCGAGGAATGGGAAGTGCTGTCACCCTACTACGACACGCCCTATTTCTTCGGTAGCCTCGTACTGAAAAACACGCCTTACACATGCGTGGAACTGGAACACATTTACCGCCAACACGATGACGACTTCATCACCTTATTGAATAAAGTCCGCAACAACCAAATGGATGCCGAGTGCGTGCGGGTGCTCAACAGCCGCTTCAAGCCAGGCTTCGTGCCCAAGGACGAAGAAGGCTATATCACCCTGACGACACACAACTACCAAGCCGACCAAATCAACGATTCGAAATTGGCAGGCATCAAACAAAAAACGTTGGTTTTCAAGGCCGAGGTGCATGGCACCTTCCCCGAAAACACCTACCCGACCAAAGAGGAACTGGAACTGAAAGTGGGCGCGCAGGTGATGTTCGTCAAGAACGACCCGAACCCCGAGAAGGCCTTCTTCAATGGAAAAATTGGACGTGTCGTCGGGTTTAACGACGAACAGAATTCCGTCACAGTGCAATGTGGCACGGAGCGCATCGAGGTCTCAAAATTGAAGTGGCAAAACATGGAATACGCCATCAATCCTGAAAACCAAGAGATTGAAGAAAACGAAATCGGCAGCTTCACCCAGATTCCGCTGCGTTTGGCTTGGGCCGTCACCATCCACAAGAGCCAAGGCCTCACTTTCGACAAAGTCATCGTCGATGCGGGACAAGCCTTCGCCCACGGGCAGGTCTACGTCGCCCTGAGCCGCTGCACCTCGCTCGAAGGCCTGGTGCTCAAGACGCGCATCACTTCCAACGCCTTGGTCAACGATTTCTCCGTTAACCGTTTTGTCGACGCGCTGCCTGAAAAAGAACCCACCCAAGAGAAAGTGGACCAATTGCGCCACGACTACGAATTGGAGACCATGCTCGAACTCACCGACTTCGACGGCATCTACAAGGACTTTGGCCGACTGATGAAGGTTGTTTACGACAACGACACTCTCTTTGAAAGCGCTATGATCCAAGACCTCTCGCAGCGACGTAACAAAATCTACGAAGAACTTTGTGGCGTGGGCATCAAGTTTGAGGGCCAAATCAGGAAAATGCACGAATTGGCGCCCTCGTGCGAACAAAACCCTGCTTTGCAGGAACGATTAATAAAAGGTATTGCCTATTTTTCCGAACACCTCACCGCCATCGCCAACGGCCTCTTCGACCTGCCCTTCAGGACCGACAACCAAGCTGTCAACGACCAGCTCAGCGAAGCATTGAAGCAACTGCAGGAAAGCACAAGCCTGAAAACCAGTTGCCTGGAAGCTTGCAAGGACGGTTTCACGATGAAGGCTTACCAAAAGACCAAGTCGGTGAAGATGATTGAGGAAGAGAAAAAAGGAAAGAAAAAGGTGGAAATCAAGTTTGAGGCCAGCAAGAGTGGCAGCCTTTATTCGATTCTGCTCTCGTGGCGCGAAGCCCGGGCCAAGGCCGACGATGTGCCCGAATCCAACATCGCGCCCATACGCACCCTCAAGGCTATCGCAGAGGCAAAACCCATCACCCTTGCCCAGCTGAAAGCCCTTGACGGCATGGGAACCAAGCGCGTCAGGAATTTTGGCGCAGAGATCTTGAACATCGTTTTGCGCTATCTCGGCACCGACCCGGAAACCGTCGACATCGGTGAGATACCTACCGAAGCCAAACCCAAAAAGAAGGTTCTGGGCGAGACTTATCTTATTACCAAGGAAATGTTCGACAAAGGCATGTCAGTAGAGGCCATCGCCAAGAAAAGAGGTTTTGCCGTCAGCACTATCTACGGTCATTTGGCGTATTGGGTGGAACA
>CAMUYT010000191.1 GCA_947164955.1 uncultured Bacteroidales bacterium | reverse complement strand
GACGCATGGCCTCCAACCGCCGTTCGATGCTCACGCCACGGTCCATCTCCTTGCGGAATTCCTCGTCCAGGGTGTTGATGCTCCACGACACACGGGCGTTGGGGAAGGTCTTAATGAGGTCCAAATCCCTCAGCACCAAGTCGCTCTTGGTCGCGATGCTGATGCTGATGCCACTGCCTTGCAATTGCTCAAGCAAGGCACGGGTACGCTTGTATTTGGCCTCATGGGGCTGGTAGCAGTCGGTCACCGAACCAAGAAAAGCCTCTTTGCCAGCGTATTTCTTCGTGTTTTTGATTTCGGGCCAAAGTTTCACGTCGAGAAACTCGCCCCACGGCTCGGGATGGTTGGTGAAACGCTTCATGAACGAGGCGTAGCAGTATTTGCAGGCGTGGACGCAGCCCACATATGGGTTGACTGAGAAGTCGGCCACGGGCAGGTTCGACTTCGTCATCACTGACTTTACTTCAATTTCTTGGATTTTCATTGCGCTGAAATTTTGATTTCCCGAATCACCCATGCCGGACTGCCAGCCACAACCATGTTGTCGGGCACGTCCTTGGTGACTACGCTACCAGCCGCCACGATGGCGTTTTCGCCAATGGTGACGCCTGCCAACACCGTCACATTGGCTCCCAGCCAAGCGTTGCGCTTCACGACGATGGGCTTGGTGAGTATGCTGTGGCGCGTCTCTGGGTTTTCGGGATGGTATTCGGTGGCCAACACGCAATGCGGCCCGATGAAGACATCGTCTTCAATGGTGATACCGCCAAGGGCGAGAAAAGTGCAGCCGAAGTTGACGAAACAATCACGGCCAAACCGGGTGGTCAGGCCATAGTTGATATGGAACGGTGTGAAGACACGAATGGTCTCATCGATTTCAGCATTGGTGATTTGGCGAAGGTAGTCGCGCACTTCTGCCTCGGTGTGCCAGCCGGTGTTCATCTCCGCCGACAATTGCATCGTGCGTTGGACGTCAGCATAGAGGTCGTCGCTGCCGACGTAGTCTTTTCCAGTGGGGGTGTTATTCATAAGTGCTTAAACGGTTTTATCGGATAAAATTAGTGTAATGGATTTCTTCCTTTTCAGGCAGTCCGTTGCGTTCGCGTTCTGCGGCGATGGCGCGGATGAGGAAGGCCATGTTACGGCCCAAGATGCGCATGATCTGCACGCCTTCTTCGTCTTTCATCACGTCTTCCGGGGTATGGCCGTGCACCATGTTCCAATAGCGGCTGCTCACGACGGGCATCTCGCTGATGGTGAAGTATTTGTTGAGCCTATCGAAGGCGGCTGTGGTGCCACCACGTCGTGCCGAGACGACGGACGCGCCCACTTTCATCCGCTTGTCGAATGGGGTACTGAAAAACAGTCGGTCGAGCAGGTTGGTGAGCGTTCCGTTGGGACCGCCGTAATACACTGGCGAGCCAACCACGAGGCCGTCGGCTTGCTCGAATTTTTGTGCCACTTCGTTCACCATGTCGTTGAAGACGCAATGCCCCAGTTCGGCGCATTTGCCGCAGGCGATGCAGCCACGAATGTCCTTGTTCCCGATGTGGACGATTTCGGTCTCTATACCGTTCTTTTCCAATTCGTTGGCCACGATGTTGAGGGCCGTAAAAGTGCAGCCGTTAGCATGTGGGCTGCCGTTGATTAATAGAACTTTCATTTTCTTATTCTTATGTATTGTACTTTCTTAGATGGTACGTTTCATTCGATTGCCTTACTCTATTTCAGCACCTTCAAGACTTGTTTTCGGGTGGCTGTCCCATCTGTTAGCTTTGTGATGTGGTCGATTAAAAATTCCTGCGACTCCTCTGGCGTGTGATCGGTTTTGAGCGAGGCAAAGTCTTCAAACAGCGACTCGGGCGTGCAGAAATACGACACCTGCCAGCCGTTGTAAACCTGCTCGGGACCACGATACACCCGCTCGATGGCTCCCGTGACGACACGACATTGGTGCATCAGCTTGGCTATGGCGGCATCGGCTTGGCCTTTTTTCACGTCAAGCAAGGCCCGCACCTCCTTGATGGTGATGCTGCCTTGCTTTTCGAGATAAGCCATGATTTGCTCGCCGTTCTTGTCGGGCGTTGTCGAGGCGCGGCGGACGTTCATCAATTCACGATAAAAGGGAACCGTCGCGAAGGCGGCTTTCCCTCCACATAAGAATTTTCCGTAGGCGATACCGCCGTTTTGGAGGCAGTCAATCTTCCAGTCCCAGGGCCCGAGCGAGTTTTCCTCTCCGTCAAACCAAAATCCCGGCTGTGTGAGTTCCTTAATGGAATAGCCTGGAATGGCGCTGGTGAAAAACGGGACGATGCCCAGCTCGCAAATGGCTCGCTCCATCGTCTCTGGACTGGATATTTGTAAGTCGGTCATGACACAACATCAAGCCTTGTTGAACTTCTCCTTGCTCTGCTTGCAGCGCGGGCATTTCCAGTCGTCGGGAAGGTCCTCGAAGGCCACACCGTCGTGTTCGGCAGGGTCGTAGACGTAGCCGCAGATGCTGCAGACGTACTTGCCTGTGGCTTCCTTCTTGGAGAAGTCGATTTCGGCAAAAACGGTTGGGACGGGATGGTCCAAGTCCATCACGCGCTTGGCTTCGAGGTTCTCATAGCCTTGAGGCGTGTGGGTACCGCAATAGACCGTGGGATGGTTGCGGACGAACTCGCGAACGCGGTTCTGGGTCTCACGGGTGGCTGGCAGGTCGTCGTAGACCACGGAAAGCTTGTCCTCATACAGTGCCTCGTCGACGTAGGTGATGTCGCCGTGGAGCATGAAGAACAGACCATCCATTTCTACGATGATAATGCTGTTGCCCTTGGTATGGCCTTTGGCCTTGATGAAGTAAATGCCGTCCTCAATCTTTTGGCTCTCCGGGAAGTTGTAGTATGGCCCGTCGGTGAACTGCACAGGAACCAAATTGGGTAACCCTTGCAGTTCAGCAGCATCCATCTCGTCGGCATTGACGTAAATCTTCGCGTTGGGGAACGAGCGCAATTCTCCGGAATGGTCGTTGTGGCGGTGGGTGAGGAGGATCTTGGTCACTTGTTCGGGCTTGTAGCCAAGGGCTTTGAAAGCGTCCATATAACTGCAAATGTCGTAGCCTGTGAAGCCCTTCGAGTTCTCGTCGGGCACTTCTTCGGGTGTCCCTTCGGGAAAACCAGTGTCCACCAGAATGACCTCCGTGCCGGTGTCAATCAGGTAGTTTTGCATGCTACCGCGATAGCGGATGTTCTTGTTGAATTTGTCCATTCCCTCCTCGCCGCCAAAGGCGAAAGGCTGGGTGTAGAACCCGTCTTTTCTGAATTTTACTGCTTTGATTTCCATGTGATTATGTCGTTTGTATATCTTGCTATTATTAATTTAAAACTGATTCCGCCATCCGTCGGCCTGCATCGAAAGCCTTTTGCAGGTCGTCTTCCCAGTGCGTTTCGCGGTACTTGCGTTTGGCTTCCTCCGAGAAACCGCCGAGCTCGAAACTGGCGTAGTTCTTCACTTGATAGGTGTTGTTGGCGAACAGCTTCTCCGGCTGGCCAAGGGCCTTGGCGATGCACGGTTCCATGGTGCCGTAGCCGTTGCAGTTGCTGCCTCCCACACCGCCATTTTGGGTCTCCACCAGCACCACGGGCATCCGTTTCTGTGCAGTGATGCTGTAGTCGTTGTAGGAGAGCCATGGGAAGGCCAATCTTTCCAAGAAGGCGCGCATCTGTCCGGTCACCTCGCCAAAATAGTTGGGCGATCCGAG
>CAMUYT010000190.1 GCA_947164955.1 uncultured Bacteroidales bacterium | reverse complement strand
ACTCGCCCGAGGGCGTTTCGAGGGTCGAGAATGTGGAGGAACTGCTCAACGCCATTATGGAGTTCAGTGACCGACAGGTGGACGAAACCACCGGCGAAACCGCCCGCGTCGACTTGGTGCAGTTCATGGAAGACGTGGCCCTGCTCACCGACGCCGAGATGAAGAAAGACGACGGCAACGACGACTTCGTCAGCCTAATGACCATCCACTCGGCCAAGGGCTTGGAGTTCCCCTACGTCTATGTCGTTGGCATGGAAGAAAACCTCTTCCCCGGTATCCTCAGCCTCAGCACCCGCGAGGAGCTGGAAGAGGAACGCCGTTTGTTCTACGTGGCCGTCACCCGCGCCATGACCAAATTGACTTTGAGCTACGCCGAGCAGCGCTACCGTTACGGCAACCTCACCCTCAGCGAGCGCTCGCGCTTCGTCGACGAGATTGACCCCAGCCTCATCGAACAGACGCAGAAGGCCTCGTTCAGAGGCACCTCGCCGATGGGCGGACGCACCGGTTTCGGTGGCGGACGTTTCGGTCGACCCATCGCCGAGCCCGAGCAACACGGTTTCCGCAAAATCGAGAACACGCCCACCAACAGGCCCGCTGCGAGTCCGGCCCCGATTCCCCAAGACTTCCAGCCCTCCAATCCCGACTTGTTGCAAGAAGGCATGCGCGTGATGCACGCCAAGTTTGGCGCAGGCACCATCCTGAGCGTCGACGGTGCAGGAGCCAACAAGAAAGCCTCCGTCAACTTCGACAACGGTGGTGTGAAAATGCTGATGCTGAAGTTCGCGAAATTGGCCATCCTAAAAGAATAATTCTTATCTTTGCACCCAAAATCAGAATAGAATGAATAAAATAGGATTGACTTACAATACAGAAAAAGAGCAAATCGTCATCTCGGAATACGGCCGTTGCATTCAGGAGATGATCAAAAAACTGCCTGAGATTGAAGACCGTGCACAACGTACGGAGGCTGCCAAATACATCATCAGCGTGATGGTACAGATGAACCCGCAAATCAAGGAGTCGAGCGACTATGAGCACAAGCTGTGGGATCATCTTTACATGATTTCTGGTTACCAACTCGACTTGGACAGTCCTTACGCCCCGCCCATTCCAGCAACGCAAAAAAGCAAGCCACAACACATTGGTTACCAAAACAACAACATAAAATACGGCCACTACGGACAATACATCGTCAAGATGATTGAGGCTGCCTCGCAAGAGGAGAACGACGAAGTGCGCGAAGCCCTCGCCTACTCCATTGCCAACCAGATGAAACGCAACTACCTGGAGTGGAACAAGAGCGTTGTCAACGACCAAGTCATCTTGGACGACCTGAAAGAGATCTCACACGGGCGCCTCGTCATCACCGAAGAGACGAAATTGGGCACCACTGGCGAAATGCTCGGCAAAACACAGCCCCAGCCCAAGCAACAGCAACAACAAGGCCAAGGCAAGAAGAAGAAAAAGAAAGTGCCGAACCTGAAGGCCAATATGAACAACCCGAACAATCCTGCATACAAGAAACGCATGCAAGAACTTGGAAAACTATAATTTGACATGGGACTGCGAGACTACGGGACTGCGAGACAAGCCATCCCCCGTAGTCCCGAAGTCCCGAAGTCCCGAAGTCAATATTACTATGGCATCACTGAAGATAAAAGGAGGCTGCAAGCTGCAAGGTGACATCATCCCACAAGGGGCCAAAAACGAGGCCATGCAAATCCTTTGTGCCTGCCTGCTGACCGAGGAGAAAGTCACCATCCACAACCTGCCCGACATCCTCGACATCAACAATCTGATTGCCCTTTTGGAAGGCATGGGCGTGGAAATAGAACGTCCAACGAGACACGACATTACGCTGCGAGCCAAATCCATCAATTTCAACTATTTCGATGAGGAAGCCTATCAGAAGACCGCTTCAAAGTTGCGTGGCAGCGTGATGATGACAGGCCCGATGCTGGCCCGTTTCGGCAAAGCCTTCATGCCAAAGCCTGGGGGCGACAAAATTGGCCGCCGCCGACTCGACACGCACGTCATCGGACTGCAGAAACTCGGCGCCATCTTCGACTTCGACACCTATAAAGTCAGCGTGCAGAAAGGCGGTCTGAAAGGCTGCTACATGCTCCTCGACGAAGCCTCGGTCACTGGCACAGCCAACATCGTGATGGCCGCCGTGATGGCCGAAGGCACCACAACGATTTTCAACGCTGCCTGTGAGCCTTACCTCGTGCAACTCTGCACCATGCTCAACAGCATGGGCGCCGACATCAAGGGCGTTGGCTCCAACCTATTGACCATCAATGGAGTAAGCAGCCTTCACGGCACAGACCACACCCTTCTCGCCGACATGATTGAGGTGGGCAGTTTCATCGGCATGGCCGCCATGACGGGCAGCGAAATCACCATCAAGAATGCTGGCATCGCCCAGCTGGGCATCATCCCCGACGTGTTCAAGAAATTGGGTATCCAGATGGAATTCCGCGGCGATGACATCTACATCCCGGCACAGGAGCACTACGAAGTGCAGACCTTCATGGACGGCAGCATCCTCACCGTGGCCGATGCGCCGTGGCCCGGCTTCACGCCCGACTTGATCAGTATCGTTCTCGTGGTGGCCACACAAGCCAAAGGCACCGTGCTCATCCACCAAAAGATGTTCGAGAGCCGCCTGTTCTTCGTCGACAAGCTCATCGACATGGGTGCACAAATCATCCTTTGCGACCCCCACCGTGCCAACGTCATCGGCCTTGACCATAGTCATGCCCTGCGCGGTATCCGCATGGCCTCGCCCGACATCCGTGCCGGCGTAGCCCTGCTTATCGCCGCCCTTTCCGCCAACGGTACCAGCATCATCGACAACAGCGACCAAATCGAACGCGGCTACCAATACATTGATCAACGCGTGAACGCACTCAGTCTCGGCGGCCCTATCATCGAACGAATATAGTCCGGCTATCCTGCCATTTTGTCAAAATCCGCGCTTTGGCAAAGGATTTGATTCTCTTTTGGGCAAAATCAGAAGAAAAGTAAAAACAAACATATCATGTCAGAACAACAAAACGTTAACAATCAAGACGATGTCATGAAAGACACCGTCGAACCCGGCATTGATTCCAAGCAAGAACAATCCCAAACAACAACCAACGAAGTCCCCATCGAGGAAAACAAGGCGTCTTCTGATGACACAATTTCGGACAAAAAGTCAAAGCGGTTCAAGATCCGTCATGCCCAAGAGAAGGCTTTGGAGGAAGAGAAGGCAAAATACGCTGAACTCAACGACAAGCATTTGCGACTGCAAGCCGAATTTGACAACTTCCGCAAGCGCACAGCCAAGGAAAAAATCGACCTGACCGTCACAGCTTCCGAAAGCGTCATTAAGGACATCCTGCCCGTTCTCGACGACTTCGAACGGGCGTTACAAAACATGGAAAAGAACGGCAACGAGGCCGACATGCAAGGCGTCAAACTGATATTCAACAAATTGAAGGATACTTTGAGAAAGAAAGGCCTAGAAGAAATCGAGGCGATGGATGCCGAATTCAACACCGACGAACACGAAGCCTTGACCATGATTCCCGCTCCCGAAGAGGACAAGAAAGGCAAGGTCTTGGACGTAATCCAAAAAGGCTACAAGCTGAATGGTAAAGTGATTCGTTTTGCCAGAGTCGTCGTCGGCAATTAAGAAAGGATAAACCTATGGCAGACAAACAAAAAAGAGACTACTACGAGGTGCTTGGAGTGAACAAAAACTCCACGCCCGACGAGATAAAGAGCG
>CAMUYT010000189.1 GCA_947164955.1 uncultured Bacteroidales bacterium | reverse complement strand
AAAGAGGTTTTGCCGTCAGCACTATCTACGGTCATTTGGCGTATTGGGTGGAACAAGGCGCAATCGAAGCCTCGCAATTCGTTGAAAAAGACAAATACAACGAAATACTGGAATACTTCGAATCCACGTTCGATCCGAACGTAACCGTGGCCAAAGACGTCCTTGGCGAAGAATACAACTACGGCGAAATCAGGGCAGTGCTGGCCGAATTGAAACGAGAACATTTCTTTGAAAACCAGCCGTTGGAGGAAGAATAATGGTTTCACAAATTCAAAAAAACACTACTTTTGCATCTCATTAAAACCGAATTAGCATGAAAAAAACATTTACCCTTGCCTTTTTGGCCTTCATGGCCTTCTCGCTCAACGCACAAACCATGAAAACCCTCACTTGGGCCAACCAGGAGCGCCAATACCTTGAATATGTGCCTTCCACCTATTCGGAAGACACGCCTGCCCCAGTGCTGTTCATGCTGCATGGCTTGGGCGACGAAGCCACCAACTTCTTCAACGCCACCAACATCCGCTCGATGGCCGAACAAAAAGGCTGGATCGTGGTCTGTCCGCAAGCCTTGGAGTTTAACATCGACATTCCCGGCATCGGCAGCTATCCCTTCGGAACCGCATGGAGCGCCGGCATCACCGTTTCGGTGGAGTTCAACCTCTATGGGATGCCGTTCAACTTCGATGTCACCGTCAACCCCGATGCCGACGACAGCGGCTTCCTGATGGCCACGCTCGCCACCCTCGAAGAGGAATACCACCTCGATCAAGACAGCCTTTTCTTCGCCGGTTTTTCGCTCGGTGCCTGCATGAGCCACCGCATGGCCATCGAACACGGCGAACGCATCAACGCCATTGCAGCAGTAAGTGGCGTGGTGGGCAACGACATGGATGAAATGACCCCTGCGGCCAATGTCAACGTGCTGGAAATCTTCGGCACCAGCGACGAGATGATTTCGTATGACAACGCCGAAATCTCATTGCAAAGCTACGGCACCCACAGCATCGGACTGCCCGCCGAGGCCACGGTGGAATATTGGCGTGCTTTCAACCAATGCACCGATGAACCCATATTTGAAACCTATCCCGACACTCACAACGACGGCCTGACCTTTGAGATGTACAGCTATTTGGACGGCCAAAACGACTCGCATGTCGGTTTCATCAAGGTGAACGACGGAATGCATCGGTGGTACTCAGGCAACACCAACGACATCGACTATACCGAGGAAATCGTCAAGTTCTTCACCGGCACCATCGACGTGACCGACATTGAAGAGCAAACCGGAACCACCTTGACGGTCTACCCCAATCCAGCCACCAACATCATTTATGTCGACACAAAAGAAGAGGTCAAAATCTTTGACCTCTGCGGGAAAATGGTGCTACAAAGCCAAGGCACAAGCAAAATCGACATCAGTTCGCTGCCCGACGGAATGTATTTCGTTAGGAGCGGTGAGAGATGCAACAAATTGGTTGTCAGAAGATAATCATGGATTGGGCAGCTGATTCTGTTGCGGCATGATGATAGCGCAAATGATGTAGGCCAAAAGTCCGGCACCACCCATCAGCGTGAAAATTACCCACAAGATGCGCACCAGCGTCGGGTCAATGTCAAAATACTCGGCGAGGCCTCCGCACACGCCGCAGAGTTTCTTGTCGGTCAGAGAACGATAAAGTTTCTTGTTGTTCATTTTACTTTCAATTTAGTTCTGGGCGCAAAAGTACACAGAATTTCATTACCTCGAAAGACTTATGAACGCAATTTTCATCGGAAAAAGTTTGTAACACAAACTTTCAACTTGTTGATTCTCAATATTTAGTTGTTTTAAAAGTTTGTAATGCCACTGGTTTTGCTTTTTTCGAGCATTTTTTGTAATACTTTTGCACTCGAAAACTATTGCAAAATGTCAAATGCCAAAATGAAACGGATTTCGCAAAACTTGGCTCTCCTTTTTGGGATGCTGTTGCTCTTCTCCGCCTGCAACACGAAAGGCAAGACGGAACGGATGCAAGCCGTCGTGGCCGAAGTACGCGACGCCTACAAGGCCTACGAGGACATCAGCCACCGCGAAGACATCTTTGAAGCCTACGACTTCTTCGTGAGGAAAAAGGATTATGGAAACGCCGCCCCTGCCGCGCTCTATAGCGGCTGTGTGCGCCAAGCCAAAAAGGAATACGAGGCCGCCATGAACTGCTACAAGGAAGCCGACCGCTATGGCCGCATGGCCGGCGACTCGGTGAGTGCGGCCTTTGCACAATATTATATAGGTGACCTGCTCAACAATAGCGGCAACGAGGCCGAAGCCATCACGAACTACAAGGAAGCCGCCTCACTGTGGGGCGACAGCCTCTCGCGCAAAGCCCGCTGCCTCAACGCCGTGGCGATGATGGACCTCGTCGTCGATGAGTATGACAGCGCGTTTGTCTATTTGGAACAGGCCTTAAAACTGGCCCAAACCGCTGAAGACAAGGTCACCGAAGCCTCCGTCTTGAACAACTATTCCGTTGCCTATCAGCTCACTGACGACAACGAAGCCGCCTTGGACTGCCTGCGCCAAGCCTTGCCGCTGTCTGACGAAAAACGCCGCCCCGTAGCCCTGCTCAACTTGGCGAAGGTGTTTTTGGCCTTGGGCGAGCGCGACTCGTTGGAATACTACAAGACACAGATGCTCAGTGCGATAGAAGAAACGAACATCTCGCCCGAAACCCAAGCCGCTGTTTATGGATTCTTGATCAAGGACGCGCTCTCCGTGGGCGACTACGAACAGGCCTACCAGTTTGAACGACAGCACGAACAAGTGGCCTTGGACCTCCTCTCCGACCAAAGCCAAAGCTCCGTCCTCGAAATACAGAAGAAATACGACTTTGAAGCACAGGCCAACCAACACAACCGCCAGATGCTCTCGCGGCAAAGGGTGATCATTGTGCTGACCATAGTCCTAATCGCCGCTTTGGTTTTAGTCACAGCATTGATTCTCAACGCCCTGAAAAAGAAACGCATCGAAGCTGAGATTAATGCGAATCTGCTGGAACTGAAGAAGCGCAACGCGCAACAACAGCAAGAGCAGACTGCGATGCAAGCACAATACGATGAACTACAAAAACAAAACGCGCAGCAAAGTGAACTACAAGCAGAATTCGGCGACAAGCTGAAAGACGAATACCTGCAAAAATGCCACATCATCCGTTGTTTTGAGGTGCTGTCGCGTGACAGAAGCAACCCGATGGCTTTCAAGGACTTGGAGAAGTCTCTCTTTGAGGGCGAAGACCATTGGGCAAGTTTCGAAGCGGCTTTCGAGGGCGTGCATCCGGGCTTCATCGCCTCGGTCAAAGAACATTATCCCGACTTGACCGAAACGGAGTTCCGCTACTGCCTGCTCTCGCACTTCAAACTATCGAGGCAGGAATATGCCGATGTGCTCGGTTGCAGCGTCTATAATGTGGATAAAGTTCGCGCAAGCCTTAACAATAAAATGAAAAATAATCAATAAACCAATGAAATACAGATATTTAACATTCACCGTTCTTGCTACCGTTGCTTTGATGACAGGCTCATGCAAAAAGTTCGATCCCTTCGAAAGGCACAAGCCCACACTGGAATACGTCTCAGGCAATGAAAAAGACAAAATCGACCTGAAGGGCTCCATGATCAAACCCGACATGCGGTATGTCAACATCTACGCGGAGTTGGTGGGTAAAATCGTTTTTGTCTATTTCAACGAGGCCGTCGAACCCTGCCTGATGACCCTTTCCGCCGAAAACGAAGATGTGCTGTATGCCCGAAACG
>CAMUYT010000188.1 GCA_947164955.1 uncultured Bacteroidales bacterium | reverse complement strand
GAGAAAAGGGGAATAAGACTCCGTGAGTTTTGATATTGAAAAGCCTGCCTTCGGGTGGGCTTTTTTTATTTTGCATTGCGGCCTCCGTAACAAAATGTGTCTAAAACCTCGTAAAATTCCAAGATTTGGATACATTATAAGGGCATTTTCCAAAACTGAAGAAATCAATTTTCGCAAATCTTCGTTTTTTCGGCAATTTTCCCCTATCTTTGCGCGTTGTAAGGAAAACAAATTTGAAATGTCAGAGAATTTAGTCATCATACCCACCTACAAGGAAAAGGAGAACATCGAGAAGATCATCCGCTGTGTGTTCAATCTGCCCATGGCCTTCGATATCCTCATCATCGACGACAACAGTCCCGACGGCACCGCCGACATCGTGAAAACGCTGATGACGGAGTTTGGCGACCGCCTCTTTATGATCCAGCGGGCTGGAAAATTAGGCCTTGGCACGGCGTATATTACGGGCTTCAAGTGGGCCTTGGAGCGCGACTACCAGTATGTCTTCGAGATGGATGCCGACTTCTCGCACAATCCCGACGATTTGGCCAGACTGCATGATGCTTGTGCCAACGGTGCCGACTTGGCCGTAGGCTCGCGCTACAAGACAGGCGTCAACGTGGTCAACTGGCCGATGGGGCGCGTGCTGATGTCGTACTACGCCTCGGCCTACGTGCGTTTCATCACGCGGATGCAGGTGCGCGATACCACGGCGGGTTTCGTGTGCTATACTCGCAAGGTGCTCGAAACCATTGACTTGGACAGAATCAAGTTCGTAGGTTATGCCTTCCAAATCGAGATGAAATACACCGCTTGGAAGCTCGGTTTCAAGATAGAGGAGGTGCCTATTATCTTCACCGACCGTCGCGAAGGACAGTCGAAGATGAGCAAGGGCATTTTCCGCGAGGCTGTCTTCGGGGTGCTCAACTTGCGTTGGCGTGGCATGACGGGTAAAATCAAACCCAAGAAATCATGAATTACCTCATAAAAAATGCGACGCTTGTCAACGAAGGGCAGACTTTCGTGGCAAGTGTTTTTGTTAAGGATGGCTTGATTGCCAAAATAATACGAGGGAACCAGGCTCCTGATTTCGTTGAAGGGACGGCTGACTCGGAGGCAGCCCATCGACAGGATCAAGGGCCTGATATTGAAGTCATTGATGCCACGGGTAAGTTCCTGATTCCCGGTATCATCGATGAGCATGTGCATTTCCGCGAGCCGGGATTGACGTATAAAGGTGATATTTATACCGAGAGCCGTGCTGCCGTGGCAGGAGGCGTGACTTCGTACATGGATATGCCCAACACCATTCCACCTACCACCACGCAAGAGCTTCTGCAACAGAAATTCGACCTTGCTGCCGAGAAGTCGTTGGCCAACTATTCGTTCTATCTTGGCGCAACCAACGACAACCTGTCGGAAATCGTCAAGACCGACCCGAAGCGCGTTTGCGGCATCAAGGTTTTTATGGGCTCCAGCACGGGTAACATGCTCGTGGACAAGAATGAAGTCTTGGTGCGCTTGTTTAGGGAGTCGCCCTGCCTCATTGCAGCGCATTGCGAAGACGAACAGACCATTCATGAGAACACGGTGCGATGCAAAGACTTGGTTGCCAAGGGCGAAGTCATCGCCGATGCGAGCATCCATCCTTTTGTCCGTACCATGGAGGCTTGTTACAAATCCTCATCCAAGGCTGTCGACATGGCCGAGAAGTTTGGCGCAAGACTTCATGTGATGCATATTTCAACACAACGGGAATTGTCTCTGTTTAGGAACGATATTTTATTGAAAGACAAAAAGATAACAGCAGAAACATGCCCGCATTACCTATGGTTCGACAACCATGATTACGAGGAAAAGAGTTTTGCCATTAAGTGCAATCCTGCCATCAAATCGCACCGTGACAAAGAAGCGTTACGACAAGCGTTGCGTCAGGGCTTGATTGATACCATTGGCACCGATCATGCACCGCATCTTTTGGAAGAAAAGATGACAGGGGATTATTTCACGAGTAAATCGGGCTTCCCGTCAGTCCAGCATTCTTTGGAGGTGATGATGGAGGCTACTAACCACGACTTGCCCATGCTGGTACAGCTGATGTGTCACAACCCTTCCATATTGTACCAAATCAAACGTCGAGGTTTCATTCGTGAAGGCTATCACGCCGACCTCGCGCTTGTGGACCTGAATGTCAAGAACACGATTTCTAATGGATCGGAATATTCAAAATGTGGTTGGACGCCTTATGATGGAATGGTTACGCATACCAAGGTCACACATACTTTCGTGAACGGAAATCTGGTGTTTGAGAATGGCATTTTCCATGAAGACAGCAAAGGAACGAGACTTGAATTTGATAGATGACAAATACATAAACAACATGAGAAAAGTATTTATATTATTTGCATTGTTTTTTGGCTTGGCTTCGTGCTCGGCCCAGTTGACGGAGAAAACCGAGAGCTCATTTCCTAACGGACAAGCGAAGTTAGTGCGTTCGTATGACAGGAATGACAAATGTGTCAAGGAGACAGAGTATTATGAGCATGGCCAGGTGAAAATGGAAGGTGCAATGAAAGACGGAGAACGCGAAGGGGAATGGAAAGCGTATTTCCCTGATGGCCGCCTTCAAAGCATTGGCACGTTCACTAATGGACTCAGAACGGGTCGGGCCACGGTTTGGCAAGAAAATGGTAACCTGCTGCAAGAAGGTTTCTACAGGGAAGGCACACACGTTGGCAAATGGAAGTTCTATGACGAGCAGGGTAATCTAGTCAAGGAAGTGGATTACGGCGAGTAAGCCTTATTTCTTACTCTTCCAGCTGTACAGATTCATTCCGAAAGTGAACTCGGCATAGTCGATGACCACTTCGTGGACTTTCATGAACGAGCCGACGAACATATTGCGGTTTTCGCCCAAGTAATACTTGAATCCCAAGCGTCCGTAGAACGTGCGGTAGCAGGGTGGGAGATAGGTGTCTTCGAAGTTGCTTTCCGACGACTCAGCCAGCCCCCAGGTCTTCTTTTGGTCGGTACCTGAATAGATGCCGTGCCAAAGGTAATAGGCGCCGCCAAGGCAGAACGCAAAGCGGTTGTAGTTGATTTCAAACATTACCGAAGGCGCGAGGTGTAGGCCGCGAGCGAAGCTGTATTCCATCAACGGGATGGCATCGTCGCCAGTGAAATACTCATGCCCGTCAGCATACATCTGATGGGCTTTTTCGTACATGCGTTTTGTCTCACCCGTCCAGCCAAAGTCCAAGGCCACGTCGTAGCTGAACTTGGGATGGAACTGACGATGAACACCGAGTTGGATGACATTTGCCATATAGTAAGGCCGCTCGTTGGGCAAGTCGCTAACCATCGTGCCGTCGGCGGTCTGGTAGCTGCGCATCCATTCGTTGGTCTGCAATAATCCGACCGACTCGGTGGCGAAAATCGAGGTGGTTTTCTCGAATTTCGGTCGGGGTTGTTCTTTGGGCACCAGTTCGGGACGTCCGTTGGGAAGGTAGCGCAGGCCGACAACCCAACTGAACACGTTGATGCCGCAGTTGGGCAAGCGCAAAGCCGCATTCGACGAATGGGAGAATTGGTAGCGTAGCGTGACGTCGAACTTGTCTTCAATCATGAAGGTTGGTCCGGCATCGATGGCAAGATGAACATTAGCCACTGAGCCGATGAATTCGTCGCCGTGACGGGTCCAAAACGAGAAACCGCCCATGATGTCGTAGTCGAACGACCAGTATTTTCCACGGTACAAATGCCCGTGGCTGAAGCCGCCCAAAGAATAGCAATAGCCCAGAG
>CAMUYT010000187.1 GCA_947164955.1 uncultured Bacteroidales bacterium | reverse complement strand
GGCGAAGCGTGCCGAGCCTTCGATGGGGTTGCGCATGACGATGAGGTCGGCATAGCTGGCCACCATGGTGATGGTGTCGGCGAGGGATTCGCCTTTCTGGATGCTCGTTCCGGCGGTGCTGCTGAAGCCGATGACATTGCCGCCCAAAAGCTGGATGGCCGTCTCGAAGCTGAGTCGTGTGCGGGTGGAAGGCTCGAAGAACAGCGAGGCGATGATGCGCCCGTTCAGCAGGTTCTGGTGCGGGTTTTTCTCGAAGTCCTCGGCGATGTCGAGGACGTGGCAGATCTCCTCAGGCGTGTAGTCGCTGATGGAAATCAGGCTGCGGTTTTTCAGTGAAATTGACATAGGCTTATGGATTTAGTTTGTTGATATTGCAAAAAAAAGACGGCCAACAATGTGACCGCCAAATATGATAAAAAAGGAAAACTCACGGTGAGGGAACAAGTTGATTCCCAAGTTTCAATCTTTTCCGATGGCTTGTTTAGGTACTTCATCGGACTGCAAAGATAGGAAAGTTTTTGGTTTTGTATGGGGGAAGGGCGGAAAAAAAACATAAAACGAGAAAAAAAGAATGTCTGAATAATTCAACGGGGCAATTCATTCCCCGAAAAATCCCCAACACTGCGAAAAAAACGGAGTCGTTTCATCTGTGGGGATTGAAATCGCCCGATGGCATATCGTCACCCCTTCAGGGTTCCTCCGCGCCTCCTGCCTGTTTCCAAGTCCTGAAAGGACGACCCTAATTCAACGGGGCAATTCATTCCCCGAAAGACGCGTGACCTGCGGCAGCACCTCGACGGGCAAAAAAACATGTAGAGACGCCACACTGTGATGTGACGTCTCTACGATTTTCATGCGGGATTTGCAAATGACAAGCGGGACGCTTGCGAACCGCAAATTTCCCCTTCGCTCGCCTTGCGATTGGATTATCCGCAAGGAACGAGGGATGCATTACTCGGCAGGAAAAACAAGGCGAACGGAATGGCCGTTACTCTTATCGTCCTTATAATTGCCGTTGAGGCTGCTTAAAGTCACGTAAGTCGCCTGATCTGTGTTTGCGGTTGAAGCCGACCAATAGCCACAGGAAGTGCCCACCCCAGTGCATTTAGTCGTTTGACCAGTAGAATAAGGTATAAACGCGGTAGCCGGCGGCGGGAAGGAAGACAAGCGCAAAAATAAGGAATTTTTGGGTTATGGCGCTGTTCCCGCCGAAATCTTTTTTCCTTCGGCCTCCCGCGTCGCACGATGGGCAAAACGGCGCCTTTTTTGGCCGTTGAACAAACAAATGTTTGCCGTCTACTTAGTCCATATATTAATGGTCAATCGTCGGAATCTCCCATGAGGATAATCAGGTGGTCGCCGGGATGAAGCACCATGCTGCCGTGCGGAACGAGGAACTGGCTTTCGCGTTTGACCATCATCACGCGGATGCCATGAGGCAGATGCAGGTCGCGCAGCGTTGCCCCCGAAGCGAGGTCTTCTAGCGTGACCACATGGTCGCGAGTCATTCCCATCTCTTCCGGTATCTCTATCCCGAATGTCTCCACATGAGGAGCCTCGTCATAACTGAGATTCAGAATCTTGGCCATCTTTCCTAACGACAGGCCTTTGAGCAGCAAGGAGAAAAGCGTGATCAGAAACACGATGTTGAACATTTCCGACGAGTTTTCCAAGCCGGCGATTACGGGGCAAAGGGCAAAAAGGATGGGGCCGGCGCCTTTCATGCCAACCCACGAGACGAATATCTTGGCCTTGAAAGACATGTCTTTGAACGGCAGCAGACACAGATAGACGCTGGCCGGACGCGCCACCAACATCATGAACAGGCCAATCAGAAGCGCCGGAAGAATCAACGGCAGCATTTGCGAGGGGCGAGCCAGCAAGCCTAACATGAGGAACATGGTGAGTTGCATGAGCCATGTAAGCCCGTCAAAGAAATGGAGCATCTCTTTTCGCTGCTTCAGACGGGCTTTGTTGCCGATGATGATGGAGGCCACATAGAGTGCCAGCAGGCCGTTACCGTGCAACTTGGAGGCAATGCCGTTGGTGAAGAAGCCCACGCTGAGAATCAGGATGGCGGTAAGGGCGAAGCTGGGAAAACTGACGCGGTCGAGGAGCCACTTCGTCGCAAATCCCATGGCGATGCCTATGGCCAAGCCCACGACAATCTGGACGACCACGACCCCAAGGACTGACGCGACTAACGAAAAAGGCCCGTTGGCTGACAAACCCTCCGTGGTAAGCATTTTCACCAAGATGATGGTGAGCGTGTAGGCCATGGGGTCGTTGCTGCCGGATTCCAATTCCAGCATGGGGCTGAGGTTTTCCCTAAGGTGCAGCTTCTTTTCGCGAAGGACGGAGAAGACGGAGGCGGAGTCGGTCGACCCCATCACGGCGGCCAGCAGTAGACACGCCAAGACGGGCAGATTGTCAACGCGCCCAAAGGTAATCCAAATGAACAGACCCGTCAGGACGACGGTAAACAAGACACCCAACGTGGAAAGGACGATACCCTGCTTGACGACAGGCCGCGTTTCGGCGAAGGATGTCTCTAATCCGGCCGTGAACATGATGATGGTCATAGCAAAGTGGCCGATGGATTCTGCCACCTCGTAGTTGTCGAAGCGCAGGCCAATGCCATCGGTGCCTACCAACATGCCTAATAGCAGGAAAACCAGCAAGGAAGGTGCACCCAACTTGCTGCCTACTTTGGAGACCAAGATGGTCACAAACACCAGCAGGGAGGCCAGAAGAAGTAGGTTCTCGGACAGCAGCATCATTGGAACTCGAATAGATTCATGAAGCCCGTAATCATGAAGACGTTGCGCACGTCGGCACTGAGGTCTTTGACGACGACTTTCCCGCCCTTGGTGTCGGCTGCCTTGCGGAGGGTGAGGAAGAGCCGTAGACCCGAACTGGAAATGTACTCCAGTTTCGAGCAGTCGAGGATGACCGTTCCTCTGGCTTTCTCTTGGAGGGCTTCAAACTGTGCAGCCGATTCTTGGGCGGCAAGTGTGTCTAATCGGCCACAGAGAGTGGCCACCGTTTCTTTTCCTTGAGTATTGATGTTAATTTCCATGGTGGTAGATGTTTTTAGTCATTGATAAGATGTTTTTGCCGCCGTTGCGCTCATAGCTTACGTTGTCCATGATGCTGCGGACAAGATAGATGCCCAAGCCGCCCACTTGCCGATTTTCGATGCTTTGCGAAACGTCGGCATCGGGTTGGGCAGTAGGGTCGAAGGCTTGGCCGCTGTCGCTGATGACAAACGACAGCGAATGTTCGCGGATGATGGCCTCGATGTCAACCAGGCCGTCGGTCCCTTCGGGGTAGGCGTACATGATGACGTTGGTCACGGCCTCCTCCAAGGCGAGGTTCAGGCTGAGGGTGAGGCTGTGGTCGAGGTGCTTTTCCTCAGCGATGGTCTCCACGAAGTCAGCCAACTGTGGAATCTGCTGTATGTCATTATGAATGAGGAGATGACGCTCTGAAGTATCGGGAGTCTCTTCGTTCAGGTAGTGGATGAAGAGCATTGTGATGTCGTCGCTCTGCGGAGCGTTGCCAACGAAATCGCTTATGGCCTTCTGCATTTCCTCCAAATGCGCCTTCGAACCCTTGAGTTCCGACAAGGCATTGATCATACGCTCCTCGCCGAACAGTTCGTGCTTGGCGTTTTCCGCCTCGGTGACGCCGTCGGTGTAGAGGAAAAGAGTGTCGTCGTATTTCAGGTCGGTTTCCTGCTCTTGGAAGGCTGTGCCGGCAACGATTCCGAGCGGCACGTTGCTCACCACGGGAAGTGGTGTCTTTGCGGTATTCAGAAGCACAGGGGCGTTGTGGCCCGCGTTGCAGTAGCGCAAATGGCCAGTCTTCATATCGAGCACGCCGCCGAAGAAGGTGACGAACATCGTGCTCTCGTTCATGTCCGACATGCTCTCGTTCATTG
>CAMUYT010000186.1 GCA_947164955.1 uncultured Bacteroidales bacterium | reverse complement strand
GTGGATTATGATCCCAAGAGTGATGAATCCATCCATTTTTTCAAAGTAGTTCAGAACAAACTGCACTATGCCGCCCATGGTCATACTGCTGCCGAAGTCATCTACGAGCGCGCCGATGCCGAGAAGCCTTTTATGGGATTGACCACCTTTTCGGGTGAGCTGCCCGCGCTGAAAGACATTGGCATTGCCAAAAACTACTTGAACGAAAACGAACTGAAGATTTTGAACAACCTTGTTTCGGGTTATTTCGACTTGGCCGAAATCAATGCGTTGGAGCACAAGCCCATGTACATGAGCGACTATATCCACCAATTGGATTCGGTGCTCACCTCCGGTAACCGACCTTTACTCGAAGGTCCAGGCTCTGTAAGTCACGCCCAAGCCTTGGAGAAGGCCACCGCCGAGTACCGCAAATACCAGACCAACACGCTTTCGCCCGTGGAAGAGGCCTATTTGGAGACCGTGAAAGAGACCGCCAAATTGGTGAAAAAGAACGCTAAAAGCAAGAAGCAATGAACGAACTACACGTAACAAATTATGATGCAAGAAGCAATTAAAACATATATCGCAGAACTGAACAAACTATACGCCACAGGTGTTGCTCGCGAGCACGCCTATCGCGTTCCGCTCCAGAATTTGATGACCGCCATGCTGCCAAAAGGTTATACCATCGTCAACGAGCCAGCAAGGATTGCTTGCGGAGCACCCGACTACATCATCCTACATGGCGACGTACCGATGGCCTTCATGGAAGCGAAAGACCTCGATGACCGCGACCTCGACGGCAACCGTGAACATCGCGAACAGTTTGAACGTTATAAGAACTCGCTCAACAGCATCGTCTTCACTGACTATCTCGACTTCCACCTATATATCGGCGGAGAATTCCAAGATGCTGTACGCCTGGCAGAGATTCGGGGCAACAAGATTGTGGCGAACGAAGCCAACGAGGAACACTTCCTCCAGATGGTTTCACGACTGGTTAACTCGAAACCGCAGAAAATCACCTCTCCCGTGAAGCTGGCCAAAGTGATGGCAAGCAAAGCGCGGATGTTGGCGCAAGTGATTGAGAAAGCCTTGTACAACGACCCCGATGGCACCACCGAGTTGGCACAGCAGATGAAGGTGTTCAAAGAACTTCTCATCCACGACCTCAACAACAAGTCGTTTGCCGACATCTACGCCCAAACCATCGCTTATGGTTTGTTCTCAGCAAGGCTGAACGACCCATCTCCTGAAGATTTTTCGCGCATGGAAGCCAACACGCTCATCCCAAAGAGCAACCCCTTCTTGCGGAAGATTTTCAACGACATTGCGGGCTTCAACATCGACAGCCGCATTGAGTGGATCGTTGACGACCTCGTGGAGGCCTTCCGTGTGACCGATATGGACACGGTAATGAAAGACTTCGGCGAGGCCACCAAGCGCAACGACCCCATGATGCACTTCTACGAGGACTTCCTTGGCCAGTACGACCCGCAAACCAAGGCCCAGCGTGGCGTTTACTACACTCCGCAACCTGTGGTTGATTTCATCGTGCGCGCCGTGGACGACATTCTGAAACGTGACTTCAACCTGCCGATGGGGCTTGCTGACAATTCGATGATTGACCATGAAGTTGTGAACGACCAGTATTCCGGCAAGAAGGGTGAGAGCAAAACTTTGAAAAAACGAATGCATCGGGTGCAGATTCTCGACCCGGCTACGGGCACAGGCACATTCCTTGCCTCAGTCATCCGTCAAATCCACGCCAATATGGAAGGACAATGGGGCGCTTGGGGCAGCTATGTGGAGCAGCATTTGTTACCCAGATTGAACGGCTTCGAGCTGATGATGGCCTCCTACACCATCGCCCACCTCAAACTTAACATGGTACTTCGCGAGACGGGCTTTACTCAACAGAGCGATAAGCGTCTTCGTGTTTACCTTACCAATAGCCTCGAAGAACACAACGTCGATACGGGCACTCTCTTTTCCGCCGCTATCAGCCAAGAGAGTAACGAAGCAAGCCACATCAAACGCGACTGCCCAGTAATGGTGATGATTGGCAATCCACCGTATAGTGTGAGCAGTTCAAACAATAGTGACTATATCCTACGTCTCCTTAATGACTACAAAAAGGATCTTAACGAACGCAATATTCAGCCTTTGTCGGACGACTATATCAAGTTCATCCGCATCGGGCAGGAATATATCAGCCGAACCAGCGAAGGTATATTGGCATTTATCTGCAACAATAGCTTCATTGATGGCATCATTCACCGTCAGATGCGCAAAGAACTGATGCAAGCTTTCGATAAAATCTACATTCTTGACCTGCACGGCAACAGCCGCAAGAAAGAAACCGCTCTTGATGGCTCTAAAGATGAGAATGTGTTTGATATTATGCAAGGTGTAAGTATTAATATCTTCGTGAAAAAGCCAAATGACAAAAATGAACACAAATGCCAAGTTTTCCATTTTGACCTCCTCGAAAGCCGAGAGAAAAAATACGAATTTCTGCAAGGTCACAACCTCGAAGAAATAGGTTGGAGCAGATTGCACCCCGAAGAACCTTACCAATTCTTCGTGCCAAAGGATTTCTCCCTGCAAGAAGAATACGAAAAGGGGTTCAAACTTGATGAGTTGTTCATCAATAATGTGAGTGGAATAAAGACATCTAACGACAAGCTAAATGTCAAAGATACTAAACAAGATTTAGAAGAACTAATCAATGGTGCTCTTACCTTGTCCGAAGAAGAATTTAGGACGAAGTTCAACGCTGGAAAAGACACTCGTGACTGGTCGGTAAGACGAGCAGTTGATGATGTTAGGGAAAACAAAAACACATTGAAAATAGCCCCTTATTGTTACCGCCCGTTTGACAACAAATTCATCGTCTATACAGGCCGAACGAACGGAATCGTGGCCTGGCCACGATTCCGTTCGTTGCGAGCCATGTTATCTCCTCTGAATTTCGCGTTGTGTACAATTCGAATCAATCGGGATTACAATTTTGCAATTCTTGTAACAAATCATATTACTGACAAAACATTATTGTCCTCAAAAGACGACATTAATCTTTTCCCACTATACAATTATAATCTCGGCGAAGCCGAGTCGATTTTTGAAAAAAACGAGATCTTGGTGCCAAATTTCAATGCCAAAATCGTCACAACAATCGAATCTTCGATAAAAGAAGAAGTTTCTCCTTTAGAACTCTTCGATTACATCTATGCCGTACTGCATTCGCCTTCCTATCGTGCCAAGTACAAAGAGTTTCTGAAAATTGACTTCCCTCGCATCCCGTATCCAGAGTCGGCAGAAAAGTATCACCGTTTAGCATCTATCGGCGGTCAACTCCGCAAACTTCATCTGATGGAGGATGTGCGGCCAACCAAACACGCGCAGTTCAACAATCCTGGCAGCAACGTGGTTGACAAGCCCGAATACAAAGGCGGCTGCGTGTGGATCAACAAGGAGCAGTGTTTTGAGGATGTTCCAGAAACGGCTTGGAACTTCTACATTGGCGGCTACCAGCCCGCCCAAAAGTGGCTCAAAGACCGAAAAGGCCACACCCTCACCTTTGACGACATTGCGCATTACCGCAAAATCATCACTGTTTTGCTTGAAACTGACAGATTGATGAAAGAGATTGACGAAAAATAACATAATATCCAATATAGAGATATTAGGTTATTTCAGCGGACCTGTCAATTTTCATTGGGGAAGAGATTCGATTTTATTTGAGAACTTGGCAAAATAAAAAGTGTGCTCCATGGTATAGAGCACACTTTTCAATTATTCAAAACAATGATTACTCAGCAACCTCCTTTGCCTTCGCCCTGAAGTTCACCAAGTCTTCCTCGATGAAATTCTTCACGTAGACGCTCTTGCCGATGACGTCTTCTTCGGCGGCGTGGACGTAGACGTTGGCCGACTGGGTGAAGAGATGCGGGGCACGGG
>CAMUYT010000185.1 GCA_947164955.1 uncultured Bacteroidales bacterium | reverse complement strand
CCGCAAAAGCTGCCTTCACCCCGCCTCAGGTCGACGACATGAACGCCTACCTGAAAGCCTTCAAGCAGAGGATGCAGTCGGCCACAAAAGGTGACGGACAGACCCTGTCGCTCGACGAAGCCGCCTGGCATCTCGCATGCTTGGCCAATGTGGACTTCTGCAAGATCAACGTGGAATACAACGACGTACAATTCGACACGGTCGAGATGCAGGTCAACGCCTCCGACGGCGCCATCGCCATGAGCGACCTCAACACTGCCTACGAGCAGATGCGCAACGAAATACAACAGTTCAAGAAAGGGTTTAACCATTGCGACCAGAACCTCTACTTTATCAACGTGTTCATCAACGGTAGCGGAGATGCTAGAATCGCCTTGATGACCACCTTCGTTACCTTGTCCAAGGACATGGGTGACCATCTCTGGTATTTCGAGGATTCCTACATCTATGACACCGCATGTTATTTCTTTTTCGACCCATACACAATATATCCTTGGAATGGCTATGGCATGACCGAACTCCAACGCATCCTAAATCTTTATGAACATCATGAAAACACAGCTATTAGCCTCTGTTTTATTCCAACGCGAAATTATACTTTCAGTTATCCTAATTGGCCAGATCCATACGGAAATACATTTACCGGTAATTCAAGGGTTTTCGCTGGAGATGCTTCTTTGGGTGCCCATATCAATCTCTCACAAAATGAAATGTGCTATTGTCTTGATTCTTATCTTGGTTTGGGCTATGATTACATCGAAGGCAACCCTATTTACTCCGAAGAGTTCCCCGTGAACTGGTTAATAGCAGATACTATTATACAATTTCCTTTACATAGGCACCCAACCCATATGCACCTACTGACGGTACAATACGGCAGGCCATTTGCTATCGTCGATTAAAGCGAAGGGCTAGAACCGATTCTAATAGAAGATTTATGATTATCGTTCAATGCAAAAACACTTAAGTTGACTATTATTCTATTCGAATTGCGGAAACTTGTATCTTTGCAGTCAATTGTTAACCATCAAAACTCCAACAATCATGAAAAAGACTCTATTGCTTCTCTTTTTCGCCTTATCCATGGCAACGCTTCACGCCCAAAACGGCAACCAGGAAAGCGAAATGTACGAAATCATGTCGCATCGCATGGGGTATGGGTTCGACATAGAGAACTTCATGCGCCAGCACGATGGCGACTTCGTCTTTGCCACCTTCGTCTCCGAGCAGCCCGAACCTGGGCAATGGATGGGAAACGACTTGGGCAACATGTTCTACAAGATGTCGCCCACCAGCCTCATCATCACCGACTCGTTGTTTGTGGAGGATCCTGAAGCCCCCTACTACCTCTTTGCCCCAAACCCTATTGGAGAGGGCAACATTAGGGCCAACTTCGAGTATGTCGAGCAGTGCGACAGCACTTTCCTGCGCATCTGCCACTTCCCCGACGATGACCTCAACATCAATCACGACGAGGATATCCTGGTGCCTGTGTGCGCAGGTTATGCAGGCGGCAACTTCGACAGCCACATGCTAGACTGCCGTGGCGACCTGATCATGAAATACACAACAATACGGCCAGACGGAGGCTACGACGAGTATATCGCCCGTTTTGGTGCCGATGGCACATTGAAACACCAAGCTCTGTATACCGAGAACCAAACGATGGTGGTCCCAAAATTACGGGTGTTCAGTGAATCTCCCCTACAATACTACCAATGGAGAAGCTACACCAACCAAAACCTGCTTGTCACAGTGATGGATTCCCTCTTCAACAAAAACAACATTACTCTTGATAAGATGTTGAGCGTTGAGCCGGTTGTAGTTTTTCCCCCAGATACTTTAGTAGCGGCGTATGAATACCTCAACTTCAATGTTGATACAGAAGTGATTCCCATTGGTGGGGACGAGATATTGGTGGCCGCCCAATATACGAGCGACACAAATATGTTCTATAATAATGGTGAACATGGCATAGCCGTGGTGAAGTACGACATCCAAACCATGCAAAGAAAGGGCATTGTCACATTCAATGACTTTCCTGGGCCTGATACCGAGGCCGATTGCTTAGGACTAAAGAAAATGTCGGACGGGACGGTCTACTTGCTTTATAGGGAAAAAGGCTATCCTGATAACGCCTTCGTGGCTGTAAAGATGGGCACAAACCTGTTTGTGGAATGGAAACGGTTTTGCAAGACAAATGACGTTATCCTTGAGTCAGGTCTCCCTCTCTATTATCCTACCCTATATGAAGGCGAACAAGGGGAAGGGCAAGGCATCGCCTGGGCCGCTTATGCCAGAAATGCCAATGACGAATCGCTCATGGTCTACTTCCAGCTCAACCACGACGGCATCCCAGCCTCGGTGGAAAACGAAATGGAAGTGCGCCCCTACGCCTTCTACCCCAACCCCGCCCAAGACCAGCTTCGCCTGCAATACTCGCCCGACGTGGAGCCTGCGCAAATCGAGCTCTACGACCTGCAAGGGCGCCTCGTGCGCAGCCAAGGCTCGGGCCTCGAGCGCCTCAACCTGCAGAGCCTCGCCCCAGGGCAATACGTGATGAAGGTCACCTTGACGGACGGAACGGCTTACTCGGACAAGGTGGTGAAGGAATAAAAGCCTACATGGCCCATGCCTCCGCTTCGGGCAGTTGCACCGTGGTGTCGGCCACGAAATCAAAAGGCACGTCGGTGGGAATCAACGCCGTGGTGTTGGTTAAGATGGCCAGGAAACGCCGATGCTTGGCGTCGCGGATGATGAGGCTGCGATAACCTTTCCACCAGCCGAAATGGAAATATTGGTCGGGATAAAGCTTGGTCATGCGCCAGCCGAAGCCATAGTTCTCGTCGTTTTTCCATTCGGGCGAGCCTGGCTCGAACATCTCCCTTTGCAGACTGTCGGGCAGCAACTGCTGATGGTCGAGCGCAAGATTGAACTTGTATAGGTCGTCCACCGTGGAATACATGATCTTGTCGCCCATCACACCATTCAAGTAGTCGTTTTGCGTCTTCACCGGACCGCTTCGGTACATCTCGTGACCATGAACCTCGGTAGGCATATACATCGACACCTCGCTCTCATCGCGCATCGAATAGATATAGGAATGCGTCATCCCCAAAGGCTCGAAAATGCGCTCTCGCATGAAATCCTCGAAGTGTTGCCCGCTGGCGCTTTCCACCACCGTGGCCAACAGCGCGTAGTTGATGTTGTTGTAGAAAAATCCGGCATCGGGTGCGCCATACACCTCGGGCTTCTTTTCGGCCAACATCTTGATCATCGCGTCGTTCGAGAAAGGCTTCTTGCGGTCGGGCCAATGCTTGTCGGCCATGGCATCATAGCGCGGCAGGCCCGAGCGGTGGTTGAGCAATTGTCGGATGGTGACGCCTTCATAGGGCAGCGTGGGGATGTATTTCCTGACGTCATCGTCGTAGTCGAGCTTGCCATCGGCTTTTAAGAGCATGACGGCCTCGGCGGTAAACATCTTCGAGTCCGACGAGAGTTGGAAGGCATCATCGATGCGCAGCGAGTCTTTCTGGCGGCTGTTGAGGTCGCGCCAGCCGAAAGCGCGTTCGTAAATGATCTGTCCCTGCTCGGCATAAAGCACCACACCGTTCATGCCGTTGCGTGCCAGCCCGGTGAAGACCTTGTCGGCCTGTTGGGCTCGTTTGGCCGCGATTTCCTTGTTCATGTCGATGAAAAGGCTGTCGGTGTGAATCACGACATGGCCGCGTTTATGCCCCTTGCACGAAAAGAACGAAGCCGACAGGAGCAGGAAAAGCGATAGGAGGATGGTGTTGCGCGTCATTTTCATAGGGCAAAAATAGGGAAAAGAAACATAAAAAACGCCAAAAAACCACTAAAATGAAGATAATTGTGCCCTAATTCGCTAATTATTACTACTTTTGCAGCCTCATTTAAACACCTTATTACAATTTCATGTCACAATTTACCGATTTTGGATTGAATCCCGCTCTGTTGAAGGCGATT
>CAMUYT010000184.1 GCA_947164955.1 uncultured Bacteroidales bacterium | reverse complement strand
TCGCCCACGCCAAGCGTTGCATCAACGAGAGCTACGACCTCATCGCTGACGATGCCATCGAGTTGGAGAACGTTGCCTTCGGCAAATGCTTCGCCACCAACGACCAGAAGGAAGGCATGGCGGCTTTCTTGGAGAAGAGGCCTGCGAAGTTCGTCGGGAAATGATTGAATCAGCCATCAGCAGCCGGCTTCAGCAATGCTTGAAGCTGGCTGCTGGGAGGGCTGGAAATGAATTGGAAGACCACACTGATTAGTAATGGAGAAAGGTGAAATCATACTGTATCAACCCGAAAAGAGCATTGAGTTGGAAGTGCGCTTTGAAGCCGAAACTGTTTGGCTTACGCAGGCGCAAATAGCCCTATTGTTTGGTGTCGATAGAACCGTCATTGTAAGGCATATCGGTAATGTGTACAAAACTCACGAATTAGATGCCATTTCAACTTGTGCAAAAATTGCACAGGTTCAAATGGAAGGCAAGCGAACCGTTATGCGCGAGGTAAACTACTATAATCTGGATATGATTCTGTCGGTGGGTTACCGTGTAAATTCAATCAATGCTACCAAGTTTCGCCAATGGGCCAATAAAGTGTTGAAAGATTATCTCCTTCATGGTTATGCAGTCAATCAGCGCATCGAACGACTGGAGAATCGGGTAAGTAGAACCGAGGAGAAGATAGAGCTCTTCGTTCGCACTTCATTGCCGCCTATGGAAGGTGTGTTTTATGAAGGCCAAATCTTTGATGCCCATGTGTTTGCCTCTCATCTCATAAAGACGGCGAAAAACAGTATCGTCTTGATTGACAACTACATTGATGAATCCGTGCTTGTCACACTCTCCAAACGGGAAAACAATGTATCGGCAAAGATTGTCACCAGAAACATCTCTGATCAGTTCAAATTAGATCTTAACCGCCACAACAGCCAATATCCACAAATCGATGTGGAAGAAAGAACCGACATCCATGACCGATTCCTTATCATCGATGGTACGGTTTATCATATCGGTGCCTCACTGAAAGATTTGGGAAAGAAACTTTTCGCTTTCTCAAAACTGGAGATTTCACCCGAAGTTATTCAAAAATGATAGCCAAAATGATACTCATAGGAAATAAACAAAAACATACTACCATGAAAACAATAAGACTTTATACGCTGTTTGCACTGCTGATGGTTTTGGCTTTTTCATCTTGTACGGCCAAGAAGGGTTTTGTTACCAAATTGCCGAAACAAGAAATCGCAGATGTGCAACGTTTTCCAATCATAAGCGACATATATGCCCTTGACAAGAATGACAATGGTTACCGAAGTGACTCTTTATCATTGCTTTCTGTTCAATGTGTAAACAATTATCTTGACAAACAAACCAACATCGACATAACGAAGAACATAGAAGTCAACAACACTATTTTGCTGCGAAAAGTAAGCGATGAAATCCGAGGCCTATCTGAAACAGCGTTTGACAACAAGGAAATAGCACTAATCCCAATTCCTCACACAATCGATTCTCTTTTGGAAGTGCAAGGAAAACGATTTGGACTGCTCATTTATGCCAATGGATTTGAACGGTATGAGAAAAACAGGTTGAAAGCCTTCAATCAGGCACTAATAATGATGCAAGGCGGAGCAACACTAAATCCATACTACGATTACTTTTCCACTATTTCTCTATTTATTGTAGATTCGAGCAATAACAACATAGCATTCTATAACCATTCAAAAATAGAGGAAAGACCCTCACGACAATATTGTATAGACCGACATTTTATGGAATTGTATTATCGCTATTGGCGATGACCTAATATGATAAATCATAAAAACTTATATTTTTAATTCATTAAATTTCAAATCTTTAAATTCAAAAGACATGAAAATTTGTGTTATCGGAACCGGCACCATGGCCAAAGGCATCGTGAAGGCATTCGCCGCCAAGATGCCCGTCGTCATGAAGAGCCGCACGCAAGCCAGCCTCGACAAGGCCATGGCTTCCATCTCGAAGGGCTACGGTAAGCTCGTCGAGAAGGGCAAGATGACCCAAGAGGCCGTCGATGCCCTTCTGAAGAACATCACCACCACTACCGACTACGCCACCTTCGCCGATGCCGACCTCGTCATCGAGGCCGCCGTCGAGGAGATGCAACTGAAGAAAGACGTCTTCATGGAGCTTGACAAGATCTGCAAGCCCGAGACCGTCTTCGCCACCAACTCAAGCTCGCTGTCGATCACCGAAATCGCGGCCTGCACGAGCCGTCCCGCCCAATTCATCGGTATGCACTTCTTCAACCCCGCCGACCGCATGGCCCTCGTTGAAGTCATCAAAGGCCAGCTGACCAGCGATGAAGTGACCAAGTGCATCGTCGACCTCGCCACCTCCATCGGCAAGCAGCCCGTCGAGGTGAAGGAAGCCCCCGGCTTCGTCGTCAACCGCATCCTCATCCCGATGATCAACGAGGCTGTGGGCATCCTCGCCGACGGCATCGCCAGCGCTGAGGACATCGACAAGTGCATGATGCTGGGCGCCAACCACCCGATGGGTCCCTTGGCTTTGGCCGACCTTATCGGCAACGACGTCAACCTGGCCATCATGGAAGTGTTGTACAAAGAGTTCGGCGACCCGAAGTACCGTCCTCATCCCTTGCTCCGCAAGATGGTGAGAGCCGGCTTGCTCGGTCGTAAAACGGGTGAAGGTTTTTACAAGTATTAAAAAATGAATGAGTTGTTCAGTTGCTCAGTTGTTCAGTTGTTCAGTTAAAAATTGAAAGGCTGGATGAAATGAGAACTGAATAACTGAACAACTCCCAACTACAAACTGATAAAAAATGGATTTTAGTTATTCAAAGACAGAACAACTGTTCTTGCAGATGATTCGCTCGTTTGCGGAGAACGAAGTAAAGCCTTTGGCCGCCGAAGTCGATGAACAGGAGCGTTTCCCGATGGAGACCGTTCAGAAGATGGGCAAGCTCGGTATCATGGGTATCCCGATTCCGAAGCAGTATGGTGGCGCAGGCGGAACGGTCCAGATGTACATCATGGCCGTTGAAGAGCTTTCGAGAGTGTGCGCCACCACCGGCGTCATTGTCTCGGCCCACACCTCACTGTGCATGGCTCCCATCCTGGAGAACGGCACCGAGGAACAGAAGATGAAGTATCTGCCCAAGCTCGCCTCGGGCGAATGGATCGGCGCTTTCGGCCTGACCGAACCCAACGCCGGCACCGATGCCGCCATGCAGCAGACGACCGCCGTCGACGCTGGCGACAAGTGGATCCTCAACGGCACCAAGATCTTCATCACTAACGCATCCTACGCCAACGTGTTCATCGTCATGGCCATGACCGACAAGTCGAAGGGCACGAAGGGCATCTCCGCCTTCATCGTTGAGAAGGGTATGCCCGGCTTCAGCATCGGCAAGAAGGAGTTGAAGATGGGTATCCGTGGCAGCGCGACTTGCGAATTGATTTTCGAAAACTGCGAAGTGCCGAAGGAGAACCTGCTCGGTCAACTTGGCAAGGGCTTCACCATCGCCATGAAGACCTTGGATGGTGGCCGTATCGGTATCGCCTCGCAAGCCCTTGGTATCGCTCAAGGTGCTATGGATGAGACGGTTAAGTACACCAAGGAACGCAAGCAGTTTGGCAAGGCCATCGCTCAGTTCCAGAACACCCAGTTCCAGATGGCCGACCTCAAGACCAAGGTCGAGGCTGCCCGTCTGCTGGTGCGCAGCGCAGCTTGGAAGAAAGACATGGGCATGCCGTATTCGGCTGATGCCGCCATGGCCAAGCTGTTTGCCGCCGAAACCGCTATGGAAGTGACCACCAAGGCCGTCCAGTTCCACGGTGGCTACGGTTACACGCGTGAGTATCCTGTCGAGCGCATGATGCGTGACGCCAAGATCACTGAGATCTACGAAGGTACCTCAGAGGTCCAGCGCATGGTCATCGCCGGTCAATTGTTCAAGAAATAATAGGAGGGAAGAAGTATGAATATTATCGTTTGTATCAAACAAGTTCCGGATACCACTGAAATCAAGA
>CAMUYT010000183.1 GCA_947164955.1 uncultured Bacteroidales bacterium | reverse complement strand
AGGAGGAAGCCCATGCCCTCGCCTACTTCGAGAACGACGAGCAATTGGACAAGTTTCAGGAGTTTCTTGACGAGCACCTCCCCCATATCCCTCTCGACGAGGAAAAGATTGGCTACCAGCTGATTGTCGATGAAAACGAGGAAGTGGTAGGCGAAGAGGAATGGTTGCTGTGGTCGGCACTGGATGCGGATTTGGACACCTTATATGATAAGGTGCACGAGATCGGGGGACTGTTTGTGCCGGCCCATGTCAACAAAGGCGGCGACAGCTTGGTGAGCCAGTTAGGCTTCGTGCCGCCCGACATCAAGGCCGACGCCTTGGAGATTTCGAAGCATGTCAAGAAAGAGGACTTCCTGAAGAAATACGCCTACCTGAAGAAATTCAACTTCACCAAGAGCAGCGACGCACATTTCCTCCACATCATCGGCGAGGTGCACTGTGTGTTGCACATGTACGACAAAACCTTCGACGAGTTCCGCAAAACCCTCCACGGCGAGGATGGACGCTACATCGACACTGAACCCAAGGAAAAACTACAACTCCTTTTTGGATGAATAAACTTAGTTTACATATTGGACGCGAGACTACGAGACTGCGAGACTACGGGACATTGGCTTGTCTCGAAGTCCCGTGTCCCGAAGTCAAAAAAAATAGACTATGAAAGAACTATCAATGCACGTTTACGACCTGATGGAAAATTCGACGGCGGCCAACTCGACCCTCGTTGAGCTGACCATCCGCGACAGCCTGAAAGACAACATCTACGCCTTTACCATCAAAGACAACGGAAAGGGCATGACGCCTGAGTTTCTGGCCCGCGTGACCGACCCTTGGACCACTTCGCGCACCACGCGCAAGGTCGGTCTCGGTTTACCCTTAATTAAGATGAACACCGAAAATGCTGGTGGTGGCATGAAAATTGAGAGCGAGGTCGGCAAGGGCACCGTGCTCAACTTCTGGTTCCAGCACGACCACATCGACCGTCCGCCCATGGGCGACTTGGCCGGCTCGCTGGTGATGCTGTTTTCGGCCCACGAGGACATCCATTTCATCTACAAGCACATCACCGACGATGGCGAGTTTGTCTTCGACACCGACGAAATCAAGGAAGCCCTCGACGGGATGCCGATGAACGACGTCAACATCATGAAGTATCTGAAGGAGATGATTCAGGAGAATTTGGAAGAAATACATTATAATGATTAACGGGATTGGCCTTCGGCCATGCAAAGCAATCCCATAATAAACAACAAGATGAAACTCAGAGAGATATCTGAACTTTTGAACGCCAAGGTGCGTTGCGGTGAAGACCGACTTGACGAAGAACACGAGACCGCCTTCGCCTCCGACTTGATGAGCGATGTGCTCACCCTTGGCGACTACAACCCCGTGATTCTGACGGGATTATGCAACATGCAGACCATACGCACCTGCGAGATGGGCAACCTCGACATCATCGTCCTCGTCAGGCGAAAGAAAGCCAGCGACGAGATGATTGAAGAGGCCGAAGACGAAGGCATGGTGGTCATGGAAAGCGACTACTCCATGTTCAAGGCCTGCGGTTTGCTCTTCAAGGCAGGGATGCAACCCATTTTCTAACCTATGTCTAACCAAAACACTATGCCATGCACTTAGAATACCAAGTATATGAAGCGGACTTTGTGAACGCCGGAGCCGCATCGAGCGCCATCAAGAAGACCTTGAAGCAGCTCAACGTCAGCCCGCAAATCGTGAAACGGGTGGTCGTCGCTCTCTACGAGGCCGAGGTCAACGCCATCGCGCACGCCTACGGCGGCACCATCTATGCCGACATCGAGCCCGACAAAATCGTGTTGAAGGTGGAAGACAAAGGCCCTGGCATCCCCGACATCGACTGGGCCATGCAGGAAGGCAACTCCACCGCCTCGCCCGAAGTGCGCAACATGGGCTTTGGTGCGGGCATGGGCCTGCCCAACATCCAGAAAAACGTTGACAAACTGAATGTCACATCCACCGTTGGCGTGGGCACCACCGTCGAGATGGAGGTGAATTTCGTATAGGTACAACCAACAATTAAACGATATGGAAAAGACTCCTTTCTTTCACGCGCTGAAAATCGATGAAGACAGCTGCATAGGCTGCTCACATTGCATGAAGACATGCCCTACAGAGGCCCTTCGTGTGCGCGACGGCAAGGCCGTCCTGATGCCCGACCGTTGTGTCGACTGCGGCAACTGTTTCAAGGTGTGCCCTACCCGCGCCATCTACATCGAGCAGGACGACTTCGAGGACATCTTCAACTTCCCCGTCCGAGTGGCCATCGTGCCTGCCGTTTTCTTCGGGCAGTTCCCCAACGACATCACCGTGTCGCGCGTCTACGGCATCCTCAAGGAATTGGGCTTCACGCACGTCATCGAAGCGGAGTCGTCCATACCGATTTATACGGCTGCAAAAAAGAAATACGCCGCCGAAAACCCCGACATCAGGCCGCTCATCTCGACCTTCTGTCCGGCCATCGTGCGCCTCATCCAGGTGAAGTTTCCCGGACTGACCGACAACCTCATTCCACTTCGGGCGCCCATCGACATCACGGCCATGTACATCCGCCGAAAGATCAAGGAAGAGATGGAGCTTAAGGACGACCAAATCGGCATTTTCTATATCACACCCTGTGCGGCCAAGATTGCTGCAGTGAAGAACCCCGTGGGCGAAGAGAAGTCGCTTGTCGATGGCGTCATCAACATGGATTCGCTCTACAACCGTGTCTACAAGGAAATCAAGAAGCAGGGCAAAGGCTACAAGGAGGTGAAACTACCCGTCTCGCAACTTTCCGCCGATGGTGTGCTGACCTCGCTGACCAATGGCGAGCGTCGCCTCTCCGATGCCCAACACTCTTACTCCATCGACGAAATCCACAACGTCATCGAGTTTTTGGAGAAGGTCGAGAACGAGGAGATTGAGGACGTCGACTTCCTCGAGCTGCGAGCCTGCGACCAAAGCTGTCCGGGGGGCATCTTGACTTGCGACAACCGTTTTCTCATCTGCGAGCGCGTTTTTGGTCGTGCCCGCAAAATCGCCGACCGCGAGCGCAAGGGCGAGCAGACCAAGGACCACGAGCTTGAAGAAGAGCGTAGCTACCTGATGCGCAACCTGAAGGTGGGCGAGCTCAAGCCCCGCTCGATGCTCGTTTTGGACGACAACATCGCCGTGGCCTTGGAGAAGATGAAGAAAATCGACGAATACCGTGCCCGTCTTCCTCAGACCGACTGTGGCATCTGTGGTGCGCCCACCTGCGATGCCTTGGCCCGCGACATCGTGTGCGACAACGCCGAGCTCACCGACTGCGTCTTCATCCAGCGCAACCTCGAAGCCCGAGGCAACATGGACGTACACGAGTCCTTGCAAATCATGGAGGTGATTTGGGGCAAGGCGAAGATGAATAACTATGTGAAAAACAAGTAAAAAAAATCCCGCCTCCTTTCAGAAGCGGGATTTTTTATTCAGGAACTGAATCATTCGCCTTGTTGGGCCTTTTCTTGCTTCTCAAGGTTTTCCTTCAGACCGGCCAGGACTTCGAGGTCGCCGAGGGTGCTGTGCTCAATATTGTCATTGATTTGCTTCACAGTACGCTTGGCTTGCTTGGCGGCCTTCTCGGCAGCCTTTTCCTCTGCGCTCTTGCCAGTGGCTTCCTTCTCCTCCTCTACCTTAGGCAGGGCGAGGATGATCTTCTTGCTGTCCTTGTTGAACTCAAGCACGCGGAACTCGAGGGTGTCGTCCACCTTGGCGTTGGTGCCATCTTCCTTCTTCATGTAGCGGCTGGGGCAGAAGCCTTCCACGCCATAAGGCAGGCTGACCACGGCGCCCTTGTCGTTGGCGCTGATGACGGTACCTTGGTGCATCGAGCCGACGGTGAAGACGGTCTCAAACACATCCCAAGGATTCTCTTCGAGTTGTTTGTGGCCGAGGCTGAGGCGGCGGTTCTCTTGGTCGACGTCAAGGACGACGACTTCGATGGTTTCGCCCACCTTGGTGAATTCGGCCGGGTGCTTGATCTTCTTCGACCAGCTGAGGTCGCTGATGTGGATCAGGCCGTCGACACCTTCTTCGAGTTCGACGAAGATGCCGAAGTTGGTGAAGTTACGCACGGTGGCGGTGTGCTTCGAG
>CAMUYT010000182.1 GCA_947164955.1 uncultured Bacteroidales bacterium | reverse complement strand
GGTGTGGCGGCCACCGGCACCTTGCCCGTCGAGGTCTTGATGAAGTCGGCACCGGCAAGGATGGCCAGTTCACTGGCCTTGCGGATGTTCCCGACGGTCTTCAGTTCGCCCGTCTCAAGGATGACTTTCAATCGTGCCTTATTGCCACAAGTCTGCTTGATGGTCTTGATTTCATTGAAGACTTCGTCATAACGTCCAGCGAGGAACGTGCCGCGCGAGATGACCATGTCCACCTCATCGGCGCCCTCGTTGACGCAATATTCCACTTCTTTCACTTTCAAGTCGAAAGGCATCATTCCCGAAGGGAAGGCGCAGGCGACGGTGGCCACGCGGATGTTGCTGCCTTTCAGCAGTTCCTTCGCCTGACGGATGAAGGGGCTGTAGATGCAGATGGCTGGCACCGAGAGGTGTGGCTTCTGCGTCGGGAAAGCCAAGGCCTTCTCGCAAAACTCCTTGATTTTAGCTTCGTTGTCGAAGGCCTCAAGGGTGGTGAAGTCGATGCTTTGGAAGATGGTGCGCAGGGCTTCCTTTTCGTTGCCTTTCTTCTTCTCTTCGCTGAGAATCAATCCGATGCGCTCGTTGAGTGCGGCTTCGGTATGGTTATAGGGGGTGAATTTCATAGGGTTTGATGTTTTATATCATACTGCAAAATTACTCAAAATTTCCAAATGCTTGTGCAATCAACGTTGCAAGTTTCAAAGAAATCAGTCATTGTCAGTAAATTCTTTTGTACTTTTGCCCCCATAATTCGCCAACTTAAAACCGATGCCCCGATGGTATATAACAGCGGCTTAATCGAAATGAAAAAGTATTTGATCGTTCTTTCTGCTTTGGTTTTGTTTGCATTCAGCAGTTGCCAAAAGTTTGCAGGTGAGCCTATTACAAAGAATTTTAGCATTTCTGGCAACTATACTGAGCTTGAAGTGCAGAATGCATTTGAGATCACCGTTAGCAATGCCGTTGAGGTTGTCACTGTCACGGTTGGCGAGAATGTCATGCCGAAAGTCATGGTGGAAGTCGTCGACAATACGCTGAAAATCTATCTCAAGCCTGCTGGCCATTTCTATGGCGGCGAAATGAAGGCCATCATTCCCTACAAGGCCCATCTGACGAGTGTCGACTTGTCGGGTGCTTCTGAGTTCCGTTCGGAATACGGCCTTGAGGGCGAGAAAGTTGAAGTGGACTTGTCGGGCGCTTCCGATTTCTATTGCGACATCAATGCGGACAAAATCGACATGAATTTGTCGGGTGCATCCAAAATCGAGGGCGGTGTTTCGGCCACCGAGCTTGACCTTGACTTGTCCGGCGCTTCCGATGCCACGCTGACGGGTCAAGTTGCATCGCTTAAAGTCGATTTGTCGGGTGCGAGCAACATCAAGAAAACGGTTGTGGGCAATTGTTATGGCCTCGTTTGCGACCAATGTGAAGGCTCGTTGTCGGGCGCAAGCAATGCCTACATCCATTGCGATGGCACTATCAAAGTCGGCCTTTCTGGGGCCAGCGACCTACACTTTACCGGAACCGCCTTAACGGGAGATAGCAGTACTTCAGGCGCTTCGGATATCATTCATGATGAACTGCCGTAAGCTGTAGTTCTTCCAACGAAACTTTCATCCGCCAGCACCACTTGTTTTTCGGGTCGGCAGGCACATTGATTTGGTCGTCCTTGGGGTTGGGCGACCAATTCTTTTCATTTGTGTCCAAAAGGTCCTGCAGCGGGTAGATGTTCCACTTCGATGGGCTGTCGTAATGCTTTTCCAAGATTTTTTTGATTGTCTTGCCAGTGACTTTGCGGTCGTCGAGGTCGAGGCTGTCGAGGAACTGGCGGGTACGGACGCGGTCTTCGGCTAACCAGCCTCGCAAGGTGGGCATGTCGTGGGTGCCGGTGGTGTAGACGCAGTTTTCGGGCAGGTCTTCGTTGTGCACAAAAGCGTGGCCGAACACTTTGGGCATCCGCTGCACCTCAAGGCTCATGATACCCAACCGTCGCATCACCTCGGGCACGGAAGCGGGAATCATGCCCAAGTCCTCGCCGCATGCAATCATCTTTGTGGCGTTGATGAGCGGTGGCAGTTTTTCAAGGGCTTTCTGTTTCCAAAACTCGTTGTGGCGGTGGTAGTAGAAGTCCTCGTAGATGCGGTCGAGGGCTTGTTTTTGGTCGTCGGGCAAGGCATGATACGACTTGGTTTTGTGTAACTCGATGCGTGGATGGAACTTGCTGTTTTCGTGCGGGTCGCGAATGAAAAATGTGTCCAAGCCTGATCTCACATGCTTCTTTTCGTCGAAGTGAAAGCCGAAACCTTCAATTTCTGCAACGCTCAGCGGTAGGGCAGGGGAGAAATGTCCCAACAAGCCCGACTTGGCGGTCTTCGGTATTTCCCAAATGCGGAAGAAGCCCAAGATATGGTCGATGCGGTAGGCGTCGAAGTAGCGACTCATCACTTGCAGGCGGCGGCGCCACCAGGCATAGTTGTCCTTTGCCATCCGTTCCCAGTTGTAGGACGGGAAGCCCCAATTCTGGCCTTCGGCGGCAAAGTCGTCGGGCGGGGCACCCACTTGCACATCGAGGTTGAACAGTTCGGGATGCGATTTCACATCCACGCCTTTGGGATTCACCCCGATGGGGATGTCGCCTTTCAGCAGCAGGCCTTTGTCGTGCAAGGCGCGGACGGCCTCGCGCAGCTGCTTGTCGCTATGGTATTGCAGGAAGAGGTGGATTTCCGTGCCGTTGCCGTCGCGCTCGGCGCAAAATTGGGCGTAGTCATGGAGCCAGTCCTCGTTTTCTTTGAGAAATTGCTGGAAATCAGCGGTGTCTTTCAGTGATTCCCATTGTTGCTCGAAGGCGGCCTGAAAATACTTCCATTTGGTTTTCAGAACCTTGGGATAGTCGATGAAATCTTTCTCATTGAGCGTTTTCCTTGTCTTTTTGAACGCTTTCCCCTCTATGTCATTCCCTTGGGAATCTATAGTGGGGAAAGCGTTCAGTCGTTCCAAGTTCAGATAAACCGGATTCAACGCAAAGGCCGAAATGGCATTGTATGGGTACGAATCGCGCCAATCGTAGTGCAAGGTCGCGTCGTTGATGGGAAGGATTTGGATGATTTTCAATCCTTTGCTGACACACCAGTCGCCCAATTTCGGCAAGTCGGCAAACTCGCCGATGCCGAAATCATTTTCCGTGCGTAGGCTGAACAGAGGCACGGCCACGCCTTTCATCGTTTGGCGTTCGGTGAGGCCGAACCAATCCCAAACGCGGTCTTGGCCTTCGGGCAGGATGCGGTTGGGACCGTCCTCCCAACGAATTTGGCCGTTTTCGCGGATGAAATATTTGTATTCCATTCCGTTTGGTAGAGACGCAAAATTTTGCGTCTCTACAAGGGCCGACCAAATCCCCGGCCCAACATATTCCATCGGAACGGCCTTGTCTGTATTCCAATTACCTAATTCTAAGTCATTTCCTGTGAGGAACAATTCCTCGCCCCAGCGGCTGTCGTATCTTAATCTGAAAAGGGTTTTCATGGCGCAAAGTTAGGGAATTATTTCACGCAGAATTTTGGGAATTATGAGAAGGATGTTTTTTCGTCGCTTTGCGTTTCCCATGGTTCTGCGTTTTCTGCGTGAAAAAAACATACTCCATCTGTGTGAGGACAATCATTCTATCTTCACCCGACTAATCACCCCGCGATTGCTCCCCGAGTCGAAAAACACGCTGTAGGCATAGCCGCCATGCACCTTGAATACCCTTGGATAAATCTTCTTGCTGGCTTTTTGTCCCATGCCGACAGTGCCCGCTTCAGGATCGTAGAGGCCGATGTGGTTCATCCCATTGTCAACAAACAGGCCGTAGGTCTTGCCAGTTGCTTTGTCGGTGAGAAACTCATTCTTGAAATACTTCTCTCCCGAAGTGATTTTCAGGGGCTGCCTTTTCTCGATGCTGAAGTCGGGACCGATTTCTACGATTTCGCGGTTGTCGAGGTCTGCAAACTGAAGCAAACCGTTGACTTTCAATGGGACAACCTGACATTCTTTTTTTGCTAGCATGGAGCAATACCATTGTATCAATCCAACCAAGGTTGGGGTTTCAGCCAGGCGAACCAAATTCCCGTCCCAAGTTCCCTCGTTGATGAGGTCGATGCCCGGGCTTCCTCGTTCAGCTTTTTTGATGCTCTTGG
>CAMUYT010000181.1 GCA_947164955.1 uncultured Bacteroidales bacterium | reverse complement strand
TGCTGATGGCATATTTGTATTTGGGATTGTTTATGTTTTTGGCAAATCCGTATGTGACAGTGCCGGGTTCAAACATGGAGTGCCGAATTAAGAGAAGCCTGCATCATAATGCTATCCAGTGCTTCAGCATAAATTTCCTTTCCTTCGGCATCGTTCAAGTCGTTAAGACAAATCGGGTGTTCTGAGCGGCCAGTCTCATCGAAAGTGATATGATGTTGCGACACTGTTTGCGACCACAACGAGTCTTCGCTGTGCGTCTCGTCAGTCAAGTCATCGGCTGACTTGTCCTTACAATAGGCAATCACGCTATTGATGATGTCCATTTCGTATTCGCTAAAGCCCTTCAAATCTTGGTCGATAGCGTAGGGATTCGTCTTGTTGGCAGACACATGCCATTTGCCATCATCTTCTTTGGCACATGTCACAAAATTTGCAAAAGCGCCGTCCTTGACTTCGTAAACACTAGGAGCCACAGGACCTTTCTTCCATGCATAATAGTCAAGCCATGTTAGCGGAATGGCTCGCATCTGCACGGATTTCTCGTCCATGAGGTATATTACTTTCAGTAATTTGCGCAAATGAATATGCGGCATCTGGCTGCATATATATTCGAGCAATGCACCTATCTTGTTTGCATTTACCTGTAATCCCAAATTCGAATTCATGGATTGTTTTATTATTCTCACGCTGCAAAATTACTGTTTTTTTGAAATCTGTCATCTGATTTACAAAAATATGCGAGAAAAACAGTGTTCGGTATCTAAACTGAGTTAAGGTTCAGATAGAAGAATTTCCCTACCTTTGCCGAAAATTGGAATTCATGTACAGCCTGAATCACAAAGTACACTTTTTCAAAACCTCAAACTTAAAACTTAACCCAACACCATGGCAAGCAACCCCGACTTCGTTCAATACATCGCCGACCAATGCGCCAAAGCGGGCGAAATCACAGTGAAGAAAATGTTCGGCGACTACGGCATCTACTGCGACGGCATTATCTTCGGCCTCATCTGCGACAACTGCTTCTACTTGAAACCTTCCGAAGCGGGCCGCTCGCTATTGCGCAGCGTCGAAATGCGTCCGCCATACGACGGCGCGAAAGACTATTTCTTCATTGACGATGTGGACGACTGTGATTATATTTCTGAACTCGTCCGTGTGACTTGTAAGGAACTACCGATGCCGAAACCGAAACGGAAAAAAATGAATCTCAAAACTGAATAATATGCCCAATCCAACAAACAAACAAGAACTTGTGGCCGCCATGACCGATGGCTACGCCAAACTGAATGAGCAAATTGCAAAGATGAGCGAAGAAGCTATATCAGCTCCCTTCGACTTCGCCGCCGACCCGAAGAAATGCGGTGTGCGCTGGCAATACGACCGCTGCCTCCGCGACCTTCTGATCCACCTCTACGAATGGCAGGTGCTGATGCGCGAGTTCGTGAACAACATCCGCGAAGGTCACCCGCGTGACTACCTGCCCGACGAGTACCGCAAGAACTACCACGAGATGGACAAGATGCTGGTGGAGAAGCACCAAAACACGCCTTTGGAGGAAGCCAAACGCCTGCTGCAAGCGACCCACGAGGAAATGCTCCGCCTCGCCGAGAGCTTCACCGAGGAGGAACTTTTCACCAAAGGCTACTACAAAAACACCTACACCACCGATATGGCGGCCTACTTCGTTAGTGTCACTTCAAGTCCCTACGGGCAGGCGGTGAAACTCCTGAAGACGCATCAGAAAAACCTTAAATAGTGTTTTTATTCAAGAAAAGTTGTAATTTTGCAGCATCTTTTGAATGAAATGAGATGACCTATTTGGAGTTTAGGGAACAATGGCACGGGGTTGGATGCTTCAATGTCTATCAAATCCGCGCGTGGAACCCAGAGTTCGACAGAAGCAACCTTTCGCGTTGGGTGAAGCGGGGCTATCTGTCGAAACTGCGGCAGGACTGGTATGCTTTCAGCGACTTGAAGGGCAGCCCTGAGATGGCCCGTTATGTGGCACAACGCATCTACACGCCATCGTATATCAGTCTGCATTATGCCTTGTCGTTCTATGGCATCATCCCTGAGGCGGTGACCGACATCACCTGTGTCACCTCCAACCGAACCACAACCTACAGCAACGACTTCGGCCATTTCAGTTACCAAACGATAAAGCCCGCGCTTTTCTTTGGCTTTCGCCAAATGCCCCTATCGCCACGAGGTAGTTATCTGTTAGCTTTTCCGGAGAAAGCCATCGTTGACCTGCTATATCTCTACCCACAATATAATACCACTGAAGCCCTGTTTGAACTACGTTTCGATGAGTGGTGGATGCGGGAGGACCTCGACAAAGAACGTCTGATGTCGTTTGCTGAACAGAGCGGCAACAAGGCGTTATATGAACGTGTGAAACTATTGATTAAAACCTATTCCGAATGATTGACCTACAGTCCATATTGGCTTATTATCCACCACAAATCGCGGCTAATGCGTCATTCCACAAGCATATCCTGAAGGAGTACATTGAGTTATTGGCTTTGGAACACCTGTCGCAATCGCCTTACGCGCCAAAAATAGTGTTTATCGGTGGAACCAATCTGCGCCTTATCCTTGGTCTTGACCGTTTCTCCGAAGACTTGGATTTCGACTGCAAGCAACTGAACGCGGAAGAGTTTGTTCTGATGACTGATGCGCTGGTTGAATACCTACGACTCAATGGTTTACAAGTGGAATTGCGCGACAAGGAGAATCCCCGACTGACGGCCTACCGCCGCAATATCTATTTCCCGGAACTGCTTTTTGATATGAATCTTACTGGTCATCGGGAGGAAAGGTTTTTGATGAAGATTGAAGCCCAAGACCAAGGCGTGGTTTATACCCCACAAACCGCGATGGTCAGCCGGAACGGTTTCTTCTTTCCCGTGACCGTCCCTTCCAAAAGCACCATGCTCTCGATGAAACTTGCTGCGCTGCTGGCAAGGACGAAAGGCCGCGACTTCTACGACACCATCTTCCTTTGGCAACAAGTCCAACCCGACTACGACTTCCTCCACCAACGTTGCGGAATTGGCGACCCTGAAGCATTGAAAAAAGCCTTAAACGACAAACTTGACACTGTTGACCTCGTGCAGAAACAGAAAGACTTTGAACACCTGCTCTTCAACCCGTCGCGCAGTGCGCAGATACTGCATTTCCGGCAGTTTATTGACAGTATGCTATAAAAAAGGAATCATAAAAGACGAAATCTCATAAACCCATGAACAATAAACCCACAGAAAATCCCAATGTCGCCAATGATGCGCTGTATGAATTTGATGCCATCATCCTGCAAAACGAGGATATGGATGCCGCATACGTCGAGGTGCCTTTCGACATCAAGGCAATCTTCGGGAAAGGACGCTTGGCGGTGCATGCCACTTTTGACGGCGTGCCTTACGACGGCCAAATCGTCAAGATGGGGACGCCTTGCTTCATCATCGGGGTGAGGAAGGACATCCGCAAACAGATGGGCAAGAGTTTTGGTGACACGGTGCATGTAACTTTTTGTGAACGACAATTAAAACAACAATAAAATGACTAAAACATCTATTATCATGGCATTAATTTGCATTTTGGGAATGGCTTCGTGCCAAGCACAATCACATCAACCCGTCCCGCCCACAACTGAAGGTGAGGCTGCAACGGTTTATATGACCACCGACATCAGTCCGGAAGGGTTGGTGCGCATCTATGAAGCCTTGGGCGTGGAGGCTCAAGGTCGCGTGGCGGTGAAAATCTCCACTGGCGAATCGCCAAAAAGCAACCACCTTCGCCCCGAGCTGATTAAAAACTTGGTGCAAAAAGTGAATGGCACCCTCGTGGAATGCAACACGGCTTATGGCGGCAACCGTGGCAACACCGAAAAACATCGCAAGGCTATCGCTGAACGCGGCTACAACGACATCGCCACCGTTGACATCATGGACGAGGAAGGCGAAATGCAACTGCCCGTCAAGGACACCAAGCACCTGCAATACGACATCGTTGGCTCGCACTTGCAAAACTACGATTTCATGATTAATCTTGCCCACTTCAAAGGTCACGCTATGGGCGGTTTCGGTGGCGTGTTGAAAAACCAGTCAATAGGTGTGGCGTCGAGTGCCGGAAAACTCTATATCCACTCTGCTGGCAAAACCCAGACGCATTGGACGATGGCCAACCAAGATGCTTTCCTTGAGTCGATGGCTGCGGCGGCACAGGCCGTGCACGACTATTTCAAGCAGG
>CAMUYT010000180.1 GCA_947164955.1 uncultured Bacteroidales bacterium | reverse complement strand
GACGATAGAGACGCAGGGCAGATGGTTCTCCATCGCAATCTCTTGGGCGCGAAGGTGTGTCTTCACCGTGTATTGCATATAGGTGCCGCCTTTCACGGTGGCGTCGTTGGCCACGATGACCGCCTCTCTGCCTTGAATCACGCCGATACCCGTGATGATACCCGCCGAGGGGAAGTCGTTGTTATAGGTGCCGTAGGCCGCCATCGGCGACAACTCCAGAAACGGCGTGTTCGGGTCGATGAGCAGGTCGATGCGCTCACGGGCAAGGAGCTTGTTGCGTTTCTTGTGTTTGGCCACGGCGCTCTCGCCGCCGCCTTGCATCGAGGCCGCCATCGCCTCACGGTATTGTGCCATCAGCGCGAGGAAGTTCTTCTCGTTCTGGCGGAACTCCTCAGAGTCGGTGCGTATGTTGGATTTCAGTACTTGCATGGTTTCTGCTGATTTGAAAGCACAAAAATAAGGAAAAAACGACAAATGAAAAGTAAGTTAGAAATATTTCCCCTATCTTTGCCGTTTCAAAAGAAAAAGGATGTCCGAGAAAAGTTCAAACAGAGGCCGTGTGGCAGGGTCGTATTTCATGTCGATGATGAGTATCGCATTGGTACTCTTCCTCTTAGGTGTTTTTTCCCTGCTGATGATGCATGCGCAGAAACTCTCCAACCACCTCAAGGAGAACATCGGCTTCGAGGTGGTGATGAACAGCAACGTGAAGGAAACCAAGATCCTGCAGCTGCAAAAGGAACTGGACGCCATGCCCGCCGTGAAGTCGACGGAATACATCACCAAGGAAGAGGCCATCCGCCGCCTCAGCGACGACCTTGGCGAGGACTTCCTGCAATGGCTCGGCAACGAGGAGAACCCGCTCCTCCCCTCCATCGACGTGCGCTTCAACGCAGATTGGGCCAACAACGACAGCATCCAGGTCATCCAAAGCCAACTGCTCAAAAACACCGACATCAAGGAAATCTACTACCAAAAATCGCTCGTCGGCGTCATCAACCAAAACGTGAACCGCATCGGCCTCGCGCTGATGGCGGCCAGCCTTATCCTGCTCATCATCGCCATCACACTGATTCGCAACACGATACGACTCAGCGTCTACTCGAAGCGTTTCCTTGTGCGCAGCATGCAGCTCGTGGGTGCCACGCCGGCCTACATCCGCCGTCCGTTCATCCGCAGCGGTGTGTTGCAAGGCTTTTTCGGCGCCTTGATTGCCGATGCCCTGCTTGCCTTGCTCATCTATGGCCTCGACCAACGCCTGCCCGAGCTGGCCCTCGTGCAAGACTATAAAATCATCATCGGCATCTTTGTCGGCATCATTGGCTTGGGCATCTTGCTAGGCGGTCTCTCCACCCGACTCGCCCTACGCAAATACCTCCACGCCGACGTCGACCGACTATATGTGTAACCATCAAGGGCGTCTGAGCCTGTCGAAGACCCCGAATTTTAAATCTTAAATATTGAATTTTGAATCTTAAATCTACCGAATATGGCAAAAGAAACAAAGACACAAGTTACCGAAACCACTGACAACGAGAAAGTCATGCCTTTCGGCAAAATGAACTACATCATCGTGCTCATCGGCCTCGCCCTCATCGCATTGGGCTTCATCCTGATGATTGGAGGCGGCTCCGACGACCCCAAGGTGTTCAACGAATCCATGTTCAACTTCCAACGCATCACCCTTGCCCCGATTTTAGTGTTGGCGGGATTTGTGGTGGAAATCGTGGCCATCTTCTGGAAAAAGAAATGATCACAAAACACACAAAACTGGCAAAACCACAACATTAAGGTTGCGGCGGCACCCAACCGGGTTGCCGCCGGAAAGTGGGCCGGTTGGCCACTTTCCACATCCAAAAACGGGTTTTGAGGGTTTTGCAAGTTTTGTGACAAAAAAACGAATCATGAGCTGGATTGAAGCATTAATCTTAGGTATCATACAAGGCCTGACGGAATACCTGCCCGTCAGTAGCAGCGGGCATTTGGCCATCGGGCAAGCCCTCTTTGGCCTCGATGACGGCGCGTCGAACCTCACCTTCACCGTACTCCTCCACGTGGCCACCGTGCTCAGCACCTTGGTCGTCCTGTGGAAAGAAATCGTGTGGATCTTCAAGGACTTGTTCGCCAAACAGTCGTGGCGCAAATACTGCAACCTCAACGACGGCACCAAATATGCCTTCAACATCGTCATCTCGATGATCCCCGTGGCCATCGTAGGCCTTTTCTTCAAGGACAAGGTGGAAGAGGTGTTCGGTTCGGGCCTGCTCATCGTGGGCATCATGCTCTTGGTGACGGCCTCATTATTAGCCTTCTCCTATTTCGCCAAGCCCCGACAAAAAGAAAACATCAGCGGCTGGAATGCCTTCATCATCGGCATTGCACAGGCTTGCGCCGTGATGCCGGGGTTGTCGCGCTCAGGCTCAACGATTGCGACAGGTTTGCTGTTGGGCAACAAGAAGGAAAAACTGGCCCAGTTCTCGTTCCTGATGGTCATCCCGCCCATTCTCGGTGAGGCCTTGCTCGACGTGAAGGACATCTTCGAAGTCGGCTTCAGCCAAGCCATGAACGGCATCTCGCCCGTGGCCGCCATCGTCGGTTTCTTGGCCGCCTTCGTCGCCGGCTGCTTCGCCTGCAAGTGGATGATTAATATCGTGAAGAAAGGCAAGCTGATCTGGTTCGCCGTCTATTGCGCCATCGTGGGTATCATCGCCATAATCTTTGCCTGATGTTCGATTTTGAAAACGGCGAGGTCATCCTCATCGACAAACCCCTTGACTGGACGTCGTTCGACACGGTCAACTTCATCCGTAGCCTGGTGAACCGCTGCTACGGCATCCGCAAACTGAAAGTGGGCCATGCCGGCACCCTCGACCCTTTGGCGACCGGACTGCTCATCCTCTGCACCGGCAAGATGACCAAGCAAATCGACACCTACCAAGCGCAGGTGAAGACTTACACGGGGACAATTCTATTAGGTCAAACTACCCCGACTTTCGATTTGGAGAGCGAACCCGACGCGTTTTTCCCGACAGACAGCATTACGCCCGAACAAATCGAGGCCGCACGGCTGCAATTCATCGGCGACATCAAGCAATACCCTCCCAAGTATTCCGCCATCAAAATCAAGGGGAAACGCGCCTTCGACTATGCCCGCTCCGACGAGGAAATCGAACTGAAAGCCCGCGACATCCACATCAACGACTTCAAACTCAGCCTCGACCGCTTCCCGGAATTGGATTTCGAGGTCACCTGCAGCAAAGGCACCTACATCCGCAGCCTCGCCAACGACTTCGGCAAGGCCTTGGGCAACGGCGCCAGCCTGAAAACATTAAGACGCACCCGCATCGGCGACTTCCGTGTTGAAGACGCCTGGCCTTTGGAAAAACTACGCCAGCATATCGTTGAGACGGGCGAAGCGTTTAAGGAGTGGAAGAAGGAACAACTGGAAAAAGAACAAAAATAAGGCTGAAAATCAGCTGATTATAAAATTTTACTTGACAAAATTCCGTTTTTGTCGTATCTTTGTAGTTTCTATTGGAGTGAAGATCAACAAAAACAACATCATACAATGAAACTCTCACAGTTCAAATTCAACCTGCCGAGCGAGCTGATCGCTTTGCAGCCAACGCAAAACCGCGACGAAGCCCGACTGATGGTCGTCGACCGCAGGACCGGCAAGATCGAGCACCGCATCTTCAAGGATTTGGTGGACTACGTGAAAGACGGCGACGTGTTCGTCATCAACAACACCAAGGTGTTCCCCGCCAAACTCTATGGCGAGAAGGAAAAGACCGGCGCCAAGATCGAGGTGCTGCTGCTCCGCGAGCTCGACCACGAGAGCCGCCTTTGGGACGTGCTCGTCGACCCAGCCCGCAAGATCCGCATCGGCAACAAGCTCTATTTTGGTGACGGCGACGAATTGGTGGCCGAAGTCATCGACAACACCACCTCGCGCGGCCGCACGCTGCGTTTCCTCTACGACGGTCCTTACGAGGAGTTCAAGAAGACCCTCTCGTCGCTCGGCCACACGCCCATCCCGAAGGAACTCAACCGCGACGAACGCCCCGAGGACGCCGAAGACTTCCAAACCATCTACGCCAAGGTAGAAGGCGCCGTCTCGGCCCCCACCGCAGGCATGCACTTCAGCAAAATCCTCATGAAACGCCTTGAGCTTCTGGGAGCCTCATTCGCCGAGCTGACCTTGCATCCCGGCATGGGCAACTTCCGCGACATCGAAGTGGAAGACCTCACCAAGCACAAGC
>CAMUYT010000179.1 GCA_947164955.1 uncultured Bacteroidales bacterium | reverse complement strand
CAAAAATCGGGCGTGACGATGGAAACCACCAATATTTTCCTTGAAAGTGCCTACTTCAACCCCACCAGCATCCGCAAGACGGCCAAGTTCCACGGACTGCAAACCGACGCTTCGTTCCGCTACGAGCGTGGCGCCGACCCGAACATCACCCTCTACGCCCTGAAACGCGCCGCCTTATTAATAAAGGAGTTGGCCGGCGGAACGATTTCCTCCGAAATCAAGGACGTGAAAAACGGCGACTTCACCCCTGCCCGCGTGGATTTGAAGTTCGACTATTTGAACAAACTGGCTGGCAAAGTCATCGACCCGACCCAAGCCGTCAATATACTAAAAAGCCTTGAATGTCAAATTGTTGAACAAGACGACAAGCACGTTGTGGTGGATGTACACACCAGCAAGGTCGATGTAACCCGTCCCGCCGACGTGGTAGAGGAAATCTTGCGCATCTACGGTTACGACAACATCGAAATCCCGAGCCGTGTCCATGCCTCCATCAGTCGCGCCGCCAAACCCGATGCCGACAAGATGCAGCAGAAAATCAGCGATATGCTCGTCGCCAACGGCTTCTACGAGATTATGAACAACTCGCTCACCAAAGCCGCCTACAGCGAGGCTTTCCCCGCTTTTGAGCCAGAGCGCAACGTCAAGATTCTCAATCCTTTGAGCAGCGACCTCAACGTTATGCGCCAAACCCTAATGTGGGGTGGATTGGAGAGCATCGCCTTCAACCAAAACCGCAAGGTCAGCGACATGAAGTTCTTCGAGTTCGGCAATGTCTATTTCTTTGACGGAACGAAAGTTGGCGACGAAAAACAGCCGTTGAAACCCTACACCGAGCACATCTGCCTCGACCTGTTCCTCACGGGCAACAAGCAAGCCGAGTTGTGGAACGCCCCAGCCAAGGCCATCGATTACTTCGACCTGAAAGAATACGTCATGGGCGTGCTCAACCATTTCAAGTTCGATTTCAATGCACTCGAAGCCAAGGAAGCCAACCTGCCACATTTCGACTACGCGACCACCTATTGCGTTGGTGGACAAGAGATTGTCACGCTTGGCAAACTCAGCAAAAAGACCTTGAAGCACTTCGACTTGAAGAAAGACGTGTTTTACGCCACCTTCAACTGGACGCTGATGATGCAATGTTTGGCCAAGGCCAAGGAAGTGCATTTCGAGCCGCTGTCGAAGTTCCCCGCCGTGCGCCGCGACCTCGCCATGATTTTCGACAAGAACGTCACCTTCGCCGAGGTCAAGAAAGTGGCCATGGCCGCCGAGAGCAAACTCCTTCAGTCGATGAGCCTCTTCGACGTGTACGAAGGCGAGAAGATTCCGGCAGGCAAGAAACAATACGCCATGAGCTTCGTGCTGATGTCGCCCACCACCACCCTCACCGACAAGGTGATTGAGAAGACGATGAGCAAGATTCAGGGCGCGTTTGAACAGCAGTTGGGAGGAGTTTTGAGATAAAAGGACTATGGCTGATGGCCTATGACTATGGCCTGACCCACGAAAAATCTTGGATTTCAAGCTTTCGGTGGGACAAGCCATAGGCCATGAGCCATAAGCCATAGTAACTGAACAACTGAACAACTGACTAACTGAACAACTGACATGGACGTACAATCAATAAAACGAACCTTCGGCATCATCGGCACCGACCCTGAGTTGGACCGTGCCATCGGCATCGCCGCGCAAGTGGCCGCCACCGACCTCACCGTGCTCATCACGGGCGAGAGCGGCACGGGCAAGGACGTGTTTCCGAAGATCATCCACCAAAACAGCGCGCGCAAGCACGGCCAGTATTTCGCCGTCAACTGCGGCGCCATCCCCGAGGGGACCATTGACTCTGAGCTGTTCGGCCATGAGAAAGGTGCCTTCACCGGTGCCGTCGGCGAGCGCAAAGGTTACTTTGAGATTGCAGACAAAGGGACCCTGTTTTTGGACGAAGTCGGCGAATTGCCGCTCTCCACACAAGCAAGGCTTTTGCGCGTGCTCGAAAACGGCGAGTTCATCCGCGTTGGCGGCAACAAGGTGATGAAAACCGACGTCAGGATCGTGGCCGCCACCAATGTCGACCTGCCTTTGGCCATTGAGAGAGGCCGTTTCCGCGAGGATTTGTACTATCGTCTGAACACCATCCCGATCCACATCCCCGCCTTGCGCGAGCGGAAGGCCGACATCCCATTGCTGTTCCGCAAATTCGCCGCCGACTTCGCCGATCGCAACCATATCCCCACCATCACCCTGACGCCCGATGCCGTGAAGATGCTCGAAAACTACCGATGGGACGGCAACGTGCGCCAGCTGAAGAACGTCACCGAGCAAATCTCCATCATGGAGACCGAGCGCAACATCACGGCGGAGACCTTGGCTAAATACCTGCCCAACCGCGCGCAAAGCGCCCTACCCATGCTCCTGCCCCGCGATGACACACCCGACGGCATGTCGGAGCGCGACCTGCTCTACCGTGTGCTCTTCGACATGAAGAAAGACATCGCCGAGCTGCGCGCCCAGGTCAACAACATGAGTGGCAACCGACCGATGGAGCAGAGCTACGTGCAATCCAACCCCGTCACCCAAATCGGCGACACCGTGGTGACCCGCGTGAGCCAGAACGATCCCGAAGAAGCCGAACAGGAGTTTGCCGAGTTCGTCCCCGCCGAGGAAACACACTATGGCGCTTCGGCAGGCACTGCGACCGAAAGCCTTTCGCTTGAGCACCATGAAAAAGAGATGATCATCAAAGCATTGGAGACGCATCGCGGCAAACGCAAAGACGCCGCTAAAGCACTGGGCATCAGCGAGCGTACCTTATATAGGAAAATCAACGAATACGGCATCGAACTATGAAGCATTGGGCAAAAATAACGGTGATGATGTTGGCTTTGGCGTGGATATGCCAAGGCTGTGGCATCTATTCCTTCTCAGGCGCGTCGATACCTGCCCAAGCCAAGACCGTCTCGGTGGACTACTTCCCCAACCATGCCCAACTCGTCAACCCATTGCTAAGCAACAATTTCACCAACGCCTTGCGCGATGCGATGACCAACCAAACCACGTTGGATATGGTGGAGACAGGCGGCGACCTTGCTTTTGAAGGCGAAATCACCAATTACACCACCATGCCCGTGGCCATCACCTCGGGGCAGACCGCAGCCATGAACCGCCTCACCATCACGGTAAAAGTGCGTTTCAGCAACCGCATCGACGACACAAAAGACTTCGAACAGACCTTCTCGCGCTACGAGGACTACCCCAGCGACCAAGACCTGAACGCGGTGCAAGAATCACTCACGACAACCATCATAGAACAATTGGTGGAAGATATATTTAATAAAGCCTTGGTAAACTGGTAGTTATGGACAACAAGCAACTGATAGGATACATGAAAAGGCCCGAGCGGCTGAAAGGCGACACCGTGAAAGCGGTGGAGCAGCTGGCGGCTGACTATCCCTATTTCGCCATCGCTCAGGCCCTTCTGGCCGTGGCCTACCAGAACGCTGGCGACGACCGTTATGAAGGTCAGCTGAAGCGCACCGCTGCCATCATGCCCAATCGCGACAAACTGAGGCTGTTCACCCTCATCGCACGCCATCGCTTTGAGAGCGAGCCCAAGCTCCCCGCTTTGCCCGACGAAATGCCGCCTGCCGAGCCTGCACCCACCGACAATGTCTTCTCCACCATCGAGTCCATCGACACGCAAGAAGAGCAAAACAGCGGCATCATCCGCGAAAAAGTGTTCATCATCCCCGAGATCGACCTCAGCGGCACCCATGAGGAACTTTCGGCAGAGATGGCCCTGTTGGAAGAAAAACGCAAGTCGCTCGACGAGTTGAAAGCCATCATCGCCCACCGGTTGAAAGAACTAGAGGCCGAGAAGCAACGCAAAGAAAGCGAGCCAGAGAAACCCAAGAAAATGTCGCGTAAAGAACTGATAGACAAATTTATACTAGAAAATCCGAGCATCTCACGTCCCAAGGCAGAGTTCTACAACCCCATCTCTGTGGCCCAAAACAGCATCATCGACCAGGAGAACATCGTCAGCGAGACATTGGCCAAAATCTACGAAAAACAGGGGTATTTTGAGAAGGCAATATCAATTTATGAAAAATTAGGCTTGAAATATCCAAAAAAAAGTCGTTATTTTGCAGCCCAAATTGAACGCTTACAAGAAAGCAAAGAAAGTTGAACAATTAAATAATTAAAAATGTACACAGTAGTAGTAATTTTAATCCTGATTGTCAGTGTGTTATTAGGATTGATCGTTCTGGT
>CAMUYT010000178.1 GCA_947164955.1 uncultured Bacteroidales bacterium | reverse complement strand
TTGCTCCAACAACCCTTCACAGCGGGATGCCCTACCCTACTCCGGGATGGGCGCGCGGGCCCGTCTATAACTTCGCCCCGTCAGTCACAATTCGATAATTGAAAATTGATAGTTGACAATTGAAAGTTTAGAGTTTAGAGTTGAGGGTTTAGAGTCAGTGGTAAGTTTAGAGTTTAGAGGTATCACTTCTTTGCTGCCAGTTCTTCCTCCAAAAAACGAATCCGTTTTTTCAACTCTTCCACTGAAGGCAGCTTCTCCTGTATTTCGCGAATCTGCACATTGTTGTATGAAGCTACGCCCATTGGGGTCTGTACGCCACGAAAGGCATACTGCACCTCGGTTTCATCCTTGTTGCTGCAGATCAGCAAACCTATCGTCGGATTCTGCGCCTCAGTTTTGATTAGGTCGTCAACGGCGTTCACATAGAAGTTCAGTTTACCTGCAAACTCAGGCTGAAAAGGAACGGTCTTCAACTCTACCACCACATAACAGTTCAGTGGGATATGGAAGAAAAGCATGTCGAGTTTTCGCGTCTTGCCCGCAACAATAATCTGTTTCTGCCTCCCGAGATAGGAAAAACCCGTTCCCAGTTCTAAAAGGAAACGCGTGAGTTGCTTCTCCAACTCGGTCTCTAACGCTTCCTCCTGATAGCCTTCTTCAAGCGTGAGAAAACCGAAATCATAGGTATCCTTGGTAATCGCTTGCGCCAGCTCTCTTTGAGGAGAGGACAACCTGTCGGCAAAATTGGTGACGGCTCCGCCAGAGGTATGATACAAGTCGGACTTGATACAGTTCATCAAGGTGGCGCGGCTCCAATTTCCAGCAATCGTACGCTTTATATAAAACAAAGCTTCATCAATAGTCTTGCTTTTGGTGACAATCTCCACATGATGTCGCCAAGGAACAAGTGCAAAGTACATTGGAAATGGCACGCCTTTTTGAAAATCTCCAACAGGTTGTTGGGGGGTTGCAGTGTTTATTTCTCTACCAAGTTGGTAGAGTTTTGTATCTACCAGTTTATCAGCGCCTTGTAATTCTCTACCAAGCTGGTAGAGCTTTTCTTGCCCCTCTAATGAGGTATAGAACAGATACCATTTTTTCATGAACCAAAGGTTCGGAGCAGAGAACCCCTTCGACTCTGGAAACGCTGCTTGAAGGTCCAAACTCACTTGTTCCACTACGCCGCTACCCCAGCGTTCGTCAACCTTCTTCTGCACTAGGTCACGACCCAACAGCCAATTAAAAAGCAATTGTTCCGCATTCACCCGCACCGCTGCCTTCGCCTGTGCTGAGCGGTAACGGGCTTTTATTTCACCCAACCACTGCACATAGTCGGCATCCAGCTGCACGTCGTGTGTACGCACTACTTGAGGTTTATCTTGTTTCATTTTTTTTCTATACTAAGAAGTAACTCTTATACCACTCCGCAAACCTACGTAATCCTTCTCTCACACCCGCCACGTGCGGAGGCCCATGATGTCTAATTGTTGGATAACTATTTGTACCGGTGGAAGGAATAGACGGTCCTTACGCCCAAGGCCTCTTTCTGTAGGACAAGTTTCGACCGCGACATCTCCACGACTTGATAGGTGCCCGACAGACGCATTTCATATTGGAGGCCCTGCGTGAGCCAGAGCGTCTTGGTGAAACTGATCCGCTTCTTGGCAGCGTTGAAGGAGAACTGTGCGCCGTCCACGTCCACGTCGTCCAGGTCCAACTGCGTGAAACTCCCTTTCTTGGCAAGCGCAATGCGCGGCTCGCTCAAAGAAAGATAGAAATGGACACCGGAATAATCGACTTGATTCTGGGCGCCCTGCCCGACCGTACCGACGGGAACGACACTCTTGGACTCCAAGGCCCATACGCCGTAGATGGATCCCGTGAGATCTCCAGTATGACTGACCCTATTCACCCCGCAGGATGTAAGCATGGCCATGCAGGCTATGACAGCCACAAACAACATTCTTCTCATAGTAGTTTCGTTTATTGAAATCATTGGTTTTCTATTTTTTTCAGCACGCTTGGCGTTCTTTTCCGTCAAATTGTGTCATGATGGTTGTAATGGATGCTATCGCTTTCTTGCTACGGCTTCGCCGTTGTCAGTCACATCCAATGCCGACAAAAATCTGATTCACAAAAAGATAATTCAGAATCCCCTTGAAATGCCATACCACATTTTTTATCTGAATCTCTTTTGCAAAAATAAAGAAAAATTCGACACGAAATCATTAGTTGTGAATTTTTCTGAAATCCTTTGGCTATCAAAGGATTGGGGCGAGAATCATAGGAGGAATCCTCGATCCACGAAGGAACAATAGGAATACTTGGAAAACGTCCATGTAAAAAAAACACCTATTTTTGCGGCAAAGTAAAGAAATGGACGCTGAAAAAATCATATTAGGCATCGACCCGGGCACGATGGTGATGGGCTACGGCGTCATCCGTGAGCAAGGTAAACAGATGGAACTCATCACGATGGGGGTCATCAACTTGAAAAAGTTGGAAAACCAAGCCCTCAAACTGAAGAAGATCTTCGAGCGCGTGCTCGAAATCATCAACGAATACCATCCCGACGAATTGGCCATCGAGGCGCCGTTTTTCGGCAAAAACGTGCAGTCGATGCTGAAGCTCGGACGCGCCCAAGGTGTGGCCATGGCCGCCGCACTCTATCGCGACATCCCCATCTTCGAGTATTCGCCCAAGACCATCAAGCAGAACATCACGGGCAACGGCAACGCCTCGAAGGAACAGGTGGCCAAGATGGTGCACTTCATCCTCAAGACCGACGAAGACCCGCAGTTTTTCGATGCCACCGATGCCGTGGCCGCCGCCGTGTGCCACAGCATCAGCAAAGGCCGCGACGTGAACTACACCAAGCACACCACCGAGAAAGCCAAGGCGCATCGCCGCCCCGACTGGAGCCAGTTCATTGCCGAGAATCCGGATAGGGTAAACTTATGACACATTGAAAAATGGAATAATATTTGTGGCTTTACTATCACTGACAACTAAAACAAATTGACATGATTATCACCATCATTTGCATCACCATCCTGGCATACGCCATTGCTGGTAAAGACATCAATAAACAATTGGAAAAGCTGAAAGGTGTCGATTGGAAAGCCAAGTCATCCGATGTCTTCGGCAAAATTGGCGTTTATGCCAAAAAGGCAGGCCGTGTGGCTACCAAACCTTTGCTTCAGCTTTATTATGTGCTGACCATGGGCGAGACTACCACGCTTGAGAAAGCCTTGATTGTGGGCGCTATCCTTTACACCGTCATGCCCTTCAGTTTGATTCCTTTCAAGGCACATCGAATCTTAGGCCTTTTGGACGAAGGTCTGGCCGTGCTGTATGTGGTCAAGAAGGTGCAGAAAAAGATCACGCCCGAAATCAATGCCAAGGTGGATGAGACTTTGAATCAGTGGTTCGGTCCAAAAGAAGCTGCGCCAACCGCTGAGCCTGCTGAGTAATTTTTTGTTATTGTGGATTTATAAAATCGCCCATCTAAAGATTGACTTCGTCGAATCTTCGATTTCCCTTCCAGCGCACTATCTCGCGCAGGAATGACATTGACGGGCGATTTCTGTTATAGTTCTGACGACAGATGGTATTTACCACTACCGTAAGTCTTTATCTCATAGCCATTTGCCGTGGGCAGGCAAACCTCAGCCGTGGTGTTGGCAGGGATGGTGAAGTCCCATTCGAAGTGGTTGCCATTGCGTTTCCAGTTGCTTTCGATGCGGCCTGAAACAGAATTATACGAGCAGTTCACAAAGTCTAGCCCCTCGATAGGATAAGGCTTGAGCTGGATTTTGCTGTAGCCCGGCTCCATGGCGCGGATGCCACCGAGGTATTCGTATTCCCAAAGGATGAGGTCGCCGAGCAGCATCACGTGGTTGCCCGAGTTCATGGCAGGGTCGGCGGTGTTGCCGTTCCAGAGCTCCCAGATGGTGGTGGCGCCGCTGCGCACCATGTAGCCCCAACTGGGGTAGGTGTCGTTGGAGGCAATCTTGAGGGCGAGGTCGCCGCGACCGTATTCGGTCAGGCAGCGCATGAGTTGCTGGATGCCGATGACACCCGTCGACACATGGCCACCACATTCGTTCATCGTCTTGTCGATGATGCTTTCCAACACCTTGTCTTCCAATCCTTTGGGCACCATGCCAAACCACAAGGGCAGGATGTTGGCCGTCACCGTGTTGTTGGCGTAGACACCCGTCACGCGGTTGAAGTACTTGTCGTTGAAGGCGATGGTCGAGGTGGTGATTTCCTGGTTGAA
>CAMUYT010000177.1 GCA_947164955.1 uncultured Bacteroidales bacterium | reverse complement strand
GCAAAGGCGAAGTCGCGGCTGTCGTGGGCAGGCACGGCCATGATGGCACCCGTACCGTAGCCCATCAGCACATAGTCGGCAATCCAGATGGGCAGCTTGGCACCCGTGATGGGGTTGATGCCATAGGCACCCGTGAAGGCGCCGCTCACCTTGCGCACTTCGGCCATGCGTTCGCGCTCGCTGCGGTTCTTGGTGCGGACGATGTATTCCTCAACCTCAGCGCGTTGCGCTTCGGTGGTGATTTCCTTCACCAACTCATGCTCAGGAGCCAGCACCATGAAAGTCGTGCCAAACAAGGTATCCGCACGAGTCGTAAACACCTCAAGGTCAATATCTTTTCCATCGACTTTGAAGATGACGGAAGCACCCATCGACTTGCCGATCCAGTTGCGTTGCAGATCCTTCACCGACTCGCTCCATTCGACCGTTTCAAGGCCTTCGAGCAGACGGTCGGCATAGGCCGTGATACGCAGCAGCCACTGTTTCATGGCCTTGCGCTCGACGGGGAAGCCGCCACGCACCGAGAGGCCATCGGCCACCTCGTCATTGGCGAGCACCGTTCCCAAGCCCGGGCACCAGTTCACCAATGCCTCGGCTTGGTAGGCCAAGCGGTAGTTCATCAGCACCTCTTGCTGCTCCTTCTCGCTCATCGCCTTCCATTCGGCGGCGGTGAAACTCAGCGGTTTGCTTTGGGCCACGTTGAGGCCTTCCGTGCCGTGTTGCTCGAAGTAGGCAATCAAGTTCTTGATAGGTTGGGCTTTCTTGCAGCCGTTGCAATAATACGAGTTAAAGAGCTGGATGAAAGTCCATTGCGTCCATTTATAATATTCAGGGTCGCTGGTGCGCACCTCGCGGTCCCAGTCATAGCAGAAGCCGATTTTGTCCATCTGCTCGCGGTAACGGTTGATGTTTTTCTCCGTCGTAATGGCGGGGTGCGTGCCCGTTTGGATGGCATATTGCTCGGCGGGCAGGCCGTAGGCGTCGTAGCCCATCGGGTGCAGCACGTTGAAGCCTTTCAGCCTTTTATATCTTGCATAAATATCCGAGGCGATATAGCCCAACGGGTGACCCACATGCAGGCCTGCGCCCGAGGGATAAGGGAACATGTCCAAGACGTAGAACTTGGGCTTGGTGTGGTCGATGTCGACCTTATAGATTTTGTTGTCGTGCCAGTATTGCTGCCACTTTTTCTCGATTTCGGTAAAGTTATAGTCCATGTGATGCAGTGTTTTTCGCTGATTTTGAAAGAAACTGCAAAAATAGGGAATTTTTCGTATTAGAACCATGAAAACTCATCCCGAAAAGTGTACCATTGTAGCGAAAACTCACCCCAAAAAGTGTGTGATTTCGGCAAAAACTCGCCCCAAAAAGTGCTAATACACAGTATCACAGCATATTATTAGGCAGCTATAATATAGGGTACAAAAGACCAATTCTCGCTCCGCCTTTTTATATGACTTGAATCAACTATTCGTCAGCTTTGTTTCGTCGAACCACAATCATAGCCTCCCTTTTCTTCGGCTTGCAATAGCGTTCGTACAATGCTTGGTTCTCCTCCCGAAACGCTTTGCCATCGAATTGCATCACCGTTCGTGGCGGTTGGTAGGTCACGATAAATCTTTCTGAACTGACTTTTTCTTCGCCATGAAGTTCCATCTGCTCAACCAAATTCCTTCGCAATTCCTCAATTTGAGTCTCTATATCTTTCTTTTGCTCGATAAGGCGAGCCAATTGTTGTTCATAGACCTCAAACCAACTCTCTTCTTCATTTTTCAACTTCTTTAGTCGAGATTGAATAGCACCCATATTACGATTGAACTCTCTCGCCAACTCACCAACCGTAAGTCCTTGGGCTTGTAATTCCATCAACAAAGCATCATCCTCTTCACTCCACTTCGCATACGCATTTGGATAACGTAACTTTTGCTTTTCCATATAGCTCAGTTCCTCAACTTCACCTGACGTATCAGAGGCTACTGATGAAACAATCTTCGGCTCTTCTGTTAGAATCACAGCTGCCACAAGCTTGAAATGAAATCCTTCAAACTCCAAACCCAACGATAGCGTCAGATAAACGCCTTGAAGGTTGGCGTAAAGCTCTGGTTCTTTCTTGAAAGCCTCAAGGAAAACGGGGTCAGTAATCGGGAAGTCATAATGTGAACCATAATAGGTAAATTTCATCCGATATTTTGACTTTTCCCTATCTTCATCGATATAGGCATGTGCTTCCTCGGGCTTAATGAGCATCAGCGAATAGTCGAGGCGATCCACCATTTTGGCGGGAATGGCCTTGCCGCGAAAATAAAACACATTTTGGTGCTTCGAGTCAATGCAAAGCTTCAAAAGCGCGTCACTGAGAGTGTAATGCCCTTGGTTGCAGTCCAAAGTTGCATATTTTGTGTCTTCCACATGTGCTTTGTCGGGGCAAGGAACCGCATCCGTCATTTTCACTACGTCGAAAAGCTTTATCTGTTGGGCTATCGCTGTAGGAATAGAACCATCCGGCTGATTTGAGATAGGCCTGACCCAAATCGGGCGTCCGTCATCGTGGCGCATAATGTAATGCTTACCATCGGCATTGAAAGCAATCTCGATACCAGCCAAACAACGGCCTCCATGCTTGTAGGAATTAGCCAAACAGATGAAATACTTGTCCATGGCTGTCAGATTAGATGGACAATCTCGACTCTCTCTTTGCTGTTCCTTTGCATGTATTCGGCCAGCAACCTTCGATGGCATTGCTCAGGTGTGTCCTCGCTGCAAAGGAAACATGCTCCATCAAATGCTTTGACACCATATTTACGGATGACATCCCTGTCTTTCAGCATCTTGACGTAAATCTCTTCATATTCTCCCCAAGTCACATCATCCTTGTGCCAGCGGTCAAGGAGTTCCTTGGTTGGGGCAAAATCAGCAATATGTTTGTATGGAATATGGCAAATCTCGTTGACGAAAAACTCCAGATCCTTGCCTTTGGCAAAACCTGCCAATTGGCTACTGTTGCTGATGCGAACGTCAACCAACTGCTTCACTCCATTGTTTCTGAGCAAGTTGAAAAACCGTTCGGCACTTTTCTTGGTAAAACCAATGGTATAAAGCGTAATCATATCAATAATCTTCCTCCAATTGCAATGCGGGTTTATATCCTATCTCTTTGTTTTTCAAACGGTAAGCATCTTTCAACTGTTCTTCTTCGGTATAGGTTCCGAAAAGCAAATCAACTTCCGAAAGATGGTATTTTCTTGAATGAAGGTATTCCTCTATCATTCTTTTTTCTACATCAACCTGCGACATTAGCACTGCATCTTTCAAAATATGTTGGACGTCGACGCCATGGTCATGGAAATAACGCGACACCAACGAAAACCGATGGCATTCCAACGGGTCGGCCTCCGAACACATCAAAGAAATGCGATAGCCTTTTTCGAGACCATTCATCAAACGTTTTACGCCTTGCTGAAACATTGGTGTTTCAACTGCCAGCTCAAAATTGACCTGTCCGTCCTCGTCCAAACAATCCGTCCGCCGAGCGCCAAACTCATCGCCAAAATAGAGATATTGGATGCCATGAGAGCGCAGGAAATACTTGAGGCTCTCTTGGTTGAACTGTGGCGAATATTTACTTGCAGGAACGCTCCTAACATCAACGATGCAGTTGATGTCATGGGTCTGCAGCAACATCAGAAACTCTTCTAATGTCTGATTGGAATGGCCTATGCTATAAAGACGATACTTATCCATAATACAATACAACTGAATCGCAAAGATACAAATTTATATATTTCACCCAAACAACTCTAATTCTCCCGTCCCCGATTTGGCATACCGCGTCTTCCCCAAATGCTTATACGCCAAATCCGTGCACTCGCGGCCTCGGGGCGTGCGCATGATAAAGCCTTCCTGGATGAGGAACGGCTCGCACACTTCCTCGATGGTGCCGGGGTCCTCGCCCACCGCCGTGGCGATGGTGTTCACACCCACAGGGCCTCCCTTGAACTTGTCGATAATGGTGGTGAGGATACGATTGTCCATGTCGTCAAGACCATGCTCGTCAACATTGAGGGCCTTTAATCCGATGCGGGCAATGTCGATGGTGATGGTGCCGTCGCCTTGGATTTGGGCGAAGTCGCGCACGCGACGCAGCAACATGTTGGCGATACGCGGTGTGCCACGGCTGCGACGTGCAATCTCGAACGCCGCCGTGTCGTCGATGGGCACACGCAAGATGCCTGCCGAGCGCTTCACAATCTTTGACAAGGTTTTGGCGTCATAATACTCCAAACGCTGCTTGATGCCGAAACGCTC
>CAMUYT010000176.1 GCA_947164955.1 uncultured Bacteroidales bacterium | reverse complement strand
CTATGGCGATACACTTGTAACTACCTATTTCCACGACTTCAAGCCTGATTGGTTCGACCATCATACACCAGTAATGGACTGCGAAATAGTAAGTTGTGACAATAGTGGTGTCACACTTCATTGGAACGAGCCAGAATTGAAACCTGAAGAGGTGTTAATCGGTTATCAAGTTTATAGAGGTGTGACCTTGGTCTCTGAAGACTTGGTTACGGAAACGGAATACACCGACAACTGTTCAGGTGGTGGCAGATTGAACTATCATGTATTGGCGGTATACAGCGATGGTGAGACCTCAAAATCGTACAACATTGTGTACTGCGAGCAGACGGAAGGCATTGGTGAAAACGAGGACGTAGGCATCACCCTTTCGCCCAATCCCACCAGCGGCCTTGTCCGCATCGAAGGGGCGACCGCCACCGAAGTCAGGGTCTACAACGCCATAGGCCAATTGGTGAAAACGGCCCAAAACACCAACGAAGTCAACCTGAGAGGCTTGCCGCAAGGCATGTATCTGCTGCGTATCACGGACGAGAGCGGGGCTACGGCCACAAGGAAAATAGTGGTGAAATGAGGTGGTTGGTGAAATCAACCAATGATTCAGCAAAAAAAGTGTCCTTCGGGACGCTTTTTTTCGTATTTTTGCGCCCTATTTTGCAAAATAAAAACCGTAATGAACAATAAAAACACCCTCATTGGTTTCGTCCTCATCGCAGCCATCCTCTTCGGCTGGATGTATTTTATGACCCCGTCGAAAGAGCAAATTGCTGAACAACAGCGTATTCAAGACTCCATTCGGCGAGTGCGGCTCGAAGAAATGGCCTTGGATTCACTCCGACAAGCCGAGCAACAACGCGCCGATGCGCAGTTGGCAGCCTTGCAGACCGACACCGCCATGATGGCCATGGACTCGCTTGGCCTTGTCCAACAAAGACAAAACGCATTGCGCGACAAATACGGCGTGTTCGCTGCCTCTGCTGAAGGCTCTGAGCAACTCGTCACCATCGAGAACAAGCTGCAACGCCTCACGTTCAGCAACAAAGGCGGCTTCCTAAAACAAGTCGAGCTAAAGGATTACAAGACCTACGACTCGTTGCCGCTCATCTCGTTTGACCCCGAAACGGCCTTGTTCGACCTCTCGTTCTTTGCCAACAACCGTATCGTCAACACTTCGCAGTTCTTTTTCCAACCTTATGTAAATGGCCAGCCTTATGCTGGTGGCGACATGACGGTGGGAGAGGGCGACAGCATCGTCTTCAGCCAGCGCCTTACGACCGACGACCCCAACAAATACATTGAGTTCGTCTACACCATTCGCGACGACAATTACATGATGGATTTCGACATCCGCACCGTCGGCATGAAAGACGTTATTGCGACCAATGCCGACTACATGAGCATTGACTGGGCTGTCGACTTGCTGAAGCAGGAGAAGAGTGCCGACCGCTTTGCCGACGAGTCGGTGTATTTCCGCTCGCTCAACGACAAGGACGTCGACCACCTCGTGGTGAACAAGGACAGCGAGCAGACCGTTACCAACAAGCTCAAATGGATCTCGTTCAAACAACGTTTCTTCTGCAACGTCATCGTCGCCAAAGATGGTTTCGAGAACGCCAAGATGGCCATGCAAACGCGTCGTTCCAACAACCCGCGCTACTACAAGTCGATGTCAGCCAACATCGAAGTGCCTTATAATGTGAGTGCCGAAACCAACGACATCCCGATGCAACTCTATTTCGGCCCTAACCACTTCAAGACTTTGCGTAGCTACAAGATTGGCTTGCAGGACCAAATCAACCTGGGTAACTTCTTCTTGATCAGATGGATCAACTACGGCGTCATCGCCGTGTTCAACTGGCTGAGCCAATACGGATGGAACTACGGCATCGTCATCCTCATCCTGACCATTATCATCAAGACCTTGTTGTTCCCTTTGGCGTTCAAGTCCTACAAGTCGTCGGCCATCACCCGCGTCCTGAAGCCCGAGATGGATGCCATCAATGAGAAATATCCCAAGGAAGAGGATGCGATGAAGAAACAACAAGCCATCTTGAATTTGCAACGACAAGCAGGCGTCAGTCCCGCTTCGGGATGCCTGCCCGCGCTGTTGCAGTTCCCCATCCTCATCGCCATCTTCCGTTTCTTCCCCGCCAGTATCGAGTTGCGCCAACAACCTTTCCTTTGGGCCGACGACCTTTCTACCTATGATAGCATCGTAGAGTTCCCGAAGTTCCTCGGCATGGACCACCTCAGCCTCTTCACCATCCTGATGACCATCACCACGCTCATCTACACTTGGGTGAACAACAAGCAGATGGACTATTCGAGCAACCCGCAGATGAAGCCCATGAAGTGGATGATGTACTTGATGCCCATTATGTTCTTCGCCATCTTCAACAACTATTCGGCGGGCTTGAGCTACTATTATATGTTGGTCAACATCATCACCTTCATCCAGATGTTCGTCTTCCGTAAGATGATCAATGAAGACAAGGTGCGTGCCACCATCGAAGAAAACAAGAGAAAGCCAGTGAAGAAGAGCAACTTCCAGAAACGCTTGGAAGAGGCACAGAAACAGCAAGCCAAGTTGCAGCAACAACAAAAGAAACGTTGATGCAGACTTGTGTGTAAAGTGTTGTTACAACATCATGATTCGCATCACACGATAAACTGTAAACAGATGAAAAAAGTCTTACGCATTATCGGAGCGTTGCTCATTGCTGCCATCATCGGCGGATGCATCTATTTGAACAGCCTGATGCCCATCATCACGGGTTATGCAGCCAAGAACTTGGCATCGGCGGTGTTTGTCTCGGGTCGCGACGCAAAAGAAGTGGAAGCCCTCGACCTCAAGTTCTCCTTTATTCGATTCAACCGCAACAAGGTGGACTATGAGAACAAGACCGTCACCAGCCGCTTCCTTTGGGGTAAGTCTACAGCGGTCTATCGCGATGGCTATGGTGTTACCTTGCTGCGTGGTGCTACCGTCGACGAATTAAGGCAACACACTTATCCGCTTCCTACCGAAACTGCGCCTTCCAAGCCCATCGCTTTGGGCGATTCCGCAACGAGAGCAAGATTGGAGCCTATCGCGAAGGCTTTGGTCGACGACCGCACCTACAACGGCCATCCTTTCGCATTCATGGCGCTCCACAAGGGCAAAGTGGTCGCCGAACGATACGACAAGGGCATTGGTCCCGATACGAAACTCCTGAGTTGGAGCATGGCCAAGAGCTTCACCAGCGCATTGACGGGAGTCATGGCAGGCGATGGCCTTGTCGACATCAATGCACCTGTTGACATCGCCGAATGGCAAAATGACGGACGCAAAAATATCACCCTCAACGACTTGCTGCAAATGCAGAGCGGGTTGGAATGGGAAGAAGACTATGGCGCCCGCTCCGACGTCAACCTGATGCTGCATCGCGAACAAGATATGGGCCTCTATGCGCTCTCTAAACCGCTTGCATACGAACCTGGCACGCATTGGTATTATTCCAGCGGCACCACCAACATCGTGATGCGCTATCTCCGCAGCCGTTTCTCCTCCGATGAGGTATTCCTTGATTATATCCGCACGCGGCTTTTCGCTCCTTTGGGCATCCGCAACGCGGTTTTCGAGCAGGACATGAGCGGTACGCCCGTCGGCTCGTCCTACATTTACATCACGGCTGCCGACTATGCCCGCTTCGGACAGATGTACCTCGATGACGGTTGTGTCGACAGTCTGCGGGTGCTTCCCCAAGGTTGGGCGGAGTATACCGCCACGCCGGCCTCCGACAGCAAAGGGCGCTATGGCGCTTTCTTCTGGCTGAACCAAGGCAAGGATTTGCCCGACGTACCGCAGGACATGTTCTACTGCAACGGCCACGATGGGCAACGGGTTTTCATTGTCCCCTCTAAAGAACTTGTGGTCGTCGTACTAAGCTATTCCCCCAAGCCCGACCGCGTTGTCGATTTCAATGCGCTATTGAAGGACATCATCGATAATTTGTAATAAATTTGTAGAGACGTGCCATAGTGCGTCTGTACGTTTCCCATAATTTTGCATTTTCTGGGCAAAAAACACGTAGAGACGGTGCATGCACCGTCTCTACTACAATTTTTGTGTGAAAAACGACCCTTATTCAGCCGAGAACTTGCAAACCAAGTTACGGTCGCCGTAGGCATCGTCGATGCGGGTGACGTGCGGGAAGTACTTGTCCTGCACATCGCTCTTCATCGGGAAGCCGGCTTCCTCGCGGGTGAAGGGGAAGTTCCACTCGTTGGCCATCAGCATCTCGGCAGTGTAAGGAGCGTGGCTGATGATGTTGTTGCCCTTCTCGGCCTTGCCGTCCTCGA
>CAMUYT010000175.1 GCA_947164955.1 uncultured Bacteroidales bacterium | reverse complement strand
TATTCCGGCAAGAATGAATCAGGCGCGGATTTTTTGCCACTTTGGGAGGCACCCCCTAAACCCTCAAAAATACATCCGCAGTTTTAGCACCTTAAAATGTTGCAAGTTTCCACATAACTGCCCGAATTTTTGAACTTTTTACTGAAAGCCTATCCGGAAAACTTGGAAACTGGTGTTAGCTTACTCCATAGCGATGAGCAGCGACGAGGTGTTGCCGAAATCGTCGATGACAGCGATGGCCAACACGCCTGCCGGAAAACTCAACGTCTTGGCTTCGTTGATTTTATGGCGTATCTTCGACCAGGCGACGTCCTTGTCTTTCACCGACTCGTCGAGGCTGGTATAGATGTAGCACATCCCTTCCTTGGTGATGGAATAGGTGCCTTTGCGGTCCACCTCAGGCATGGCAAACAGCAGCTGTTCCAAGGGCTTGGTGAGCTGTGCCTCCACCTCCTCGGAATTGGCGCCGGGATAGACGCCTGCCACGATGCCTTGGCGGATGGTGAAGGCCGGAAACTCGTCCTTTTTCATGTCGACGAGGGCATAGATGCCGAAAGCCACCACTACCGCCACCACAATCCACACGATTTTCTGGTTCCGTATGCTGCCGCTGATGATACCTCTTTCCTTTAGCTTACTCATGTTTCAATTATTTTAACTTCGAGACGCGGGACTTCGGGACAAGGTCCCTGAGCCTGTCGAAGGGCCGTCTCGCCGTCTCGTAGTCCCGTAGTCTCGTGTCAATAATCCACTTTCATCCCTTCACTAACCTTCTGATACCCTTCCACAATGACGACGTCGCCAGCCTGCAGGCCTTCGCTGACGATGACACCCGAGCCGGAATAGCCCGAAATCGTGATGTTCCGCCTCGTGGCACGACCTTCTTCGGCCACCCAAACGAAACGTCCGTCCTCGTTGACGAGAATGGCGTTGGCGGGCACGATGATGCCCGTGCTGACATCGGCGCTGAGCACCACCTTGCTAATCATACCGGGGACGAGTTCTTCGTCGGGCTGCTCGATGAGCACCTTGACGGGATAGCTGTGGGTAAGCAGCGAGGCGGTCATGCTTTTTTCGGTCACCTTGCCCATGAAAGGGCGGTTGTCCAAGGCGGGGATCACCACCTCGGCGGTGTCGCCCACGCGCACTTTGCCGATTTCGTTTTCGGGGACGGAGATCTTCACCGTCAGGCCTTCCGTGTTGATGATGCGCATGACAGGTTTCAGCGGGGTGATGTTTTCGCCCAACTCCGCGTTGAGCGAGGCCACGGTACCGCTGAAGGGTGCCGTGATGGTGTTGTCGGCCAGCATGGCGTTGGCCAAGTCGAGGGCGGCTTGGGCTTTCTCGAGGTTGGTCACCATCTCGCGCCATTTGATTTCGGGGAGGCTGCCGTTATCGTGCACCTTCTTCAGACGCTCGTAGGCATCTTGGGCCTGTTCGAGCGTGGCCTGTGCCGAGCGTTGCGTGCTCTCCATCTGCGCCGAGCTGACGCGGGCCAGCACCTGTCCCTTGCGCACCGCGCTACCTTCCTTCACATTGAGCGATTGCAAAGTGCCGCCGTATTTGAAGGCCATGTCGACGGACTGACCCTCTTCCAAATAACCAGGATAGGTGTTGCTGACGATGCCGCTCACCGAGTCGATGGGCAACACGCCCACGGCGATGACACGTTCCTCGGCTGGGCCGCCAATCAGCTTCTCCTTGAGTTGCTGCGTGTCGGTGTGGCAGGCGGTCAACAGAAGGGGTAAAAACAATAGTATGTGTTTGGTTTTCATAGCTATTAATTTCTAATCGCCGCCATGCGGATGTCATCACCGAAGACCTTGAAACTGCGTTCGTTTCTTTCGGCCTCGCCGTCGTAAGTCATGTTGAGGATGAGCGTGTTGTCCTCATACATTCGCCCCGTGGCCTTCACGCGCAGGTCGTTCTTCAACGTGAGGCTGTCGCCCGTGAGCAACAGCGTGTTTTTCTTGAAGTCGCGGAGGAAGATTTCGTTGTCCTTGCAGAAGGCATGGGTGACCACCACTTCGCCGCCCATGGTGTTCATCACCACGAGGACGCTGTCCTTGCCGTTGTCCAAGGTGCTGATTTCCAGCTGTCCGATTTCGTTGGGCAGGCCGACGGTGAAGGTCTCACCCGTTTCGCCTTGGGGCACGATTTCCTCCAAGGTGACGCTGCCAGAGGTCTTGAACGAATAGTCGCCGCGAAACAGTGGGGCGTTTTTCTTTTGGCACGAGGCCAGGGCCATGAGGGCGAAAAACAGGATAAATATGATTCTTTTCATTTAATGAAGTATTGGTTACGTACTAATAATCGACATGAAACCACAGAGGACGACCTTAAACCATAGGCTGTCATTGCGGACTTGATCCGCAATCACCTAAGCACTAGGGACACCCTGCGTAGGAGATGGCGGATGCTTCTCCGACATGGCGGTAAAGGCTTTGGGATTGTCCATCCCGGTCTATTGTCTCATCCCCGCAAAAATAGAAAGAATCCCCGACACGGCATCGGGGATTCTTTGGTTTTTCACCCAAAAGGGAATAAGGCTAACCGAATGGTTTTTCAAATTCACATCCTGCCCGATACGAAACCCATATAGTTTTCCGGATTGATTACTGCAAAAGTGTGGTCGGGATAGCTGTTGGCAAAGGTTTGTGATAGTTTTGGTTGCTTGTTGGCACTCCATTTGAACTCGTAGGCGTGTAATACGCCATCAATATCTTCGAGATAGTCGATTTCCTGCTGTTGTTGGGTCCGCCAAAAATGGCTTTTTCCGTAGAAGAGACTATATGTATTGTGTTTTATGCGCTCGCTTACGAGATAGTTTTCCCATAAGGCACCGGCATCTTGCCGCAATTGAAGTGGCTTGAAGTCGCCAAGCAACGCATTACGCACACCGTTGTCATAGAAATAAATCTTGCGACTTTTTTTCAGCTCGTTGCGCAAATTGCGGCTGTAGGATCGAAGATGGAACACGATGTACGATTTTTCCAGCAAGTCGATGTAGCGTTGGATGGTTTGGCTGTTCAATCCCAGCAACTTGGATAGCTCATTGAACGACACCTCGCTACCAATTTGCAACGCCAAGGCTTGCAGCAGTTGCTCGATGATTTCGGGTTTCCTCACGTCTTGAAAAGCGAAGATGTCCTTATATAGGTAACTGTTCACAAGGTTCGACAAGGTTTCGCGTTCCTCGCCAGGAAGGTTAACCACTTCAGGATAGGAGCCGTAAACCATTCTCCGTTCCAACAGACGCTTTTCTTCCATTTCTCCTCGCGAAGCTATCAGTTCCTCACAGGAGAAAGGGAGCATGTCGTATTCATATTTTCTCCCTGTAAGAGGCTCGTTGATGGAATTGGAGAGCTGCAATGCCGACGAACCCGTGACGACCACTTGCTTGTCGGGGAAATTGTCGATAATCAATTTCAGCGTGACGCCAATGTTGGGGATTCGTTGCGCCTCGTCAATGAAAACAAGGTCGGCTTGGGCGATGTCGGCTTGCAATTGTGTTGAGGTCGGATTGGAGAGTTTTTGTCGTATGTCAGGCTCGTCGCAATTCCAAAACAGTGTTTTTTTGTCGGTTTCAGTCATCAGCATACGGAGCAAAGTGGTCTTGCCCACCTGTCGGGGACCAGTCAGCACTATGGCTTTTCCCCTGAAAAGCCTTGGAAGTATAAGTTGTTTTAGTTGCCTTTCAATCATTTTTGAGGTCTTTTTCCGCCTGCAAAAATACGAGTTTTCACGATATAATGGAAAAATCCCATAAGAATTTTCCATTATAACAGAGAATTCTTATGGGATTGTCGGGGTGGAAGAAATGGTCTAACGGTTATTTCACCACCAGTTTCTTGGTCACCACGGCACCGTTCTCCTCAACGATATTGACGAGATAGATGCCCTTGTTCCATTCGGCGGCATCGATGCTGACGGACTTGCCCTCGGCTTCGTGCACCTTTTGTCCGACGAGGTTATACACCTCCACCTTGGCCACATTCGCGCCTTCCACGGTGAACTGGCCCGTGGTCGGGTTGGGATAGACATTGAGTTTGGTCGAAAATTCAGCAAAGCCAACATTGGACTCAATCCAAAAATGGTGCGGGTCGAGGTCGGCAAAGACGGGCTGCGTGTAGCGGTGTCCCGATTCGTCGGCACCAAACACGTAGTAGTCGATTTCGGCACCACCTTCAAAACCAGTGATGTAGCCAACATATTCATCTGGGTTGCCCGTGGCGGTCATGTGGGCCGCTTGGTAGGCACCGCCGTCGATGCTGTAATAGACAAGAAGCGAGTCTTGCTTGAGGTTGGCACCGCTATAGGCGATGAACTTCGAGGTGACGG
>CAMUYT010000174.1 GCA_947164955.1 uncultured Bacteroidales bacterium | reverse complement strand
CAAACCGTCATCGAGGCCATCATGTGGCACGGCAACGCCCAAAGCGACGCCCGCCGCTCGGTGGAGCAGTTCCGCGAGCTTCCCAAGGCCGACCGCGACGCCATCGTGAAGTTCATCGATGCCATTTGATTTTATGTTAGATAATAATGTGTATAGACGTTGCGCGCAACGTCTATACAACCGAAAAATCCCGTCATTGTTGGCGGGATTTTTTCATCTTTCTTTTCATTTCCTGTGTCAAAAAGAAAAAAGGCTATCTTTGCATTGTTCAAAAACAATAGAGCATATATGGATAATATGGATAATATTGATCTCCCTGAGCCCCAGACAGAGAAAGACGGTAAGAATTTCTGGAAAAACCTGTTTCGCACCATCTTGGGCACTACCATCTCCATCCTTATTAATGAGGGCGTCGCCACGCAAAAATCACCAAACATAGGGAGATTGGGCTAACATTTATTTTCGGAAATTTGCATTATGTAATTAACTTTCATCAAAATGAAACTTCCTCGCCACTTCATTTCCATTCTCATGATCCTGCTCATCGTAGCCCTCGCAGCGGGCACGGTGGTCGAGAAACTACACGGCAACGACTTCGCCCTTACCCACGTCTACAGCACATGGTGGTTCATCGCCCTTTGGACTTGCTTCGGCATCGTCGGTGCCATCCTGACCTTCAGCAACCGGAATTGGAAACGGCCTGCTGCCCTCACTTTGTTCCTCTCCGTGGCCTGCATCCTTATCGGTGCCTTGCTCACTATGCTCACGGGCCAACACGGCGAGATGACCCTCAAACCCGAAGTGGCGACCTCGCAATTCACCATCGAGAGACACGGCAACACCAAAGAATGCACGCTGCCCTTCAGCCTTACCCTCGACCGCTTCGAGGTGGAGACCTACCCAGGCACCCACTCGCCCATGGACTTCGTGAGCTACCTCAATATCACCGATGAAGGCAACACGACGGAAGCCAAAATCTCAATGAATAACATCCTGAAATACAAAGGCTACCGCTTCTATCAGAGCGACTACGACGACGAGGGCAACTCAGTGCTCAGCGTCGCCCATGACCCTTGGGGCATCGGCGTGACTTATGCGGGCTACATCCTGCTCCTCATAGCCATCATTCTTGCCTTTGCCGACAAAAACGGAGAGTTCCGCTCATTGCTGAGAAAAGCTTCGGCAAAAGCAGCTATCTTGTTGATACTATTTTCTTTCGGGCCAATGTTTTCTGCTTTGGCAAACAACAAGCCTAACACTCTGCCCAAGGAAAGCGCCGACAAGATGGGCCAGATGTATGTGATGTACAAAGGTCGCGTGTGCCCCCTACAGACTTTGGCCAAGGATTTCACCACCAAGCTTTGCGGCAATGCTCGCTACCAAGGCCTCACACCCGAACAAGTCTTTAGTGGCTGGATTTTCTACTTCGACGATTGGAAAAACGAGCCCATGATGAAAATCAAGGGCGGCTTCGTGCAGGAGCAACTTGGCATCGAGGGGAAATACGCCCGTATGACCGACTTCCTCACTCCGACGGGCGAAAACAAGCTCACCGACACCATCAAGGCCCTGCCGATGGGCGACCCGAAACGCAAGAAATACAGCGCAGCCGACGAGAAATACCAGCTCATCACCATGCTCAACAACGGACGACTGCTGAAGCTCTTTCCCCATGCCGACAGCACCCAAAACATCAGCTGGTACTCGCAAAGCGACAAACTGCCTTTGGACATCCCAGAGGATGAATACCTTTTCATCCGCAAGCAACTCAGCCTCTGTCAGGAATACGTTGTAAAGAAAGACTTCAAGGCATTGGACGAGGTGTTCGAGAAGACCAAAGTCTACCAAGAAAAGAATGCAAAAAGCGTATTACCCTCAGCGACACAATATCGCGCCGAGCGGCTCTACAACCGCCTCAGCACGGGCAAATGGCTTGCCATGGTAAGCATCACCTTGGGCCTTATTTGTTTTGCCCTGTCGCTCATCTGCATGGGCAAGAAAAAACCGCTTTACAAACCTGTACGCATAGCAGGATTGGCTTGGGTGATTGGTTTGTGCGCGTTCCTGGCCCTGCTCTTCGTCCTGCGTTGGATTGCGGGCGGTCACGTCCCTATGGCAGGCAGTTTCGACTCGATGAACCTGATGGCCCTAGCCATCTGTGTCATTACGTTATGCACGGTGCGGAAATACGAGATGGCCTTGCCCGCCGGCCTATTGACCAGCGGTTTCGTACTGCTGGTGCAGATGATGGGCGGTGCCAACCCACCTGTCACCCATCTGATGCCCGTGCTCTCGTCGCCACTGCTCAGCTTGCACGTCACGGTCATCATGATCGCCTATGCCTTGCTGTTTTTCGTCATGCTCAACGGCATCAGCGCCGTGGTGGTACGCCTCACGCAGCCCAACAACTTGGCCTATCTTGAGCGCCTGCAAGACATCAGCCGCATCATGCTCTATCCTGCCGTCAGCCTGCTCGCCGCTGGAATCTTCATCGGAGCAGTGTGGGCCAACATTTCGTGGGGCAATTATTGGTCGTGGGACCCGAAGGAAGTGTGGGCGCTCATCACCTTGTTGGTTTATGCCATGCCAATGTTCCACAACGTGATGACTTCATTCCGCAAACCGATGTTCTTCCACATCTACAGCATCATCGCCTTCCTCAGCGTCATCATCACCTATTTCGGCGTGAATTTGATTTTAGGTGGAATCCATGCCTACAATTAATTGATTTTTTCTATTTTTGTAGCCAAATTTCTCAACTACTATGAAAAAGGCTATCATCACATTATGTGCTTGCCTCATGGCAGCCACATCTTTTGCAGGAAACATCCTATTTGAAAGCTTCGAATACGCCAACCACGACCTCGAAACGCCCGTTGGCTGGACGTGTGACGACGACTCATGGCTCTGCGGTTATCTCGAAAAAGACCACAACCGCATAGCCCATACGGGCAACTGGTATGCTTTCACGGCCACCAACGACGCCTGGATGTTTATGCCCATCTATCTAATTGAAGAGATGCAATATCGCTTCACCCTATGGGCTATCAGCGAAGGAGATTTCCAACTCGAAATATGGGCAGGCAGCGCCCCCAACGCCGAAAGCATGTGTGCACAATTTCTTGCGACGACGATTGAAAAGGACGAATACGACAAGGTTTCTGCCTATGTGGAGAACGTCCCAGCCAACTGCCAATACATCGCCATCCATGCTATTGCCAACGGAGGTACCCATCTTACCATCGACGACATTGAGATCGACATGGTGGAACAATATACCTTTGAAGCTGAAGCTATTACAGGCGACACTGCCATGTACCCTGGTTCCGAAGGACATTTCCATTTCCTCGTCGAAAACACGGGATATGACCCTGTCGATATCACCATGCACCCGTCGAACGAGTTCTTCACCAACTTCAGTTGCCAACACAATGGAAACCTTGGCATGACCATCCATACCGAGCCAACCGAGGTAGTTGAAGTCACCATTACAGGTACACTGCGGCCCGAAATAGAGCCTGGCACCGTGGCTTGGCTCGACGTTCAGATGACCATCCCTTGCAACTGCAACACTGCCATGGTTACTTTTTGGGTCACGCCACTCGACATTACACAAGTTGACGAAAACAACATGAACGTCAGCATCTATCCCAATCCCACCACCGACTTCGTGACCATCGAAGCCAACGATCTTCAGCAGGTCGACTTGATGGACATGACAGGAAAAACCCTCAGCAGCACGGCTGCCAAGGGTAATTCAATTCGTATGGATGTCAGCGATTTGAAAGCTGGTGTTTATCTCATCTCAGCCAAGACACGCTCCACTTCATCCTTTGTGAAGTCGATCTTGAAGATGTGATTCGGCTTCAGGTAATGAATCTCATGCTCGGCGTGGAAGCGTCGCTCACCGCCACCCGTGATATTAAGCATCACCACATTGTCGGCTTTCACCATTCCCTCTTCCACCGCCTGCTGCAATGAGGCTGTAGCCACGGCAGCGGCATGATAGATGTCGATGCCTTCAGTTTCCTCAAACAATGCTTTTGCTGCATTGGCTTCATCATTACTAATGGCGAGGATGTCGCCATCGGTGTCCTTCAGTGCATCATAGAGTCCGCCTGCAAGGCTGTATGGCGGTTTGCGGTTGCTGAGCACAGGAGCGCAAATCTCTGCGGCGTCTTTTCTGGCTCGTTCCGCATCGTAAGGCAACATGGCGCGTGAGTCGGCACGCCAAGCATCGTACATCGGCACAAAAGGCTTGTTTTGCGAAACGATTAGGCGGGCTTTATTATTTCCATAGCGACCATCCTCAATGAAGCGCAGGTTGGCTTCCCAAGCGGCAATGGCACCCGTGCCACTACCCACGG
>CAMUYT010000173.1 GCA_947164955.1 uncultured Bacteroidales bacterium | reverse complement strand
ATACCAAGAGAAAGAAATACTGCCGCTTCAAGAAGAACCGCATCAAGTACATCGATTACAAAGACGCCGACTTCTTGCTGAAGTTTGTCAACGAGCAAGGCAAGATCCTGCCTCGCCGCATCACCGGCACTTCAACGAAATACCAACGCAAGGTTGCCCAGGCCGTCAAGCGTGCCCGCCACCTCGCCCTGATGCCTTTCGTAGCAGATTGTTTGAAATAATTTGAAGGAGGACTAAACATGGATATCATTCTGAAACAAGACGTCGCCAATTTAGGCTATAAGAACGACATCGTCACCGTGAAGCCCGGCTACGGCCGCAATTTCCTCATCCCGCAAGGTCTCGCCATCCTCGCCACCGAGCGCAACCGCAAGATCTTGGCCGAAGAGATGCGCCAACAGGCTCACAAGGAACAAAAGATCAAGGACGAAGCCCTCGAGAAGGCCAAGGCTCTGGAAGGCCTGAAGCTGCAAATCCCCGCCAAGGCTGCCGCCACGGGCAAGATTTTCGGCTCGGTCAACAACATCATGATCGCCAACGCCATCAAGGAAGCCACCGGCATTGAGGTGGACCGCAAGAACATCGTCATCAACGAAGACGCCATCAAGGAAGTGGGCGAATACAAAGCCAAGCTGAGACTCCACAAGGAAGTGGCCGTCGACATCGATTTCAACGTCTACGCTGAATAAATAAGATAAACTTTTTCATAATTTTTGGGGCTGTCTCATCTATGGGACAGCCTTTTTTCGTAATTTTGACGCCATGCTGACCAAAAACACCATAAAACAAATCGCCTCGCTGCGCCAACAGAAATTCCGCAAGGAACTTGGACTCTTCGTCGTGGAAGGGCGCAAGATGGTGGACGAGCTGCTCCACTCCCACTTTGAGACGGTGAATCTCTTCGCCACCGAGGCTTTCCTCAACGACCATCCCGCCTTCGCCGAAGCCGAGACCGTCAGCGAGATGCAGATGGAACAGATGAGCGGACAGGACACGCCACCAGGCATCCTTGCCGTAGTCAGGATTCCAGAACAAAAGGAAATCAAGACCAGTTCGCGTTTCATGCTGGCCTTGGACGGCATCGCCAACCCAGGCAACATGGGCACGCTCCTCCGCACGGCGGAATGGTTCGGCATCACTGACGTGGTGTGCAGCCCCGACTGCGTGGAACTGTGGAACCCCAAGACGGTGCAGGCCACCATGGGCTCGCTGTTTCGGATGCATGTCTGGAAGGCCGATTTGCCTACGTTTTTGCATGAGGCAAGCAGCAATGGCAAAGCTATTTATGGAGCCTTGCTTGAGGGCGAGAACCTGTTCGAGATGCGCGAAAAGGCCGAAGGCGTCATCGTCATCGGGAGCGAGTCGCACGGCATCAGGGCCGAAGTCTTGCCTTGTATCACGCGGCCCGTCACCATCCCGCGCGTGGGCGGCAGCCTAACGGAATCGCTCAACGCAGCCGTGGCTGGAGGGATTATCATGGCTGAGATGACAAAACCATGAACATCAAGGACATCACACCTGAACACCTTTGGCTGAATGGCATCGATCCTGAAGGGATGCTGTTTGGCTCGAACTTTTACCCCTACAATCCAAGGCTGAAGCAGTTCAGCAGGGATTTGCGGAGCCATGGGCAGATTTCGGAGGCCAAGCTTTGGAAGTGTTTGAAGGGGAAGAAGACGGGGTATCTTTTTCTTCGCCAAAGGCCAATTTTGAATTATATTGCAGATTTCTTTTGCCATGAGCTTAAACTGGTCATCGAGATTGATGGCTCCTCACATTTCACAGCCGAGGCACAAGCACGGGACGCCGAAAGGGACAGGCAGATGCGAGCCATTGGTCTGACGGTGATTAGGGTTAAGGATAGCGATGTGAGAAGAGATGCTGAGATGGTGGTTAAGGGGATTATGGAGCAGTTCCCTAAGAAGGAACATTAGCGTGAGGTGGGGCTTTGGAATTCTTGTTAATACATGGCGCGAAGCGGGTCTTCGGAATCCCTGTGAATGCTTGGCGCGAAGCGGGTCGTTGAATCCCCCCCTACCCCCCTTTGCAAGGGGGGAAGCGCGAAGCGACGCGGCGCGAAGCGGCATAAAACTTGGGTCTGAATAGTATGCGTCCGGTAGGCCAGCGCCCGGTAGGCTCCCCCTTTAAAAAGGGGGCAGGGGGATTAAAAACAAACCCCGGCAGGAAATCCCAAAAAAACAAAAAAAACCGCCCCGAATGGAGCGGTTTTTTTCATTCATTTCCCGTAAGGGGAAAACTTACTTCACGATGACAACGCGCTGCACGCTGTTGTTGCCATTGTTGTCGTAGACGCTGAAGAAGTAGACACCGGCTTCAACATTCATCTCGATGTTGTTGACCACGTTGCCGAGCTTCACCACGCGCACCAGCTGACCGGCCACGTTGTAGATGGCCACGCTGTTGAGGTTCTCGCCTTCGAGGGTCACCTGCGAAGTGGCGGGGTTGGGATAGATGCTGGCAAGTTGGTTGGCAGTCTCCTCAACGCCATCGGTGGCGAGGGTGACAGGAATCTCAACGTGCGAAAGTTCTTCGTCGTTGGTGTTGATGATGAAATTGGCTGTGTAAGATTCGCCCATGGTGAGACCAATGCTGTTGAGGCTCAGCGTGATGACATCGCTGGCACCACCCATGATGGAACCAAAGTTCTTGTCGATAGTAGCCCAAGTGGCGGTGACAGGAGTGCCTTGGCAGGTCACGCGGATGTGGGTGTTACCATAGCTGTTGCCACCGTTGGCGGAAATCGAGTTGAAGTTGCCGCTGGCGCGTTGACGATAGAGGTCGCCGTAAGGAACGGGCGTGCCACCGTCGAAGTTGGCAGCGTAGCCGCCGACGGCTTGAGTGAACTCGGCAGCCACGAAGAAGTTGAAACCAGTGAGGTCGACAGGCTCGTCGAAGGTGACGATGTTCCAGTCGCCAGTGACGATTTGGTTGTAGGGGATGGTCTTTTCGGCCAGCACCTGACCAACGGCGAATTCGCCCTGACCTTGCTGATAGATGCGGATGGTCAGGTCGGTGTTAGGCTCAATGCCATTGCCGCCTTCAGAGCTCTCGCCAAGATAATATTGAGCCTTGGTGATTTGCGTACCCATCACAGCGCCAGCGTAAGAGGCAGCCGGGAACATGGCGCCCACTTCGATGACGGTAGGTTCGGTGATATTCCAGCCAACAAGCGAAGTTTGGTCGCTCGGATCGTTGTCGTAGTTCACCATTGAGGTGGCAGAGCCGCCAGCACCCATACCGAAGTCGAGCCAGCCGGCCCAGTCGCCGATGGAGTTACCGCTGTTGTCGATGGTGATTTCATAGGTTTGGAAATCGTCCTCCATCAGGTCGCCGTAGACTTCCATAGGATCGATGGCAAGCACAGGAGCGCTTTCGCCACCAATCTTCTTGAAGCTGAAGTTGTCGAGGTAGTACTCTGAAGTAGCAGCATTCTCAGGCGGGAAGAAGTCCATGGCACCGAGGGTACGGCCAACGGTGTTCTCACCAAAGCTGTCCAAGCTCCATTGCCATTCGCAAACGAGAATCTCTTCTTCGCCAGGAGCGGTGTAGTAGTAACGAGCGATGTCGTTATCGGTGTCCACATTCAGGCGGAAGTGCATCCAAGCATCATAAACGCAAGCTATATCGGCGGTGCCGTTGCTACCAGCGTGAATGGTGCCATGACCAGGAGCCTGAGTTGAGGTCTGACCATCGTTGGTCATGTGCAGATAGCACTGCATGGCCCAAGTGCTGTTGGCACCAGCAAAGTGGTGCAGGATGTTGAAGTAACCGTTCTTGCCTTCGGGGACAAGGATGTCGAACTCGAGGTCGTAGTTACCATTTTCTTCGTCGCCGAGGAGAAGGACTTGGTCGTTACCATAGGTGAGGTGACCGCATTGCGTACCATCGAAGTTAGCGACAACGCCGTCTTCAGCACCGCCGGGAGCGTTGCTCCAAGTGGTCCACCAGTCATTGCCATGAGCGATAGCGTCTTGGGCAATCTTGTTGCCAACAGTGTAGTCCTCGAAAGGATCGAAGATCAACACCTCGTCATTGCTTTGCAGCGTGACTTCGAGGTTATCGATGTAATACTCAGAAGTGGCAGCATTCTCAGGCGGGAAGAAGTCCATAGCACCAAGAACACGGTCGGTGGTGTTTTCGCCGAAGCTGTCCAAGCTCCATTGCCATTCGGCATAGAGTTCTTCGGCTTGACCAACCACGTTGAAGTAAAGTTGGGCAACGTCGTTGTCGGCATCGACATGCACGCGGAAGTGCATCCATTGGTCGTAGACGCAAGGCAGGTCGCAAGTGCCATTGCTACCAGCGTGAACCGTGCCGTGGCCAGGGGCCTGGGTCGAGTTCTGACCATCGTTGGTCATGT
>CAMUYT010000172.1 GCA_947164955.1 uncultured Bacteroidales bacterium | reverse complement strand
CGTTGACTTCCGTTTCGAGCACGGCGCGGCAAGCGACTTCCCTGGTGCCAGCATCATCATAGGTGGACAGGTGTATTATAGCCATTGGGCATATTACCCCGCCCACATGAGTCCGCTTCAATTGGGCAATGCAGATGCCATCGATGCGGAATTGAAAGCCACGAAAGAGGCCCTTGATTCTGGTTGCAAATATTACATCGGTGGACATGGTGGATTGGTGGAAAACCTGCCGTTGAAGCCCGTATCGCTTATCTCGAAAAGGTGAAAGCATTGCGCGCCGAAAAGTCCAATGCGGCTTCGTTCACGATGGCTTTGAAAGAAGCCTTCCCCGATATGCCTGGTGCCATCGCTCCGTTGGCGGAAGCCTTGTACAAATAAGGAAATCAATTTACTAACCAACAATAAACAAGTTGCTTCCGCGTTTTGTGAAAGCAACTTGCTTTCGTTTTATGGAAACAGAAAAACTACATAAAGCCTTACTCGAAGCCGACGCTATCGTCATCGGTGCAGGCGCAGGCCTCTCCACCTCGGCTGGCTTCGCATATAATGGCGAACGCTTCAAAAAGTATTTTTCCGATTTTATAGAGAAATATGGCTTCTCCGATATGTACACAGCTGGGTTCCATCAGTTCCCGACTGAGGAGGAACATTGGGCCTACTGGAGCCGACATATCTACTACAACCGCTATGTGCCCGCCCCGAAACCCGTTTACGACAACCTCCTGAAACTCGTGAAGGACAAGGACTATTTCGTCATCACCACCAATGTCGATCACCAGTTCCAAAAGGCGGGCTTCGACAAACAACGGCTGTTCTACACCCAAGGCGACTACGGTCTTTTCCAATGTGCGAAACCTTGTCACCAAAAGACCTACGACAACGAGGAAACCATCAGGAAAATGATTGCGGCGCAAAACGATATGAAAATACCGACCGAATTGATTCCCCATTGTCCCGTCTGTGGCGGCCCCATGAAGGTCAACCTGCGTGCCGATGACACCTTTGTGGAGGACGAAGGCTGGCACCAGGCTGCACAGCGTTACCTCGATTTCGTGAACAGCCACCAACACGGAAAGGTGTTGTATTGGGACCTCGGCATAGGCAGTAACACCCCGACCATCATCAAACTGCCGTTCATGCAAATGACATACAAAAACCCCGAGGCGACCTACGCCACCATCAACCTCGGCGAGGCGTTCACTGTGGAACAAATCAAAGACAGGTCGATTGTGATTGATGGGGATATTGGGGAAATTTTGGAGGAATTGTTGAATCGTTAAATTGTTGAGAATGAAACGTCTGGACTATTTAATAGACTATCTTCTAAAAGAAGACCCACAGTATTCTGAAATGCAGGTCCCTACGGATTTGCAAGGCAAGCGCGACCTGTTCCGTGCCTTGCGCAATGTGCGTTGGCCGAAACCCGTCAGTGAGGAATTTTTGCGTTTGCAGGATGAGGAACTGCAGGTGCAATTACAAGAAAAGGGTGTGGTGGAATTGGACGATTGTAGAGACGTAGCGCGCTACGTCTCTACCAACAAACAATTGTTGGTTTGGCAGGGAGATATCACCCGATTAAAGGTAGACGCCATCGTCAATGCGGCCAACAGCCAGATGTTGGGCTGCTTCCATCCTTTGCACAAGTGCATCGACAATGCGATTCATTCCGCAGCGGGTGTGCAGTTACGCGAGGAATGTTACCAACTGATGCTCCAACAAGGTCACGAAGAGCCGACGGGGCAGGCCAAAATCACCAAGGCCTACAACCTACCCTGCAAATATGTCATCCACACGGTGGGGCCTATCATCCCCAACGGCATCCCGACAGAATTTCAGAAGAATCAATTGGCTTCTTGTTACCGTTCCATTATGGCCTGTGCCGACGAAAACAGCCTCGAAAGCATCGGTTTCTGCTGCATTTCCACGGGTGAGTTCCGTTTCCCGAACCAAATGGCCGCCGAAATCGCCGTGCGAACCGTCAAGGATTACTTGACCAAGCATCCCGATTGCAGCATCAAGCAAGTGATTTTCAATGTGTTCAAGGATGTGGATAGGGAAATCTATCTACACTTGGTATCGTCCGCTTCATAACAGCGGCGTTCAAACCCAACTGAAATTCTCCTTCCCTGCTCCAATCTCGAAATGGCACTTGACAATGCCGAGGTCGAGGGCGGCGTAGCCGATGAAAGAGAACTTCGCCTTGGCCTCTACGCGGTTGCCTTCGTGAAGGATGAATTCAAACTTCTGCTGGTTGACGGCCGTGGGTGCTAACAAAGCGGCTTCCATGCCCTTGCGGAACCATTCAGGCATGGCACCTTCCACATGGCAGAAATGCTCAATGCCTTTCTTTTGCGGATGGGCATTGCCTTGGTTGGCTCCATAGCCCAAAGCGATTACTGCCACCAAAGATTCACCGTCAAGCACTTGGTATTGGTCGGGTTGCTTCTTGTAGGACAAGCCCACCCAACAAGTGTTCAGGCCGAGGGTTTGTGCCAACAGCACCACTTTCTCGCCGTAGTAGCCGAGTTTCACGTCCTCGCCTTTCGGCCCTACAACGGCGATATAGTTGCCGACCCCTTTGAACCCGCCATATTTGGCCATGCCAGCGGCAAAGGCTTTCGGCTCGTTGGTGACCAACTGAAGGTGCAATTGACCCTCCTTATTACATTCGTCAATCAAGGCCTGCAATTGCGCGACCTTTTCCGATTCGATAGGTTTTTCCAAGTATTGCCGCACCGAGTGGCGGGCAACGATTGCTTCATTTAGTGTCATAATGTATTTGTTTGTAGGCTGCAAATATAGGGCATTTTTTACGAAACAAAAAAACTATGGTTGATTTCCTTCAAAGTCTTTCGCGACAATGTGTTTCCATCCATCAATACCGTATCTTATAATACTCCAACAACGCCTTGAAATTATCCTGTGCCGTCAAGCAGGTGTCGCGCAAATAGCCGTTGATTTTGCCCCAGTTTTGGATACCTCTGTAATAGAACAAGCGCAAATCCTCTGTGATGATGAACGGCACTATGTTCGTTTGAAGGCATTGCCAAAACAACAATAGCCGCCCGACACGTCCGTTGCCATCCTGAAACGGATGGACGCGCTCAAAACGCACATGGAAGTCCAAAAGGTCATCAAATTTAATCTGCTTTTTGGCATTGTATTCGGCCAATAGCGACTTCATCTGACGATGGACTTCTTTGGGCTGGGCGGTTTCCTCTTCTCCTACGGCATTGGCCAAACGCTTGTAGTCGCCTACGGCAAACCACGATTTTTGGCTGTCGGAAGTGTTGGCTTTCAACAACAAATGCAATTGCTTGATGTGCGCCTCGGTAATCTTGTCGGTGGCATGGTCGATGACATAATCGACGCAGCGGAAATGGTTCACGGTTTCCAAAATGTCGTCGATGCGTGTGCTCTCCGTAGTGATGCCCAAGGTGTTGGTCTCGAAAATGTAGCGCGTCTGTTCTTTGGTCAATCGGCTACCTTCAATATGGTTGGAATTGTAGGTCAAGTCGATTTGGGTGCGATGGTAAATGCCGCCTTTCAGCTTTGTTTCCTTCTGCTCGCGCAAAGCGGCAAGCAAAGGCGACACCTTGATTTTGCTGTGTTTGGGTATGATGGCCTCGGCGGGAATGTTCCATGTCTTTCCCGTGAGGAACGCGCCATCTATTTTCCCCGTAGCGCAATAGTTACGGGCGGTGCGCTCACTGATGCCGTGTTTTTCGGCAAACTGACTGACTGAAATGTATTTCATTTATCGGCAAGTTTTTCTTCAAAATCCGCCACAAAGATAGTGGTTTTTGCCGCTATCGGCAAGTTTTTGCTCAATTCTTCTGATTAATCAAGTCCAGCAGCGTCTGTTATTACGCTGGAAAAACTTAAAAACCTGCCTCATCTGTTAGGCAAATCATGCAAAACAAATAAATGCAATCCCTACCAGATACTGCTCACTGCCATAGGCTCGCTGACGCAGCCCTTGTTCGCCCAAGGGCTTCTGAAAACCAACCTGAAAGTGGCACAGTCGCAATAGGAGCAGGCGCAGATTGCCTTCGAGAAGTCCTTGCTCGTGGCAGGCAGCGAGGTGCGCGACGCACTGGCCGACTGTCGGGCTTGCAGCACCCGCGAGGAGGCACGCACCAAGCAGATGGAAGCCGCCCAACGAGCCTACGAGCACAACCGCTTGACCATGCAGTATGCCAACACCAGCTATCTGGAAGTGCTCATCGCCCAAAGTGCCTGGCTCGACGCACAGCTGCAGCAGACAGCTGACTGGTTGGAGAAACAGCAGAGTTTTATCAATCAATATAAAGCAACATGTCCAGAATAACAGAACTGGCATGGAGATGATGAAATGTTTTTACAAAAATTTACAGAATTAAATAATGATGATA
>CAMUYT010000171.1 GCA_947164955.1 uncultured Bacteroidales bacterium | reverse complement strand
GTTTTTCATCAAGATACACCTGCAAGCAACTGTCCTTTCCGACGAGGATGAGGTCATCGAAAGCGTCAATGTGTAGTTTCTCAAACAATTGGTCGAAGTCCTTGTGGGCTTGTTCATTGCCTTCGGTGTCGAGGACGACCATCGAAGAAGTCTTGGGTTTGTTTTCCAAAAGGTAGATTTTCCCGTCCAAAAACGCGATGTCGGCGATGTTGCGGTTGGAACCCGAGCGGTAGAAGTCGCTGTAGGCCGAAACGCCCACTTCCTGAAGGTCGTAACTCATTTTGCGCATTCGGAAGCTGACGTTGATGCTGTCGCGCTGCAACTGCTTCGGAGTTAGGCTCACGATGGTATCCTGATAGCCGATGCAAGAATAATACAGGTTGACGGTCTCTGCGCGGTCGAAAAGCGGCAGTTCATAATGCCCTTTGGCATCAGTACTGGTGCCGTATTGCGTATTGACGATGCTGATGTTCACGTTCTCCACGCCGAGGTTGCCGAAGACGGTGGTTTTGGTTTGCGCCAAGGCGCTTTGGAATGAGAGTGCCGCCAAAAGCACAACAAGGTAAATTTTCTTCATAAAGCGTGAATTTTAATCGTTTAACAAGCTGATTTAACGGTTGAAACGCTGCAAAAATCGTGCTGATTTTTTTGTTATAACATTGAAAATCAAAATATTATAGTTTTCCTACTCCACCCGCACCTGATACAGCGCCTTCCTTTTATTCATCCCCGTCGGGTAGATGAAATACAAAACCCCGTCGTGAATGCGAAGGTTTTGCGCGAAGGGATAGCCGCTGAGGTCCATCACGGAGGTGACGGTGCCGGTCTTTAGGTCGATGCGCTTCAGGGTATAGATGCCGTCGGTGACGAAAAAGGTGTAGAATTCCTTCCGCGCCGCGTCCATCATCATCTTTTGTTTCCAGCGGCGGTCGGGTTCCATTTTTCCGTTCCATTTGCGGTATTGGTGGAAGGTGAGGGGATGGAGTTCCAATTCGTTGCCTTCTTTGTCAAGTACGATGGTCTCGCGGTCGGTGTAGGCAAAGATGTAGAACTTGTCGCCGATGGCATAGATTGGATTATAGATGGGGTCGGTCACCCAAAAGTTGGCGCCGATGCCACCCGTGTGCAGGAGCAACCAAATGTCGTCGCGGGCTTCCTCGTCCACGATGTAATGGAGCGGTTCTGGTTCCTCGTCGTTGCCCAAACGATGGCGGTAATACCCCATTTCCTTGTTGTAATAGAAATATCGTCCGGTGATGTAAACGCTGTCGATGGCGGCCAAAATGGTGGAGAATTTGTCTTGGAAAGTCTTGCGCGACATGGAGTTATAGAAATTCATCATTCCTTTCTTCCCGTTGCCGTAATCGATGAACCCGATTTGGCTGGCTTGGTAGTCGTTGAGGGCATAAATGTTGCCGAAAGCGTCTTTGTTGAGGCGTTTGTAGCGCGACGAAATGGGCATTTCGTTAAGTGTATCCCCGTCGAAGGAGAGGTGGAGCAAAGCGGAGTTGCGGCGACGATAGACAATCAGATAGATGCCGTCCTCTCGAATCGTGTAGTCGATGACGCTCATCACGGGATTGTCGAAGGCGATGTGCGGCGCGTTGGCAGTCACCGTCACCTCAAGCAGTTCGTGGCTCTTGGTTTTCATCCTGACGGTGAGACCCTTGCCGTTGATGTCTTTTTCTTTGATGGTGTAATAGGCCGGTTCAAAGACCATGTGTGCGAAGCGTAGTTTCATGCCTTCCTTGGCAAAGCCGTAGGTGAAACGCCCTTGCTCGTCGGTCACCGAAACGAGCAAAGAATCGTGCACATAAACGCTCACGTTCTCGATGGCTTTGCCGTTTTCGTCCTTGCAGTAGCCTTGGATGATTTGGTGTTCTTGTGCTGAAGCAAAGTGAATGAAGCCGAAAAGCGACAGAAGTAGGACGGATTTTTTCATGGTGATGGATTTTTTGATGCCGTAAAAGTAGTGATTATTTCAATTCGTGTCGATTATATGTTGAAAACTCCTATTTTTGCCCAATCAAAATGATGCTCATGACCGCTTTCGATTTCTTCAACATCCTTCGTTCGATTCCGAAGACCCTGCGCTTCAACCTGCATTATTTTCCGCTGAAGACGGCATTGAAGTTGCCCGTCATCGTGTCGCACCGCACCTTTCTCCGCGAGCTGCACGGCAAAGTCACGTTGCCAGAAAAAGTGGAAACGGCAATGATAAAAATCGGCTTTGGCGATGTGGGCCATTACGACCGCAAGCGCTCACGCACGATTTGGCAGGTGAGCGGCACGGTCGGCTTTGGGGGCAAGGCGAGCATTGGGCATGGCTCAAAAATCTCGGTGCGCGGCAACTTGGAATTTGGCCCCGATTTTAATATGACTGCCGAAAGCACCATCGTCTGCGCCAAGGAAATCCGCTTCGGGCGCGACTGCCTGCTAAGCTGGGACATCCTCGTGATGGATACCGACGAGCATCCGCTGTATAACAAGGAAAACACACGTATCAATCCCGACAAGGCCATCCGCGTGGGCGACCATGTGTGGATTGGCTGCAAATGTGTGCTACTGAAGGGTGTCGAGGTGCCGAACGACACGGTTGTGGCGGCTGGCACACTGCTGACTTCCTCCTTCGCGGGCGAAAACCAAGTGATTGGCGGCAACCCACCGACTATCCTCAAGCACGACGTCCGCTGGGAACACTGAATTTTGGGGAACAAAACTTGCAAAACCCTCCAAACCTTCTTGAAAACGTGGGCGGCACCCAACCGGGTTGCCGCTGGAAAGCGGTCCAGTTGGCCGCTTTCCACGTCCACAAAAAAATGTTTTGTCAGTTTTGAAGGTTTTGTTTAAATCATAAAGTCTCAATCACCGTGCAGAGGTTCTCGAAGATTTGCGGGATTTCGCCCACGCCGTTCACGGGATGCAGGTTGCCCTTGGCCTCGTAGAATTCCGTCACGGGGTGCGTCTTCTCGTAGTATTCCTCAAAGCGGTGCTTGATGCTCTCCAGGTTGTCGTCGGCGCGACCGCTGGTCTTGCCGCGTTCGAGCATGCGCTGGATGAGCATTTCCTCGGGCACTTCGAGGCTCAGCACACCGCTCAGCGGCATGTCGTATTTCTCCAGCATCTCTTCCAAGATCTCGGCTTGGCGCACGGTGCGCGGATAGCCGTCGAAGAGGAAGCCTGCCGAGTTGCGGTTGTCGGAGAGTTTCTTCTCGATGATTTGTGCCACGATTTCGTCGGAGACGAGGCCGCCTTTGCCGATGATTTCCTTCACCTGGAGGCCGAGTTCGCTCTCGGCGGCGATTTCCTCGCGCAGGATTTCGCCCGTGGAGATATAAGTCAGGTTGTATTTTTCGCGCAGGAACTGCGATTGTGTTCCCTTGCCAGCGCCCGGAGGGCCAAAGAGGATGATGTTGAGCATATTTTTGTTGTTTTGGGGATTTGCTTCGCAAAGAAATCTGTCAAAAATCAGAAGAAATCTTTTAAAAATTTGATTTTGAATGATTTTGAAATGGATTGTTTTCAAGATTTCTTGGCCTTGGCCAATCCCATAGATTATTCGATGATTTTATAAATATCCGGTAAATTCCGTCCTTGTTGGTCGTAATCCAAGCCGAAGCCCACGATGAAGTCGTTGCCGATGTCCATGCCTTTGTAGTCGATGGGGTAGTCGTACTGGAACGAGGCGGGCTTGAAGAACAGCGTGGCGATGCGCACATCGGCGGCTTTCAGGTCGCGGAGCTTCTTGATGGTGTAGCGCATCGTGTGGCCCGTGTCGATGATGTCCTCCACGACGACCACGTGACGCCCGTTCAGGGCATGGTCGAGGCCGATGAGCTCGCGGACGACACTGGTGGTTTCTGTTCCGGCGTATGACGACAGCTTCACGAAACTGATTTCGCATGGAATCGTCACGCGCTTGAACAGCTCGGAGGCGAACATGAAGGCCCCGTTGAGCACGACGAGGAACATCGGGTTCATGCCGTCGAGGTCGCGGTTGATTTGGTCGGCCACGTTTTGGATGCTGGCTTCGATTTTTTCTTGGGGGATGAACAGCCCAAAATCTTTGTCTATGACGTGTACTGTTTTCATTTTCAAAGGATTGAAATTTTGATGCCCTCATGGGTAAGGCGACACAAATATACAAAATGAAATTGTCGGTAGGTGCGATGCCGAAAAAAAACTATTTTTGCGTTCAAATTCTTTTGTTATGGAACCTATCGTTAGCATCATCATGGGAAGCACCAGCGATCTTCCCGTTCTCGAAAAAGCCGCTCAGTTCTTCGATGAGATGGCTATCCCGTTCGAAATGAACGCGCTCAGTGCGCACCGCACGCCGCAAGAGGTTGAACAATTTGCCCGCGAAGCCCAAGGTCGCGGCATCAAAGTGATCATTGCCGCCGCTGGCA
>CAMUYT010000170.1 GCA_947164955.1 uncultured Bacteroidales bacterium | reverse complement strand
GAAGACTGCATGCAAGAGGTGATGGTCAATCTGTGGCGCGACTTCGACAAGTTCGAGGGCCGCAGCGCAGAGAAGACCTGGGTGTGGCGCGTGGCCACCAACACGATGCTCATGCTGCGCCGAAAAGACGTCAGAAGCCCGCAGACCGAAACGATGGACCCAACCAACGAAGGCCTTGCAGGGGCAGCACTGCAGGACGACAACTACCAGCAGCTGCTGCAACTCATCGACGCACTACCCGAAGAAAACAGCGTCGCCATCCGCGCCTTCCTCGACGGCTTCTCCTACAAGGAAATCGCCGACATGACTCACAGCACTGTGGGCGCCGTGGCCATGCGCATCGCACGCACCAAACGTCGGCTCAAGCGGATGTACGAAGCAGAAAACACCTTATAGTTTATGAACGAACAACCAACATATAGAACAATGAACGCAAACCAAAATCGCGACGATTTCCAACAGCTTTGGGAACGACGCAAACAGACGTGGCAAAATGAAAACGATATGAACGTGCCCGACGACACCACCGTTCTGAAAATGGCCGAACTCGCCCGCCAAGTTTCACCTGCTCGCGATGAAAACATCGTTCCTATCAGCCTCGGACGACGCGGCCGCTGGATTCCCTATGCCGCTGCAGCCAGCGTGCTCATCGGTGTCGGTGTCATCGGTCTGACCTACCAAAGCGAAACGCCCAATCAGCCACAACTGCTTAAAGCCCAAAAGATAAACATCAACGGACAGAACGTGCGTTTCCTGTGCAACAACGGTTGCTCGGCGCAAGACATACTGGTCTCGGCCAACGACATCATCAAAAAATAACCAGCCATGAAGAAAACCATCACATATCTTTTGCTGCTCCTCTTGACGGCGATGGTGGCCTGTCGCGACAACGAAAGCGGACAGGAAAAGACAAGCCCGTACGATACAAATGCCGCGCTCAAACTATATTGCCAATATGCCGACAACAAGAACCTGACCGTGGCTTATCTCGGCGACTTTGAAATCAACGGCAACCCTATCGACGCTGTCATGATCCAAGCCGACAACGACCTCGACTGGCAAGAGCTGAGCAAAGACTTCGACATATTTACAAAAATTGATTCATGCGTCGAACAAAACAACATATCCATGTGCCCCAACCGCGACGAACTTATCTCCTTAGGCATTAGCATCGAGACCGACTTCCTGCAAGTGCTCGGACTCGACAGCACCATCACACGCGACCAAATCACCGAAGAACACATCAATACATTCTCGAAGTACTTGTCCCTACAAATCAAGGACATCCTCAATAACTTCCAGGACTCCGACACCCTCATCCATGATGCCACCATCATCATTGGCGACGGCCCTGTGACCCCTGCCAGCAACATGCCCATCGACGAATATATCAACACCGTGGCCGAGGCCCTCACCCAAAGCATTTTCGACGAATTCTTCACCAATCAAGACAGCCTCAACCTCGCCCCCGACCCCATACCTGAAAACAACAAATTGCTCGACAACGCCAAAAGCCACGGCCACAGCGGCTACGTTACCGCAGCCGACTACAAGAACCGCACCATGTGGCTCTTCTTCTATGATGACCAAGAGGAATGCAACGTCATCCTCACTCACATCAAAAACGACATCATCATCAAAGAAGAATAAACAAGAATAAACAGAGAGACCGGGACTTCCACATTTTTCATGTTTTTATCACGTTAATAATGCTAGTTTGTCAGAGACAATTTCTTTTTTCGCAATGATTTTCCCCAAAACCATTGCATGTGGAAGTTTTTCCATATGATGACGCCTCTTGAACCCCGAAGAAGCAATGAGAATGAGAAAGCTTAATAAATTGGTTAATTAATTCAGTGAAAGCGAAATGGGCGGCCTTCAAGGTCGCCTTTTTCTGTTTTGTGGAATATTTTTCCAAAAAGGCAGTTATTTTTCCCCAGACTTTTGCAACTAAACTCCTCAAAGGACGAAAAAAGTCCTTGAGTTTTTATTTATTTTTTTATTAATTAACTAATTTTCAAAACTTTATGCAAAAGAAAGCATTTTCTTTCGTTTTGACGCTCCTGCTCGCCTTCATGGGCGTGGCGAGAGCTGATGTAGTGACCATCGGCGAAGGGACGAGCACGGGCTACGTGACCCCGTTCAACAGCCTTTGGGGCTACTCATGCGTTGAGCAGATCTACACTGCCAACGAAATTGGGACTGCTGGAACCATCAACTCCATCAGTTTCAATCTGTCCTCTGGTTCGCAAACGAACCAAGTTGAGGTTTTTATGAAGAACGTGACAAGAAGCACGTTCTCAAGTACTTCGGATTACGAAGCCCTCACCGCTTCGGACATGGTGTATAGCGGCACCGTGACGTTCAACGCCGGGTGGACCACGATCACGCTCGACACTCCGTTTGCGTATGACGGCAGCAGTAATCTGTTGATTGCCATGCACGAGTTCACCTCGGGCTACAGCACAATCAACTTTTATTACACCTCGGCTGCGAACAGGGTGGTGACGTTCCACAGCGACAGTGTAAACCCCGATCCTTACAATCTGGGTTCGTTCAGCGGTAGCTCCTACACCTCGTCCAACCGCGCCAACATCCAAATCGACATCACTCCTGGTGGTGCTGGCAACGGCGACAAACTGCACGTGCAGTTCATGGACGGTGAAAACGTGGTCATCGACTCGCTGAACATGGGCATCCGCCCGATTAACGCATGGATGGAACCTTTCGAGTTCACCATGTACAGCGAAGGCCCGACCTATACGGTGACCAACCTCGACTTCACCCCAAGCGATGGCATGTTCAGCGTCAGCGGTCAGGAATTGCCTTTCCAAGTGACCCGTTCACACGGTGTTGACCTTACCATCAGCTCCAATGCCACACAAGCTGGCGTGGTTGAGCGTCAGTTTGTGGCCATCACCGAAGGCAATCGCGCCGCCCACATCTGGCCCATCGTGGTCGAGGTCTACAACCCCGCCGTTCCGGATGTGTGGGAGATGGCTTGCACCCAAGCCACCACGTTCCCCTTCGTGGAAGTGCCTGCAACAGCCCACAATACCACTCTGCACAACGACTACACCCTGCCTTTCCCCGAAATCGAGGAAGGTTATGATGCCGTCTACAAGCTCGTGTTCACGCAAGACCGTATGCTGAACGCCAGCGTCAGCAATGGCCAAAACGGCAAAGTGGCCCTCTACAAGGAAGGCTTTGAAGGCCAAGGCGGCCCCATGGCTACCAACAACTACACTGGCCCCCAAACCGCCACTGCCGAAGGCATCAGCTACGGCCCCGTCATCACCAACGCTGCCGTCGAAGCTGGCACCTATTATTTGGTGGCCTCTTCGACCACGCCTGACTTCCAGGTGACCATCGATGCCCAAGCCATGCCTTGCCCGACGGTTGAAGGTTTTGCTTTCAACCCGACGCCTGCCGACAATGCCGACGGCCTCGAGCCTGCCAGCGTCACGCTGCAATGGACGCTGCCCGCCTACACCACCGAGTGGCGCCTGGTGTTCGGAACGACCTACTATCCTGAAGCCGGTCATCCGCAAACCATCATCACCGACTGGTCGAGCGAGCTGGCCAACAGCTACACCGTGACCAACCTTTGGAACAACACCAACTACTTCTGGAGGATAGAGATGCGCAACGACGGTTGCCCGCAAGGCGTGAGCAGCCCGATTTGGGGCTTCACCACCAACCTCAACCGCCCGCACGACCTGACCGCCGTCGACCAAAACATCTTCGAGGACGAGCAAGTCGTGTTGAACTGGACGGCTGTCGTCGACCGTACTTTCCGTACCTATAACGTGTACCGCGACGGTCAGCTCATCGGCACCACCCAAGTGAACAACATCGGCAACGCCACCTATACTGACGGTCCTCTGGCCTACAACATGAACGGCTACACCTACCATGTGACCGCCGTTTACGACGAAGGCGAAAGCGCCCCGTCGAACACCGTCACGGTGAACGTGAGCGGCTATACCAACACCACTGGCGTCAACGGTTACGTTTGGGAACAAGACGGTGAAACGGGCATCCAAGGTGCCTTGGTCACCCTGACCACTACCGACGAATTTGGCGACCCGCACACCTACACGGTCACTTCGGGTGCCAACGGTTACTACAGCAAGCAAATCTATGCTGGCACCGTGAGCAACGCCGTGGCCACTTTGGACGGCTACCAAGAGACTGTCACCGTCCACGAATTGCCCTTCACCGTGGCCCACAATGCTCAAGAGGACAACGTGAACTTCTTGATGGACGAGAACTTCAACCCCGTTTGCTCAGTCATCGCCGAGTATTATCCCGACAGCCTCGACCCGAACAGCCCGTATGTGAAGGTTTCGTGGGGCTGCGGCCTGCCTGGTGAGGAAATCATCGAGCCTTTCGAGACTGGCGACTTCAGCGCCTTCGATTGGCA
>CAMUYT010000169.1 GCA_947164955.1 uncultured Bacteroidales bacterium | reverse complement strand
GTGGGCAAGACCACCTGCGCCCGTATCATGGCCAAGACCATCAACTGCCTCAACCCCACCGAGAACATGGAGGCCTGCAACGAGTGCGAATCGTGCCGCGCCTTCAACAACAACGCGTCGTTCAACATCTACGAGCTTGACGCGGCCTCGAACAACTCCGTTGAGGACATCCGTAGTTTGGTGGATCAGGTGAGGATTCCGCCCCAAATCGGGCAATACAAGGTCTACATCATCGACGAGGTCCACATGCTTTCGGCAGCGGCCTTCAACGCCTTCCTGAAAACTTTGGAAGAGCCTCCAGCGTATGCCAAGTTCATCTTGGCCACAACGGAAAAGCACAAAATCATCCCGACCATTCTTTCACGCTGTCAAATCTTTGATTTCAAGCGTATTACAATAGATGACATAGCAAAACATCTAGCCTATGTCGCCCAAAGCGAAGGCGTCAGCGCCGAGCCCGAAGCCTTGAACATCATCGCCCAAAAAGCCGATGGTGCCTTGCGCGACGCGCTCTCGATTTTCGACCAAATGGTGAGTTTCTCGGGAAAGAACATCACCTATAAGGACGTCATCGACAACCTGAACGTGCTCGACTACGACTATTATTTCCAAATCGTCGACCACATCCTGCAAGGCAACACGAGCAACATCCTGCTCATCTTGAACGACATTATCAGCAAAGGCTTTGAGCCACAGCATTTTGTCAGTGGCATGGGCAACCACTTGAGAAGCCTTTTGGTGAGCAGAGACCCAGCGACGGTGCAGCTCTTGGAAGTCAGCGAGCAGTTGAGGCAAAGGTATATCGCGCAATCGCAGGCCTGCCCAATGCCGTTCCTCATCAAAGCCTTGGAAATCAACAACCAATGCGACATCGACTACCGCAGTGCCAACAACAAACGCCTGCATTTGGAGATTGCCTTACTGAAGATGTGCGCCCTTTGCAGCCAAGCCTTGACGATGCCCTCAGCACAAGCACAGCCCGTGCCAATGCCGCAGAATAGACCTGCAACGCAACAACAGCCGAAAGCGACAGCAACGCCTTCTGTGCAAAGCGGCGTTACGACAAGCCCAACCACCGCAACCGCTAAGGCCCCTGAGCCTGTCGAAGGGCCGTCACAAAGACCTGCTACCGCTCAGCCACAACCCAGCAACCCAACAATTCAAGCTTCAGCTCCCGTTTCGACAGGCTCAACGTCCGCCACGCCCACAATACGTCCGCGCGGCACAGCGAGCAGCATTTCAGTGAGCAAGGCCATGCAACAAGCCGAGCAAAAGCCCGAAGAAAAGGAAGAGACGTGGGACTCGCCCTTCACCGAAGAGCAATTGAAAGCGAGCTGGGCCGATTTCGTTGAACGCTACAAACACGTCTCGCCTAGCTTTGCGGCAGCCATCGGCAAATACACCCCACAGTTAGGGCCGAAGTTTGAGATCCATTTCAACGTCGACAACCTGCTTTTCGAGCAAGACAGCGAGGGCATGAGTGCCCTGAAACACCATTTGAAAGGCAGCCTGCACAACAACCAATTTGAGTTGAAGCCCGAAGTGATGGAACGACCCGCCGAGATAGAGGCCTACACCGACAAGGACAAGTTCGAGAAAATGGTTGAAGAGAGGCCTTATTTGAGGACTTTGCAAACGGAATTAAAATTGGAGGGAGATTTGTAAAGAAAAGTGTTTCGTTGACTCCCCCCCCTGCCCCCCTCAAGAGGGGGAAGCGCAAAGCGACGCAAAGTCTAATCTTAATATTAAATTTTGAATCTTTAAATCTTAAATCACAAATCAATAATGAAAAAAAGACATTTTATCGCCATGACAGTTTTATGCACAATGGCAGCCGGTTGCGCCGAGAAACAACAGCCAACCGAACAACCCAAGAAAGAAGTTACTCCCGCCATCGAGCTGAGTAACATGGACACCACCGTCAACCCTGCGGACGACTTTTTCCGCTTTGCCAACAACAATTGGCTGAAAAACAACCCCATCCCTGAAGAATACTCCACCTTCGGAGCCTTCACCGAGATTGACCAGCGCAACGAGAAGCTCATCCAGGACATCATCGATGAGGTTTCGCACGACACGACTGCCACACAAGGCAGCGTCGCCCAAAAGATCCGCGACTTCTACAACGCCGGTATGGACACCACGGCTATCGACCAACGTGGCTACACCGAGCTCCTGCCCTACTTCGAGCAAATCGACAAGCTCAGCGACAAGTCCGAACTGGCTGCCCTGCTTGGCGACCTCCACAAGAATGGTTTCGGCGGCTTCTTCTATGCCGGTCCCAGCCTCGACCCGAAAGACGCCACCCGCTACATCATGCACCTTTATCAAGGTGGCCTGAGCCTCACCGACAAGGACGACTACCTCGTCGCCGAATCGCAGGAAATGCGCGACAAGTATGTCGAACACGTCGCCAAGATGTTTGAACTCACCGGCACTGATTCCATTGAGGCTGCCAAGAAAGCCAAGGCCATCCTCGCCCTTGAGACCGAACTGGCCAAGAACTCGATGAGCCGTGTGGAACGCCGCGACCCCGACAAGACCTACAACATGCGCACTTTCGCTGAGCTGCAGAAGACCACGCCCAATTTCGATTGGAACACCTATTTCAGCAATGCCGGTGCCCCGACCATTGAGAACCTCAATGTGGGCATGCCCGACTTCGTGGCTGGTTTGAACAAGGTCATCCTCAACACCGACCTCAACACCATCAAGGACTACCTGCGCTGGAAGGTCATCCACGGCAGTGCTTCGATGCTGAGCCACGATTTGGATGCCGAAAACTTCAGCTTCTATGGCAACTATCTCTATGGCCAAGAAGTGCAGCAGCCCCGTTGGCGCCGCATCCTCGATGCCACATCAGGTTGCCTGGGTGAAGCCGTCGGCCAACTCTATGTGGAAAAGCACTTCCCCGCTGAGGCCAAAGAGCGTATGCTCAACCTCGTCGAGAACCTGCGCGTGGCCCTTGGTGAACGCATCAAAAACCTCGAATGGATGAGCGACGAGACCAAGGCCAAGGCCCTCACCAAACTTGCCGCCTTCAACGTGAAGATCGGTTATCCTAACAAATGGAAGGACTACACCAACTATAACGTCACTGCCGATTCGTATTTCAAGAACTTCCACAACTACGTCCTCTTTGAGAATGACATCGACATGGCCCGCCTCGGCAAGCCCGTTGACAAGGAAGAATGGTTCATGACCCCCCAAACCGTCAACGCTTATTATAGCCCCGAGATGAACGAAATCGTGTTCCCCGCCGCCATCCTTCAGCCTCCTTTCTTCAACATGGACGCTGACGACGCCGTCAACTACGGTGGCATCGGCGTGGTGATCGGCCACGAGATGACCCACGGCTTCGACGACCAAGGCTGCAAATACGACGAAAAGGGCAACCTCAACAACTGGTGGACCGAAGAAGACGCCACCAAGTTCAACGAACGCACTGCCCAATTGGCCAAGCTGTTCGATGAATTTGACGTGAGAGGCTACCAAATCAATGGCAAACTCACCCTTGGCGAGAACATCGCCGACCTCGGTGGCCTGAATGTGGCTTGGGACGCCTACCAGATGACCGAAGAGGCCAAGGCCAACCAAAGCATCGACGGCTATACGCCTGCCCAGCGCTTCTTCATCAGCTACGGCACCATCTGGCGCAACAACTCGCGCGACAAGTACATCGAGCGCCAAGTGAAGACCGACGTTCACTCGCCTGCCGAAGCCCGCGTGAACCGCACCCTCGGCTCGATGCCGCACTTCTATGAAGCCTTCGACATTCCGGAAGGCAGCAAGATGTATATCGCTCCCGAAGAAAGAGCTAACATTTGGTAAACCAATAAATTAACAATGTAGAGACGTGCCATGGCGCGTCTCTACATTGTCATCGATATGGGACTAAAGAAAACCATAGGTAAACTCGGACTCAAACTCGGCGGTTGGAAAACCGTCAACAAGACGCCTGAAGGATTGGGCAACGCCGTCTGCATCGTAGCGCCGCATACGGCCATCGCCGACTTTCTCGTCGGACTGTGCTACTATTGGTACTACGACATGAAATTCAAGGTGATGATCAAAATCGAGTTCTTCAAATATCCTGGCCTCGGCTGGTTGCTGAAGAAACTGGGTGGCATCCCCGTCAACCGCGGACATCAAAACCATCTCGTTGAGCAGATGGTCGACATGTTCAGCCAAAACAAGGACACCCACCTCATCATCTGTCCTGAAGGCACGCGCAAAGCGGTAAAGCATTGGAAGAAAGGCTTCTACGTCATCGCCCAAGGCGCCAACGTGCCCATCATCCTCGGATTCATCGACTACAAGAAGAAATATTGTGGCATCGAACGAATCTTCTATCCCACAGGCGATTACGATAAAGACCTGGCCGAGATTTGGGATTACTACAAAGACGTGAAAGCCAAGCATCCCGAAGGCTTCAACCTTGACGAACAATACAG
>CAMUYT010000168.1 GCA_947164955.1 uncultured Bacteroidales bacterium | reverse complement strand
GGAGTTTCCTGAAGGCCATCACCATGACGACCTCCATCGACACGAGCATCACCAATACCTGTACGCCCATCCTGACCATGGTTGTGGCTGCCATCGTCTTGAAGGAGCCCATCACCTTCAAGAAAGTGGGCGGCATTTTGGTGAGTCTGGCAGGCGTTTTGATCTTGGTTTTCAACTCGGTGGGACTGGGTGGCGGCGCTTCCGAGACCAAGCCTTTGGGCATTGTCCTCGTGGTGGTCAACGGCCTGACCTTCGCCCTTTATCTCGGCGTTTTCCGGCCGCTCATCTCGAAATACAACGTGGTCACCTTCATGAAGTGGATGTTCCTGTTCACCATGCTGGTGACGGTGCCTTTCAATGTCAAAAACCTGATACACATACCTTTCGGACAGATAGAGAGCCGTGTGGCGTGGCAAATCGCTTTTGTGGTGTTTTTTGCCACTTTCGTTGCTTATTTCCTCATTCCCATTGGGCAGAAACGCCTGCGACCCACTTTGGTCAGCATGTACAACTATGTGCAGCCCATCATCGCTACTGTCATCAGCATTGTCATCGGTTTGGACCACTTCACCTGGAAGAAGGGAATCGCCATGGCACTGGTTTTCACCGGTGTTTGGATTGTCAACCAAAGCCGGGCAGCAGCACCGCAGATTCAGAAATAAATGTTATCTTTGTCGCGTGGAACAGAACCTGCTGCATACGAACATTGCCTATCTGAAAGGCGTAGGGCCGAAGAAGGCCGAAGTCCTAAAGAAGGAACTTGGTGTGTTCACCTATCAAGACATGCTCAACCAGTTTCCGTTCCGTTACATCGACCGAAGCCAAATCCAAAAGGTGGCCTATATCAATGATGACAGTGTTTATTACCAATTGGTTGGAACGATTTCCAACATTAAGATGATTGGCGCACCAAGGGCCACACGCGCCACTGGCCTTTTCAGCGACGAGACGGGCAGTATCGAAGTGGTGTGGTTCCGTGGCTTGAAATGGCTCAAGAACCGATTCAAGCCCGGCGTGAAGTACGTGCTTTTCGGCAAGGCCAGCGAGTTCAACCACAACTACAATTTCGTCCATCCCGAGATAGAGGAGTATGATTCCAAGGACCCGCTCATCGGTGAGGGACTGCAAGGCGTCTACAACACCACTGAGAAGATGAAGGACCACGGCCTTGGCACACGCACCATCGCCAAGTTGCAGAAACTCATTCTCCAGCAGGTGTTTGAGTACATCCCCGAAACGTTGCCGAAAGCCCTCATTGAACAAGAACAACTCATTCCGCGACGCTATGCCTATTACCAAATCCACCTGCCTGCCAACAACGTAGAAATCCAGCAGGCCACGCGCCGACTGAAATTCGAGGAGCATTTCTTTTTCCAACTCAAGCTGTTGCGCAACAAAATGCACCGCGAACAGGCCATCAAAGGGCATGTTTTTGGTGTGGTGGGCGACTATTTCAACGATTTCTACAAAAACCATCTGCCTTTCCCGCTGACCAATGCCCAAAAGCGTGTCATCAAGGAAATCCGAAAAGACTTAGGCTCGGGCCACCAAATGAACCGCCTGCTGCAAGGCGACGTGGGCAGCGGAAAGACCATCGTCGCCCTGATGGTGATGCTCTTGGCCTTGGATAACGGCTTCCAAGCCTGCTTGATGGCACCGACGGAAATCCTTGCCACACAGCATTTTGCCACGCTTCAAGAACAGCTGAAGGACATGGACATCAACTTCGCTTTGCTGACAGGTTCCACCAAAATCGCGGAGCGAAGGAAAATCTATGCGGGCCTGGCCGACGGCACGATGCAAATCGTGGTGGGCACGCACGCGCTGATTGAAAGCAAGGTGGTTTTCAAGAACTTGGGTTTAGCTATCATCGATGAGCAACACCGTTTTGGTGTGGAGCAAAGGGCGAAGTTCTACGAAAAGACCGAAATTCCGCCGCACACCCTCGTGATGACTGCCACCCCCATCCCGCGCACCCTCGCCATGACGCAATACGGTGACCTCGATGTCTCCAAAATCGACGAGCTGCCTCCTGGAAGGAAGCCTGTGCAGACCTATCACATCTACAGTGACGACCGTTACCGCATCATGATGTTCATGAAGCAGCAAATCGCGCTCGGAAGGCAGATTTATGTGGTTTATCCTTGCATCAAGGAGTCGGAAAACACGGATATGATTGCGCTTCAGGAGGGCTACGAAGCCTTGCTGCACGACTTCCCTGAGCCGCAATACAAGCTCTGTGTCTGCCATGGCCGGTTGACTGCCGAGGACAAGGACTTCGAGATGCAGCGTTTCATTAATAGGAACGCACAAATCATGGTGGCCACGACGGTCATCGAGGTGGGTGTGAACGTGCCCAATGCCACGGTGATGATTATTGAAAATGCTAATCGTTTCGGGCTGTCGCAGTTGCACCAATTGCGTGGTCGCGTGGGTCGTGGCGCCGACCAGTCGTATTGCATCCTCGTCACCGACCATAAGCTGACCAACGACGGCAAGACCCGCATGAAAACGATGTGCAGCACCAACGACGGTTTCGAAATCGCTGAGGTCGACCTTGAGTTGCGTGGTCCGGGCGAGACCGGCGGCACGCGCCAGTCGGGACAAATTGAGATGATGATTGGCGACTTGCAGAAAGACGGCCCATTAATCCCTCAAGTGCGCGAGGCTGCCATTCGTCTTTTGGCCGACGACCCCAAGCTCATCAAACCCGAAAACCGGATGCTCCGCGAGCACTATCGGGAATTGTTTGCCCAGACGTTCGATTGGAGTCAGGTCGGGTGATTAATAATTCCATATCAGCCATTCGGCAAAGAAATAATCATACACCCGATAGCCGTTTTCGGTGCGGGTGATAATATCCTTTTCCAACAAGCCTTTCAAGGCAGACTGAACCGAACTTGAGGAAGACAAACCGTTGTCTTTCAAGAATTTTGCCGAAGTCATATTGATGGCTTTTCCTTCCTTGGCGATGGCAAACAATACGGGTTTCTGCTTGGCAGAGATGTTCGCCAAAGTGTCTTTATAGCTCGATTCTTGGGTTTGGATGACGTTCCTTTTGGCAATGGAATAGTATTCCGCATTGCACGTTCCTCCTTTTTCGGTCAATGCAAATAGTTCATTCAGAAGCATTTGTGTATACCAAGTTACACCTTCATAGTCGTCATAGATTTGTTCGACCAATGCCTTTGAAATTGCTTTTCCGTATTCTTTGAAAAGCCTGCACGCGAAATCAGTATAGATTTTTTTGTCCAAAGGCTTCAAGTCTGTTGTGATGACGCTTTGGTAGAACGGCTTTGAAGGCGAATTGAACATCTGGCTCATCAGATGTCGACGACTGCCCGAAAAGATGAACAAGGTTTGTTTGCATTGCTGGATTTTCGTTCGCAACAGGGCCTCTACATTCTTTTCGGAATAGTTAGTAATTTGCTGGAATTCATCTATTGCCACAATGCACGGCTTGTCGGCGGCTTCGAGATAGGCGAAAATCTCGTCAACTGTAGTTTGTGGTTGCTCGATGCTGCCTAATCCGATGTCGAAAACGGGTTCGCCGGTCACGGAATCGAGTTTGAAGCCTGGTCGCAGCGACTTGATGGTGGTGAAGAACCGTTCGGCCCATTTCGTGTGTAAAGGTTTGAGCTCATTGTAGATAGTCTTTCCAAATAGATAGACAAACTCCGAAAGGGAGTTGGTGGAATAGATGTCGATGAATATGGTGTGATAACGCTTTGCGATGTCAGGTTGGGCAAAGAAATGCTGGATCAATCCGGTTTTTCCCAAGCGACGTGGGGCGATGATGGCCGTGTTCCTTCCGTTGTCCACTTGCTTCTTCAAGAAGGCCGTTTCCTCCACCCTGTCGCAAAAATAAGCCTCGGAAACATACTTTCCAATCACAAAAGGATTTGTTATCTTGTTGCTATCCATTGTATTATAATTTTATTACTCCAATAATTATTACTTCAATAATAATTGCAAAAGTAATAATTTTTCTGAATCCGCAATCATTAATCACGTTTATTTTTCGGATTTTCCTTTCCTAAACGAATAAAACTTGTTCGTCAAGTAGCTGAACGTCACGCAGATGATGGAGATGATGACGTATGAAATGGTCGGCCACCATTGGAACACTTCTACGAAGAGCTTCAGGCCGAGGTAATTGATGAGGATATTGCCGACGGTAACGAGGAAATACCTGACAATCTGTGTCCTACCTCGTAAAGTTGATCCCGAGAAGCTGATGTGACGTGCCATCCAAAAGCCTGTAAGGAAGGTGATGGGGAACTTGAACACAAAGGCTGCGATATGGGGTGTGAAGGCAATGAAACCAAGGTCGAAGACTTGACCTTTGAAGACGAAATGATAGAAAACATAGTACAGCACCCACTCCAAAACAAGATTCATGCCACCACAGGCCGCATAACGGAACAGCTCGAGGCTCATCACCTTGCGGAACGGCGGATAGAAGAAGTCGATGACCGTGGTCAAGGTGCGTTCTATCCAGGATTCTA
>CAMUYT010000167.1 GCA_947164955.1 uncultured Bacteroidales bacterium | reverse complement strand
CCCAACAGCGGCTTCACCTTTGTGGGCTGGAACGATGGTTCTACCGAATTGACGCATAACGTCACTGTGACCGGCAACGCCACCTACACGGCCACCTTCAGCCAGGGCGTCGTCACCTATTACTCCGTCAACCTGATCTGCAACTCAAGCGAAGGGTCGGTTGAAGGCGGCGGATTCTATCCGGCAGGTTCCACCATCACCATCCAAGCCATCCCCAACGAAGGCTATTTCTTCGAAAAATGGAGTGACGAAAGCACCAGGAACCCGCGCCAGATTACGGTGAACAGCGACATCACCTTAGCGGCCTTCTTCCAGGGCACGGGCGTCGACGAGGGCGAACTCAACCCGATGACGCTCTATCCCAACCCCGCCAAGGAGAGCATCCGCATCCTCGGCATCGAGGCCAACAGCACCATCGAGATCTACAACAGTTTAGGCATGCTCGTCAAGGTGGTCAGCGCCGGCCCCGACCAGGAGATCGGCATCCGCGACCTTTCGTCGGGCCTCTACCTCGTGCGCTGCGGCAACCGCACGCTGCGCTTCGTAAAGCAGCAATAAAACGTTTGTGATTGTTATCCCGGTTTCCGTGGCAGGCAAGCCCGCCACGGAAACCAATTTTTGAAATCCATAATCCTTAATCCCCATATCAAACTATGAAAAGACAACCATTACGCCTCTTCCTGCTCCTTGCGCTCCTCGCGCCCTGGTCAGCCAAGGCGCAACAATACGTGACCATTGGCAATTTGCAAAGTCCGTTCAGCACAGGTCTTTTACCTGTTGCAACAGGGTGGTATTATTCTTTGTCACAGCAAATTTATACCTCCGACGAAATCGGGATGGCAGGCTACATCTCTTCCATCGCCTTCGAATATATAGTCAACGAATCATTCTCCATAGAAAGCGTGCAAGTGTATATGAAGAATGTAAGCAAGTCGTACTTCGAGTCGAATACTGACATGGTGTCCCTCGATGGTGCCACCAAGGTGTTTGAAGGCACTTTTACGGTTCAGGGGCCTGGCTGGGTGACGATTCAATTTGATACGCCTTTCTTCTACGATGGCACAAGCAATCTCTTGCTTTGCTGTTATGACCCCACAGAAGGCCTTATACAATGGAACTCGGAGTTATGGTTCCGTACAACAAAGGCTAATAGTAATAGAAGTATATGTTACTACAGTAATGAGTATTGTCCCGACATTAATGATTTGTCAAATTATCAAGGCTATTACGCAAATGACGATTATAATATCAGCAACATCCAACTTGTAATCTTTCCCTATATCTATTTCCAAGACCAATTAGTGGAAGAAATCTGCTTGGAGAACTGGGATTTCAACCATGACAATAATTTAAGCTATGCCGAGGCCGCCGCGGTTACTACCTTAGGCCTAAACTTCAAAGACAAAAATGGCATTAACCATTTAGACATATTGGAGTACTTTACTGGGCTATCCACGCTTCATCGATATGAATTTCAAAATTGTGAATGGCTTGAGGAGATTGCCATTCCTCGGGCGGTCAGCCAGATCGAACCCAGCATTTTCGATGGATGCAGCAGGTTGCAGTATATCACTGTAGATCCAAACAACACGACCTACACTTCACTTAATGGCTGCAATGGCATCTTCAAGAATCTCGGAGACGGATACAAGTTGGTAGCAGGTTGCAAAAGCACCGTCATTCCCGAGGGCGTCACCGCCATTGGCGAAGGAGCACTCGAGAATTTGCCTATGAGCACACTCACTTTGCCGTCGACGCTTCAGACGATTGAAAGCTATGGCATCCACCAAATCGATGGTTTAGAAAGCCTTACGGTAAACGCCGTCACGCCACCCACAATCACCGAACATTTCCTCTATGGCACTCCAAGGACCATCCCCGTCGTCGTGCCTGTGGAAAGTCTTGCAGCCTATTATAATTACAACAACACCGGACAGCCTTGGGGCGGCTTCACCAACATCATTGCCGATGGCAACATCTCCTTCGTTGACCCCGCCGTGAAAGCCATCTGCGTGGCCCAATGGGACAGCAACGGCGACGGCGAGCTGAGCTATGCCGAAGCCGCCGCGGTGACCACACTGAACCCCTCAGGAATATGGGACAACAGTGTTTTCAAAAGCAACACCACCATCACCTCGTTCGACGAGCTGCAATACTTCAATGGGTTGACAAATACAGGTGGTTGTGCTTTCGAGGGTTGTGAGCATCTGACTTCCATCACGCTGCCTCCCAACCTAGAAAGAATTGGATCTGGGGCATTCAGACATTGCCACAACTTGAGCTCAGTGGACATCCCCAATTCGGTGACCTTCATAGGTTCATATGCTTTCGAGGATTGTGTTCAACTAACTTCCATCACGCTGCCTCCCAACCTAGAAAGTATTGGATCTTGTGCATTCAATCTTTGCTACAACTTGAGCTCAGCAAACATCCCCGACGGCGTAACTTTAATAGGTGTTTTAGCTTTCAGCTACTGCCAGCTGACCTCCATCGACATCCCCAACTCCGTGACCCAAATTGGCAGCTTGGTATTCCGTGGCTGTCCCTTGAGTTCGGTAAACATCCCAGCCTCGGTAAGAATCATAGACCCTAATCCTTTCTACGGCTGTGAACCACTTGCCTCTATCACGGTGGATGCCGGCAACCCAGTGTACAGCTCGCCCAACGGTTGCAATGCCATTATCAAGACCGACGAACACAGATTGATTTCGGGCTGCAAAAACACCGTTATTCCTAACGACGTCACAGAAATCAACGACTATGCTTTCTCTGATTGCACAGGCCTGTCTTCCATAGAGATTCCAGCATCAGTTGAAATCATAAACGATTATGCCTTCAAAGGGTGTTTCAATCTCGAGTATATTACTGTTTTGGCCGAAACACCACCCATTATCTCCATTTATAGTGAGAATTGCTTTAACGGGGTACCTTCGACGATTCCCGTCTATGTGCCCTACCAGTCGGTTTCCGCCTACAAAAACGCCACGGGTTGGAATCATTTCACCAACTTTTTCGGCATCGTGACCATCGGCGACGAGACATCCATTAACACAGACTACACCCTACCTGTCAACATGTACTATAATTACTCACTGACGCAGCAAATCTACACCGCCGAAGAAATAGGAACAACGGGGGCCATCACCTCCATTGCTTTTGATTACATCAACACCTTGCCTTTTACCACGGAAGGCATGAAAGTGTATATGAAGAACGTCAACAAGACCACTTTCGATTCAGACACCGACATGGTTGACCTCAGCGATGCCACCTTGGTATATGATGGCACCTTTGCGGCTTCGGGAGCCGGATGGGTGAGGCTACAATTGCAAACGCCGTTCTACTACGACGGCAACAGCAACCTCCTGCTTTGCTGCTATGATCCCACCGACGGCTACCCAGGCTATCAAATCATATTCCGTCAGACAACTACAGACGATAATTATACTGCTTTAACCTACCACAGCGACCTATATAACCCTGACATAAATAATATTTCGTCTTTTGATGGCGAAAAGTATAGGTTAACATACCGCAACAACATCTACCTCGCCATCAACCCCAACATTCAGTTTGCCGACGCCGCAGTGAAAACCATCTGTGTGGACAACTGGGACAGCAACGGCGACGGCGAACTGAGCTATGCCGAAGCCGCAGCGGTGACGAGTTTGGGCGAAGTGCTCAAGAACAATGATAACATTACTTCTTTCAACGAGTTGCAGTACTTCACGGGGCTGACGAGTATCAATGATGAAGCTTTTTCAGGGTGTTGGTCTCTGGCTGCAGTAACGCTTCCTCCCTTAGTGCGAACCATCGGTGAATTCTCCTTCTACGGCTGCAACTTCCCCTCGATCGTGATCCCCAATTCGGTGACCTCTATCGGTGGCCATGCCTTCCGCAGTTGCGGTGCCCTTACCTCGATAACGATTCCGAGCTCGGTGACCTCCATCGGTGAGAATCCTTTTTTCTCTTGCCCCGCTTTGGCAACCATCACGGTTGAAGCGGGCAACACGGTGTACAGCTCACCCGAGGGCTCCAATGCCATTATCAAGACTGATGAACACAAGCTGGTTTCGGGCTGCAAGAACACGGTCATTCCTGAAGGCGTGACCACCATCGGAGCATCTGCCTTCGGTGGCTGTTCGAGTCTCACTGAGATACACATCCCTAGCTCCGTGACGCGTATTGATGCATGGGCCTTCATGGACTGTTCAGGTCTCATCGCCGTTACTATTCCAAGCTCGGTGTCTTTCATCGGCAATGTTGCCTTCAATGGATGCACAGGCCTTTCTTCCATCACTGTGGAACGCGAGACACCGCCCACGTTAGACAATGGTGTCTTCGATAACGTTCCTGTAAGCATCCCCGTTTATGTACCCTGCGGCAGCCTTGAGGCCTACCAAAACTACAACAACACGGGCACGCCCTGGGGCGGCTTCACCAATATCCACGACCTCTGCGAGAACCCGCTTTGCGTGGCCCCAACCAATGTGGAGGTGACCAGCACCGAGCCACAA
>CAMUYT010000166.1 GCA_947164955.1 uncultured Bacteroidales bacterium | reverse complement strand
GTTGACCCCGACGTCGACCGTCTGGTCTTCGTCAAAGAAGACGGCGAGCTGTTTGGCGAGGAATACACTTTGGTCTCGGTGGCCGACTTCATTCTTAAGCACACCCCAGGCCCGACGGTGAGCAACCTTTCTTCAACCCGTGCTTTACGTGACGTCACCCAAAAGCATGGCCAACAGTATTTTGCTGCTGCCGTTGGTGAAGTCAACGTGGTGGAGAAGATGAAGGAAGTGGGTGCCGTCATCGGTGGCGAAGGCAACGGAGGCGTCATCTATCCCGAGTTGCACTACGGCCGCGATGCTCTCGTCGGCACGGCTTTGTTCCTGACCCAGTTGACCGAAAAGAAGGTGAAATGTTCGGAGCTGAAGAAGGAATACCCGGCTTATTTCATGTCGAAGAACAAGATCCAGCTGACGCCTACCACCGATGTGGATGGCATTTTGGCCAAGTTCGCCGAGAAGTTCAAGAACGAGCAGGTGACCACCATTGATGGCGTGAAAATCGACTTTGAAGATGGCTGGGTGCATCTGCGCAAGTCGAACACCGAGCCGATTATCCGCATTTATAGCGAAGGCAAGACCGAGGCCGAAGCCGAGCGTTTTGCCAATATGATACTTGAAGAAGCAAAGAAAATGGTATAAAGGACGCGAGACTGCGAGACGCGGGACGCGAGACGAGGTCTGTCCCGTGTCCCGAAGTCTCGAAGTCTCGAAGTCAAAAAAATATGAAAAGAGGATTTGGAAGTGACAACCATGCGGGCGTTTGTCCCGAGGTTTTGGAAGCCATCGCCAAAGTGAACCAAGAACATGCTTTGGCTTACGGCGATGATGAATATTGTGCTGCCACTGAACAGCGTTTCAAGCAGCAGTTTGGCGAGCAGGCACGCGTCTTCTTCGCCTTCAACGGCACGGGGTGCAACACCTTGTGCATTGATGCTTTGGCCAACTCGCACGAGGCCGTGGTGTGTGCCGAGACCGCCCACATCAACGTCGACGAGTGTGGCGCGCCGCAGCGCATCGTGGGTTGCCGTCTGCTGACGGTCGACACGCCCGACGGCAAGCTGACGCCAGCCTTGATCAAGACGCGTCTGCACGGCTTCGGTTTCGAGCACCACTCGCAGCCGAAGGTCATCAGCATCACGCAGCCGACGGAGTTGGGCACCTTATATACTTTGGATGAGATTAAGGCCATCGTGGGTCTGGCGCGAGAATACAACATGTACGTCCACGTGGACGGTGCCCGTTTGGGCAACGCTGCCGTGGCGTTGGGCTGCACCTTCAAGGAGATGACCACCGACCTTGGCGTGGATGCCGTCTCGTTTGGCGGCACCAAGAACGGCCTGATGATGGGGGAGGCTGTGGTGCTGCTCAACCCCGACGTCTGCCCCGACTTCAAGTACCGTCGCAAGCAGGCCATGCAGCTCTGCTCGAAGATGCGTTTCATCGCGGCCCAGTTTGATGCCTATTTCGAGAACGACCTTTGGAAGCGTAACGCAGAGCACAGCAACAAGATGGCACAGTTGCTCTTCCAAGCCGTGAAGGACATTCCGGGAGTCAAGGTCGTCTATCCCGTTCAGGCCAACGGTGTGTTTGCCCAGCTGCCCCGCAAGGTGTGGAAAGAACTGCAAAACCATTATTTCTTCTACGACTGGGACGAAGACGCCGACGTGGTTCGCTGGATGTGTGCGTTCGATACCACGGAAGAAGATATTAATACCTTTGCTGCTTTGGTAAGGGAAATGATGTGGTAAGGCTCACTCCACCATAATCTTCAAGATCTCCACGTCGGTCTCCTTCATGCCTAAACGGCCGAGGCGGCCGATGTGGTCGATGGTCTCTTCGGCGTCGCAGCCGATGATGCCGTCGCCGCCCAGCAGGTTGTCGCCGTGCTTGCTCATCTCGAAGCCGAGCAGTCCGGCCTCGACCGAAAGGGCTATCTTGCCTGCGCACGAAGGCTTGGCGCCGTCGCACACGATGCCAGCGGCCATGCCGAGGGCGTTCTCCAAAGTGTGTTCGATGACATCAAGACCGTGACCGAAGAGGAAGGCGATGCCGCATCCCGAGGCACAGCCCGCGCTGACGGCGCCACAGTAGGCCGAGAGCCTGCCGATGCCGGTCTTTTGGTGAATGGCCACGAGGTTGGAGAGGGCCACGGCGCGTATGGTGCGTTCCTCGTCGACGTTGAACTCTTCGGCGAAGGCGAGTACGGGCAGGCACACCGTCATGCCTTGGTTGCCGCTACCCGAGTTGATGATGACGGGCATCTCGCAGCCACTCATGCGGGCGTCGCTGCCAGCGGCGGCCCAGGCCTTGGCTTTCTGGCGGATGTCGACGCCACAACGCAGGATGGTGCTGCCCACGTTGGCGCCCCAGTCGTTCTTCAGGCCTTCCATGGCGATGGCCTTGTTGAACTCCATCTGTCGCCCGATGATGGGACGCAGGTCTTCGATGTCGGCGGTGGAGGCGAAGTCGTAGATCTTGTCCATCTTGAGGCAACTGCGGTCGGTCATGTTGGCATTGGTGTCGGAACAAGGACAGTCGAAAAGCGTCTCGTCGTCTTTCTTGACGCAAACGATGTTGGTGTGATGCCCTGCAATGCGGACCATGGCGCTGTGTTCGCCGTCGAAGAGGCGCACGGTGACGTCCAAACGGGCGACGCAATCCAAGGGTTTAACCACAATGGGCGTGTTTTCGAGGAAGTCGGCGATGTCTTTCTTCTGTTCGGGCTTCACGTCGGCGATGACCTCAAGCACCTTTTCGGGCTGGCCGGCCACGATGCCTGCGGCCACGGAGGCCTTTAGGCCCTTCATGCCGTCGGTGTTGGGCACGATGACGCTCTTCACATTCTTGATGATGTTGCCGCTGGCCTCGATTTCAACCTTTTTTGGCAACGAGCCCAAGACCTTGCGGGCTTTGGCGGCGGCGTAGGCCAGGCAAATCGGTTCGGTGCAACCCATGGCGGGCACCAGTTCTTCCTTGAGGATGCTCAGATAGGCATCGTAAAGACAATCGCTTTTTTCCATCGTGTTCGAAAATTTGCGCAAAATTACGAAAATGCGGCGTATTTGCTCACAAAAAAAACTTTTTTCTGCTTTTTCCTTGTTCGGATTGAAATAATGCCTAACTTTGCCAAAAATCCAAACACATTAACTCAATTGTAGAATAAAAATTACAATCATGAACAACGACAATTTCGAAACCTCCTTGAAGGCTTGGAATGAAAACGAAAAAGCCGCCAACGAACTCATCAACATCGTAGGCAAACTGTGGTATGACAAATCGGTGGAACTCATTATGTTGCGTTCGCTGTTGGTCAACCGTGGCTCGGGCAAGATCTTGAACAAGCACCTCCGCGCTGCCAATGTGTTGGGCAAGCCTGTCCGTGTGCAGGATTCGCTTCTCATCGCCAAGGCTTTGCTGGCCGAGAATCTGGCTCCCGCACGTATCGACCTTGGCCGCCTCAACTCGGAGTGGACTGACGAGCATGATAAGTATAACAACGATGTGACCGCTTTCGTCCGCGACAAGCTCAACTACATCATCGACGCCGTGCCACGCAGCAACAAGGTGCAAGACGTCATCCTCTACGGCTTCGGTCGTATCGGACGTATCCTTTGCCGCGAGATGACGGAGATGGCTGGCCGTGGCGACGCTTTGCGCGTGCGTGCCATCGTCACCCGCAAGAACTCGCCTGAGGACATCGCCAAGCGTATCAACCTGTTCCGTACCGACTCGGTACACCGTTACTTCCACGGTGTGTGCACCCCTGTCGAGGGCGAGAACGCCATGATGGTCAACGGACAGAAGATCCTCTTCCTCGAAGCCAAGAACCCCGAGGACCTCGACTACACCGAATATGGCATCAACGATGCCTTGCTCATCGACAACACGGGTGCTTTCCGCGACCGTGAGTCGTTGTCGCGTCACCTCCAGGCCAAGGGTGTCAGCAAGGTGCTGCTCACCGCTCCCGGCAAGGGCGACATCCCGAATGTCGTTTATGGTGTCAACCAAGACACACTCGACCTTGAGAACGAAAAGATCTTCTCGGCAGCCAGCTGCACCACCAACGCCATCGTGCCCGGCCTCGAGGTCATGCTGAAGAACTTCGGCATCGTGAAGGGCCACATCGAGACCATCCACAGCTACACCAACGACCAGAACCTCTTGGACAACTACCACAAGAAGGAGCGTCGTGGCCGCAGCGCCGCCTTAAACATGGTCATCACCGAGACGGGTGCCGGCAAGGCTGCAGCCAAGGCCATCCCCGAGCTGAAAGGCAAGCTGACGAGCAACGCCGTGCGTGTGCCTACGCCCGATGTCTCATTGGCAGTGCTGGCCCTCGACCTTGAACGTGAGACCACCGTCGAAGAGGTGAACGAAGCCTTCCGCAAGGCCTGCTTGGAGGGCAACCTCATCGAGCAGATCCGCTTCAGCAGCAACACCGAGTTCGTCTCGAGCGACGGCATCGGCGACTCGTGCGCCTGCATCTTCGACGCACCGGCCACCAAGGTCAGCGAAGACGGCAAGACCGT
>CAMUYT010000165.1 GCA_947164955.1 uncultured Bacteroidales bacterium | reverse complement strand
ATTCGCCTTGTCGTTCAATGCCTGTTTGAATGATGTAGATGCGGTCCACATCCTTATAGAAACTGTCGTACGACAATTCGAAGCACACCTTGGCAATGAGCACGATGCCAATGGCGAGACCTATGCCTAACGATAGGATTTTGATGAGGTTATCGGTGAGTCTTTTCATTTTGTTGAATTGTTTAATTGTTGTTAGAACTATGGCTGATGGCCTATGACTATGGCAGCTTTAACTAAAGGTATGAATTCCTATTTTTCCATGAAGCTGCCATAGGCCATAAGCCATAGTCATTGTAATAAATACGGCACTCCGCCATAATAAGTTACAACACTGCACTTGATGAAGTATTGAAGCCGCGCGTTGAGGTGCTCGGCCAAGGCGTTGAGGTAGTTGCCCGAGGCGGTCTGGTATTCGATGGACGAAATCAGCCCCTGCTCGAAGCGTTTGCCGTTGAGTGTATATGCCTCTTCCTGCAATTCGGCGCGGGCGGCGGCCTGTCGCAGCGCGTCAGCCGAGCCGTCGCGGTCGGCGATGGCACGACGCACCTCGGCCTCCACGGTTTGGAGTGTCTGCTCGTAGTCGGCGCAGGCGCGGTCGTAGGCGTTTTTCCGCTTTGCAATGTTGGAATGTTTCGAGAGGCGGTCGAAGATGGGGATGCTCAGCGAGAGCTGCACATACTCGCCGCTGTTGTTCTTCAACTGTTCCATAAAAGGCGTGGGCACATAGCCTTCCATCCCGGGATAGGTGAAATAGGTCGTCGACCAGCCGCCATAGAGCGAGAGCCTTGGCAACAGCTGCCAGCGGGCCGTCTTGAGAGCGAGGCGGGCGTTCTTCATTGTGCCTTCGGCCAAAAGGACGGCAGGCATGTTGTTTTTGGCAAAATCAACCATTTCGGAAACGGTTTCATCCGTTGTAGGGCTGTCGCATTGCGGCAGCCGCACTAACGAATCGTTGGTGATGCGGCTGCCACGGTGTGACGGACCCACCGATGTGCGGCTGCCATTATATGACAGCCCTACAGACAAACCGTCAATTTTCAGCGGTTCCTCAATCGGCCAAAACATCACGTCCTTCAGGGTGATCATTGCGTCGTTAAGGCTGTTACGGCATTGGGTCAATAGATATTGCCGCTCGGCGAGGTCGCTCTGCATCTGCACCACGTCGGCGTGCGACTTCAGGCCCAATTCCTCCTGCCGTGTGGCCAGCTGCACGGATTTCTCCGCCGAAGCCACCTGCGCTTGCAGGGCTTTCTGCATCTCGGTGTAATACAACACGTTGCAGTAGGCTTCCATCGTAGCCAAGCAGATTTGATCCTCGGTCTGTTGTTCCTTGGTGAGACCCATCAGTTGCGCCGTCTTGGTGATTTTCAGGTTGTTGACGGCCTGAAAGCCGTTGAAGAGGTTGATGCCCGCCGAGAGGCTGTAGCCGTTGTGGAACGAGGTCGTCCTGATGTAGGTGTTCGTCTCCGGGTCGATGCTGCGGCCAAAGTTGGAATAGGCGTAAGTGCTACCTTCCACCGTAGGCGTGAAGGCCGCAAGGATGGCGTCGCGCCGGTCGATTTGCGCATCGCGGTTGTCGGCTTGGGCAATGCGTATCTTCGTGGAGTGCTCCACGGCATAGCGCATACATTCTTTGAGGGTCAAAGTAGGGGTGTCTTGGGCCTTGACCATATTCAAGGCCCCAAAAGACATCATCAAAATGAAAAAGGTATGTTTAGCTTTCATCTCACATATATTTAATGTTGCCAAAAGGCATAGCATAATTCGTGCCAAATTTGTAATTATTTAATATTCAACAATTTAAGATTTAAGTGTAAAATGTAAAGTGTAAAGGTTCTTTACAGCAGTGTAAAGAAAGTTTACAACGTAAAATCTACCGGGCTTTCGATTAGGTATTAATTTCAGTCCAAACACGATTTTTTGAACATTTTTCCAAAAACGCTTGCATATTCCTGATTTTTACTATTTTTGTGGCGACATAAACATAACTAACTCAAACCCTTAAAACAACAACACTATGAAGAAAGCTTTGATTATCGCCCTTGCGGGCATGATGCTGTTCGCGTTCACACAATGCGGCGGTGGGACTACCAAAGGTTCAAAGGAATTCACGGAATCGAAGGCTCTTTATGAAAAGCTCGAAAAGGCCGCCAAGGACGCTAAGACATGTGATGAGCTTCAAGAAGCCGCAATCGGGCTGCTTTTTAGCGGATTAGCTAACGGAGAGTATGCCGACGAGGACAAAATCACCGAAAAAGAGAAAGAAGAGATTGAAAAATATCTCGAAAAAATCGGGAAATTCATTGAAGAGAAATCCAAAAAGCTAGGCTGCGAGGACGAGTAAAACCGTTCTTGTACCATCAAAATCGGTCGGTCACGCCCCGTGGCCGGCCGATTTTGTATTGTTCCTCTTGTCGACCACGCAGGCCACGGTCATGTCGCCCGTCACGTTCACCATTGTGCGCACCATGTCCAAAGGCCTGTCGATGCCCAAAATGAGCGCCAAACCCTCAATCGGGATGCCCACCGAGTCGAGCACAATCATCAGCATCACGATGGAGCCGCCTGGTATGCCTGGCGTGCCAATGGACGAGAGCGTAGCCGTGGCCAAGATGAGCAGCATCTGCCCAAAGGTCAAATCAAGGCCGAGCACCTGCGCCAAAAACACCGCCGCCACCGCTTGGTAACAACTCGTGCCGTCCATGTTGATGGTAACGCCCACGGGCAAAACAAAATCCGCCACCTCCTCCGAAACGCCGAGGTGTTTCCGCGTGCGTTCCATCGTCAACGGCAGCGTGGCCGCACTCGAACTGGTCGAAAAAGCCAGCATCTGCACGGGAAACACGGCGTGGAAAAACTGTTTCAACGTGCGTCCGCCAAAGCAGCGCATGAGGAGCGGATAGACCAAAAAGATGATGACCGCCAAGGCCAAAACGACCGTCAGCGCATACATTCCCAAGGCGGAGAAGATGCCCGCGTCGCCCGAATAGTCCACAATCAAGGCCGCCATCAGCGCGAAAACACCAACCGGCGCAAAGGCCATGATGAAATCGATGATTTTGAGCAAGACAAGGTTCAACTGCTGGAAAAACCGCACGATCGAAGGCGTTTTCGATGGCCCGACCACAATCAACGCCACGCCAAAAAGCAAGGCGAAGAAGATGATTTGCAGCATCTTGGAGTTGTCGCCCAAAGCTTGAAAAAGGTTCTCGGGCACCATGTCGACCACAAATTGCAGGGGCGACTCATCCTTCACCTGCTGCATCTCGGCCTCGCGCGACAAAACGGTCTGCTCGTAGCGTTCCACGAACTCGGTCTGCTTGTCTTTTGGGAAAAACCTCCCCGGCTTTATCGCACTGACCATGCCCAAGCCGATGCTCACCGCAAGGACCGTCGTACAGACATAAATCAAGATGGTTTTCAGCCCGATACGCGACAAATTCTTGATGTCCTTCAAGTTGACCACGCCCAAAACGAGCGACACCAGCACCAACGGCACGGCTATCAGCTTGAGCAGCCGCATGAAGATGGTGCCGAAAGGTGCCACCCAGTCGCGCACAAAGCCTTCCCCATGCAAGCCGATGGCCAAAAAGCCAAAACCAATGCCCAAGCCCATACCAAGCAAGATTTTGGCATAGAGCGGGATGCGGATCCTATGTTTTTTTTCGTTTACCATAAAATACTTTCATTTCCTTGCCACCACCAAGAAATGTGGACTCATGCCCATCATCTCGGGCTCACTCTCCGTCAGCCTAACGATGTCCAACAGGCGCTCACGGCTGGCCTTGTCCTCCCATTTCTCGGCAAGGTGCGGCGTGAACCAGATGCAGCCTTCCACGGCAATGGCTTTCTCCACCGCGAAACCTACCTCCGTGATTTCCGATTTCATCTCCTCCGAAGTGGTAAAATACGACTCCGCGATGAACCTCGGGTATTCTGCCGGTCGGACATGGTCGCCCGTGGTCATTTCGCCTTTGATCATGTTGAAAAACACGGGGTCGTCGAGGAATTCCATGAGGTTCTGGTTCTTCTTCTCGCCATACACCGACAAGGCCCAGGTCATGGAACTGAACTTGGAGATGCCAGCCGCCACCAGGAGACCTCCTTTCTTCAACACTCGATACGCCTCGCGGAGCGACTGCAAACGCTCTTCCCTATCGCGCAGATGGTACTGAGGCCCCATCAGGAGCACTACATCTGCACTCTCGTCGGGACGATTGACTTGCAAGGCGTTGCCTGTCTCGGCGATGAATTGGCAATCCTGCATCATATTCGCCTTGGCGTATTCCACGGCATTTTCGGCCAACTCGATGAGATGTACCTCGTTGCCTTTCTTCGCCAACCAAGCCGCATACATCCCAATGCCGCCGCCAATGTCGTAGATCACCTTGCCACTTTCAATATAACGCAACAGAATCTCCTTGGTCCGATGGAACTCCACAATGCCTAAACCGCGTTCCAGCCGGCCTATCTCGGCACCATTGTTATAAAAGTCGTAGATTTCGTTCATAGTCATTTATTATTATACTTGCTGAAGCCACAATC
>CAMUYT010000164.1 GCA_947164955.1 uncultured Bacteroidales bacterium | reverse complement strand
GGCGACACCGACAACTGGGTGTGGCCTCGCCACACGGGCGACTTCAGCGTGTTTCGCGTTTATGCCGATAAGGACGGTCATCCGGCAGTGTACCACAAGGACAACGTGCCTTACAAACCTGCACAGCATCTCGAAATCTCGTTGAAAGGCGCCAACGAGGGCGACTTCGCCTTCGTGTTCGGTTATCCTGCCCGCACCAACGAATACCTGCCCGCCGTGGCCGTCGACCAAGAAGCCAACGTCATCGACCCGATTACGGTGGACCTGCGCGGCAAGGTCTTGGATATCTACAACCAATACCAGGAACAAGACCCTAAGGTGCGCATCCAATACGCCTCCAAGCACGCTGGCATCGGCAACGGCTGGAAGAAATGGATGGGCGTGACCGAAGGCATCAACCACTTCCACGGCGTGCAGAAGAAACACGATTTTGAGGCCCGCTTCTACGACTGGGTCATGCAGTCGCGCAGCCGCTATATGTACGCTAATTTGCTTAAGGATTTCAAGAAGAACTACAAGGACCTGGAGCCTTACCAGCTGGCCTACACTTATATGGCCGAGGCAGGTCTGCGCATTGAGTTAGTCAGTTTTGCAGGACGGTTTGCGCGCCTTGCCGCTGTGGACAAGGAAACAGCCCAGGACAAAGTCGACCAAATGGTGGCCAACCTGCAAGCCGCCATCCCGAGTTTCTATAAGGACTATTACGAGCCCATCGACCGCGACGTGGCCAAGATGTTGCTCAAGGAATACCTGAAGGCCCAGCCCGCCGACTTCCGCCCGTCTTTCCTCAACGACATCAAGGACGTGGATGAATACGTCGACAAGCTTTTCGACAAGACAATGTTCACCGACGAAGCCAAGGTGACGGCCCTACTTGACGGTTTCAAGGTCAAGGATGCCAAAAAACTGGCCAATGACCCCGCCATGAAAGTCTACCAGAGCCTGATTGGTTTCTATCGCGATAAGGTGTACGACAACATCTCAAGCATCACCAAGGACAACGACCGCCTGTGCCGCATCTACATGAAAGGCCAGATGGAGATGCAGCCCGAGAAGCGGCTCTTCCCTGATGCCAACTTTACCCTGCGCGTCACCTATGGCAAGGTGGAAGGCTTCAAGCCGCAAGACGGCAAGACGTTCCGCCACTTCACCACGCTTGAGGGCATCATGCAGAAGGAGAACCCCGACATCTACGACTATGTGGTGGAACCGCGCTTGAAGGAGTTGTACAACAAGAAAGACTATGGCCGTTATGCCGACAAGGACGGCACCATGCATGTGGCTTTCACGGCGAGTGTACACACCACGGGCGGCAACTCAGGCAGCCCGATCTTGAATGCTGACGGTCAGCTGCTCGGCCTCAACTTCGACCGTTGCTGGGAAGGCACCATGAGCGACCTCATTTACGACCCCGACATCTGTCGCAACATCTCGGTCGACATCCGCTATGTGCTCTTCATCATCGACAAGTTTGCCGGCGCCGGCCACTTGATTGACGAGATGACCATTGTGGAATAAGAGAACACGCGGGGATTAATACACGCAGAATCCGCAGAACTATGGGAAGCGCAAAGCGACGCAAACGTAGCGTCCGATAGGCTTCACAAGATTCTGCGGATTTTGCGTGAAAAAGAAAAACTATTATTTCCCGAAGAGGCTGCCGAGGCCACCCAAGATGTCGGGTTTGCCATCGCCGTCCTTGTCCTTCATGGCTGCGCCAAGGATGCTGCCAAGGCCGCTGCTCTGTTGCGAGCCTCCAAGGAGACCACCAAGCAGGTTGCCTATGCCAGCGGCGCCAGCATTGCCGTTTTGCTTGCCGAGGAGGGCGAGCAGGCTGGGAGCGATGGACGACAAGATTTTGTTAACGAAGTTGGAGGCCACGCCCGTTTGCTTCGAGATGCCACCCAACACATTGTTGAGGTTGCCGCCAAAGATGTGGCTCAAGATCTTGCCACCGTCAGTCAAGTCGGCACCTTTCAGGTTGTTGAGGATGTTGCCCGCGTTGCCGGCATGTTGGCCAAGGGCTTGTGCTAATGAGGCTGCGCCAGCTTCTGAAGAAGCGTTTTTCTGCATCGCGCCAAGGAGCGACGGCAGGGCAGCGGTGATGACCGAAGACACTTGCTTCGAGTCGAGGTTGAGGTTTTGTGCGACGGCGCTGGCGGCATCGTTGCCGGTAAGTGCGCCTAAGATGTTGCTTAAATCCATGTTAGATGATGTTTAATAGTTGGTTGTTTAAATCGTTTAATTGAGGATTGAACGGCAAAAATAGAAAAAAATTGTAATTTTGCAGCCTCATTCAAAAATTAAAGCTAAATGAAAAAATTTGCATTGATCATGGTGCTGGCCGCCCTCATGGGTTGCGGCAACGCACAAAACAATGAAAACAAAGAACAGAACGGCGCTTCGACAGGCTCAGCGACCGAAACAGCGACCGTTGAACAAGAACAAACCCCAAACAACAACACTATGAAAGCATTAGTGACTTATTTCTCGGCTTCGGGCGTGACCCGCAATGCCGCTAATGAATTGGCCGGTATCATCGGCGCCGACCTCTTCGAAATCACCCCCGAGACCCTCTACACCGAGGCCGACCTCGATTGGCAAAACAAGCAGTCGCGCTCGAGCGTGGAGATGGCCGACAAGACCTCGCGCCCTGCCCTGAAGGACGGTGGCAAGGTCGATCTCGCCAACTACGACGTGGTCTACGTGGGCTTCCCCATCTGGTGGTACACCGCCCCGACCATCATCAATACCTTCATCGAGGCTAACGACTTCACGGGCAAGACCATCGTGCCCTTCGCCACCTCCGGCGGCAGCAGCATCAAGAAGTCGTGTGAAGACCTGCAAGCCGCCTATCCCGACTACAAGTTCGGCGAAGGCAAGTTGCTCAACAGCATCGACAAGGCCGACATCGAAAAATGGGCCGCTTCAGTGAAATGATTTATTAATCGATTAAATTTGTAGGGCTGTCGTATCACGGCAGCCGCTGTCCAGTGCATTCGAGCCGAATGCAAGCCAGCGGCTGCCACGATGTGACAGCCCTACGGTTTTTATTCCTCCAACGGCAAATCCAGCCACAGCGTTTCCACCGTATGGCCAGCCACAACGCCATAGCCGCCTTTCACGTTGCTAAAAGTCTGGATAGGCTCGGCCCAAATCTGGAACCCCACCTCGCCTTGGTTGCACGTGTTCAGGTAGTTGTAGTATTCCTTTGTGAGGTGCTCCACATTGAAAGGCACCCGATAGAAATCAGGATTGTAGTCTGCAGCTAAATCCATGTTGAAATGCAAGTCCTTGATTTTGATTTGGTATTCCTTGCCATCGAAGAGGACGTCCGTGAAAACACCCTCGGGGCGCAGGTCCAAGTCGCTGAAGTCGACGAAATCGTTTTCGAGACTCGTGCCGAAAATGGGGTCGTCGTAATCAAAGTAAACGCTCCAACGGTTGTCGCCAATGGAGATGCCGTTGTCGCCGTTCAAGTGGAAACGGAAATAATCCGTTTGCCCAGGATTCGGGTCGCTGATGGTGAAGGTCAAGTCCATGTAGCCCGAGATGCTATACACGCTATCTTCCTCATACTGCCCCGTCTGATGGTTGTAATATTGAGTATAGCCACCATACCATCTAGTCACTTCGACGCTCATTTGGCAATCAATGGGCTTGGGCAACGCACTCGACGCGCCTTCCACATCGTCGTAACCATTGGCCGAAGCGGTGATGCGCACCACGTCGCCTTCTTGCGGGCAATACTCATTACTGAAAACGGTGGCAAGGCGATAGGAATGGTAGGGATTGCCTTCTTCATCGTAATCGTACCAACTATGCCAAATCGTGTCGGTGTGTGGCGTCATCGCGCCAATGAGGTTGTCGTTCACGTAGAGTGTGGCCACGACATCGTCAGGAACTTGGGTGTTTTCGTCGGTGTCTAAGAAGAAATAGCTCTTGCTGATGTAGGCCTTCACGGGCTGGCCGGCTTCGGCAAGGCAATTGACGACCAATTTCGGGTCGGTTTGCTCGCCTTTGAATTCGATTTCCTTCTCGCAGGAAACCAACACTAATAAACTTAATATTAAAACAAATACGTTTTTCATTTTTCAACTTTTTTTATCACAAAACTAACAAAACCGCCAAAACGTTTTCTTTAGGCTGGGGAAAGCGGCCAACTGGCGGCTTTCCGGCGGCAACCCGGTTGGGTGCCGCCACACGCTTCTCTTTGGACTTATTCATTGTTTTGCGAGTTTTGCAAGTTTTGTTTCACTAATACTAACTTAGAACTTATAACTATAACTGACAGAAGGTATTATCGGGAACAGGCTGGCTTGCATCAACACTTTCTTTTCCGAATCGGTGGCTTGGTCCCAATGGTAATCGGCATAGACGACAAACGGGTTGTTGTGGTTGTATGCGTTGTAGACGCTGATGTTCCACGTGCGGATGCCATGTTTCTTCTGCTTGTGGAAGTTCGCGCTGAGGTCGAGGCGGTGGTAGTTGGGCATGCGGAAGTTGTTGCGCTCGAAGTCCTGGATTTCGGGAATATAGCCGTTTCCGTCGGGGAGGCCCTCGTAGATTTGCGTACCAAGTGTGCCGCAGTTGCCGCTGCTGAAGACCCAAGTGCCGCTCAGGTCAAAACGATCGCTGAACTTGTGCTGCACGGTGATGCTGATGTCGTGGCGACGGTCGTATTTGG
>CAMUYT010000163.1 GCA_947164955.1 uncultured Bacteroidales bacterium | reverse complement strand
AGCCAATAGCAACAAAATCAATATGATACCTGGTTTCTTCATTGTTTCATTGGCAGTTGGATGCGTTCCATCTTGTTGGTAATTTTCAGCGGAAAGGTGGTGGGTTGGTCCAATTTGATGTTGGAGTATTTTAGCTTAACTTTAATTTCTCCTGTATAGTAATCGTATTGATTCCACCCAACCGTTTGGTTTTCAACGGGTGGAATGCCTTCGATATTGTCCAAAAGCACAAATTGCACAAACGGTAGTCTCAAACCAAATAAAGGTCCGATTTGCTGATCGAGGCTGTCTACATGCTCGGCCAAATAGGTCTTTTCCAAGCGGTTGAGAATCCAGATGGAATCGTTGCTGATTTTGGCACGTAATACTTCCACACCCATTGTGGCGGTCACGCTGACCCAGACAAGGCTATCTTTCCTCATCCTGAGTTGTCCCGACAAGTCGTTGTAAGCCATACCGTTGCCTTCGGCTTGGATGCTCAGGTTGGCGGTGAGCCATTCAAACGATTGCGGCTTGGGCATAGTCGTTTTCTTGCGCGAGGCGCAGGAAGTGGCGACCAGCAGTAGGACGAGGAATGCTATTTTTGAAAAAACCTTCACGCTTAGTTTTCCTTCAATTTTCGTTCCAAATCGTTGGAATGGCCTTCCTCTTGTTTGGCTTTGTTCCAGTAGGTCTTGGCTTCGTCTGTTTTTCCGAGTTTGAAGAGGATGTCGCCATAGTGTTCCAGATTTGCGCCCGAGGGGTTCTTCTCAAGGCCAAGGCATTTTTTCATCATTTCCTCGGCTTCCTTATAACGCCCGAGCTTGTAAAGCACCCAGGCGTAAGTGTCGGTGTAATAGACGTTGTCGGGCATGAGTTCATTGGCCTTGATGGCCATTTGTAAGGCTTCTTCGAGCCTTTCGCCGCGCAGTGAGAGGTAATAGGCGTAATTGTTCAACACGAGGGCGTTGTCCGGATTATTGCGGAGGGTGCGGTCGTAGGCGTCGAAAGCTTTGTCGTCGTCGCCTTGCCTATGGTAAAGGTCGCCCAAAAACGCGTCAAATTCGGCCATCTGTAGTTTGTCGGAGGTGTAGCGACGGCCTTTGTCCAAATAAGTGATGGCTTCCTCGTTGTTTTCCAACATGGCGCTGGCCACGCCTGCATACCAATAGAATACAGGCTGCATGGGATAGTATTTCAGTGCTGAAACGGCATGGTCGCGTACGGCCTCGTTTTCGTCAAGATACGATTCGCTGATGATGAGGTTTTGCCATGAACGGAAGTCGGTGCTGTCGATGGACAAGGCTTTTTGATGCAGCTCTTTCGACTTCAGGGCGTTTTCGTTCACCATATAATAGGAGCCAAGGATGAGATACCCAAGCTTGTTGTCGGGATGGGTCTCGACGAAGGCTTCCCCACATTGTCTGACTTGTTCGTTGATCTGTTTCGATTGGTTGTTTTTCTGCATCCAATAGTCATAGATATTGCCTTTGGTGGCCAGGTCGAGGTTCTTGTTGCGGATGGCGGCCAATAGTTCGTTGAAAGCCTTGTCCTTGTCGCCGTTTTTCTCGTAATATTCCAACAAAGAGATGTTGATGTAAGGATCGTTAGGGTTGAGTTCCCTCACCTTCTCGAAGGTCTTGAGGGCTTCCTTGTCCTTGCCGTTGTCGGAATACTCCTTGGCGAGCAAGGCAAAGTAGCGTGGGTTGTCGGGGTTCTCTTTGGTGAGCCGTTCCAATTCGGCCAAAAGTTTCTTGGTGTTGCCCTGGCGCTTGTAGATGTTCAGTTTTTGCTCTGTAATAAACTCATTTTGACCGACTTGTTGTTCCAAAAGGTTCATCTTCTCCAAAGCCTTGTCGTATTTTTCCGTGACGAGATAGGCATCGATCAACTCGCTGAGCATGTCGAGGTCGTCTGGATATTTGGCGGTGAGGCCTTCATACAATTTGGTGAATTTGTCGTATTGCTCCAAGTTGCGGTAAAACTTGCCGAGGCGCATCTGGTACCATTTGTTCTCGGGGTCGAGTTCGGTGGCTTTTTGGATCATCTTGAAGGCTTCCTCAGTGCGTCCTGCGTTGACATACTGTTCGCTCAACTCGAACATCGAGGCGGCATCGTCGGGCATGTAGCGCAGGGCTTGCTCGAAGTTGCGAATGGCGCCATCGGTGTCGTCGCGGTACTTGCTTTGCAAGCCGTTCGAGAAATAGGTGGCATTCTTTTTCTTGTCGGGTCTGCCTTCATATTCCGATGACATGGTTTGGGCGAAGCCCATGGTGATACAACCACCCAACAACAACAATAATAATACTCTTTTCATTTGTACTTAGTTTTTTCCAGTGTGACCGAAACCTCCGGCGCCGCGTTCGGTTTCGCTCAGTGTTTCCACTTGTACGACTTCGGCTTGCTCGCATCGGGCGATGACCATCTGCGCAATGCGGTCGCCGCTGTTGATGACGAAGGGCTTGTCGGACAAATTAATCAAAATGACGCAAATCTGGCCGCGATAGTCGGCGTCGATAGTGCCTGGTGCGTTGAGGACGGTGATGCCACTCTTGAGGGCGAGACCGCTGCGTGGGCGCACTTGTCCTTCATAGCCTTCAGGGATTTCCATATAGAGACCTGTCGGCACGAGGCCACGTTGCATAGGTTCCAGCGTGATAGGGCCTTCGGGCAAATAGGCACGAAGGTCCATGCCAGCCGAGTTTTTCGTCTCATAGGCCGGCAGGGGATTATTTGAGGTGTTGATGACGTTGAGATTCATAGTGGATGAGATTGCAATTGTAATATCAACGCAAAAATAGGGTTAATATTTGGAACGAAGGGCAGATTAATGCGAAGAAAAAATAAAAAAGATGTTTCGCCGTTCAATATTTGTTGTATCTTAGCACCCGAAATCGATTGGAGTGAAGCATCTGTTGTTCATATTTGCCCTGATGTCGTGTTGTGTCGCCGCCTTTGCGCAAAGCGATGAGGAACACAAACGCATGGATTTTTATGGCTATGTGGTCACCGCCGACAGTCTACATCCTATTCGTAATACACACGTCATCAGTAAGTTGGCACATTATGGCACCATCACCAACCAACAAGGCAAGTTCCATATCCAGGCCCGACAGGTCGACACGCTTTGGGTGAGTTGCATTGGCTACCAGCGACGACTCATCGCCATCGACGAATCGCTCACCAGTGCCGACACGCTTGTCATCCGGCTGCGTCCCGAGACCATTACCTTGCGCGAGGTGACCGTTCTGCCATTCACCAACTACGAGACTTTCAAGGAAATGCTCATCACCATGCCGAGCATCGAGACGCCTGATGAGATTCAGCGCCTCAACGACGACCTTAATGAACTCTGGCTGAGCCGAGCGCCAGCAGGCAATGGTATGCTTACCGTCACGGCCAGCCCGATACAATATCTCTACGACAAATACAACAAGTCGGCGCGTCGACAGGCCACTTTGCTGCGCAACCGCCGAATGTACAACGAAGTGCTGCGCGAACAAGGCCGCACCGACGAACTCCTCCCCGACTCGCTCGATTTTTCAGTCGATTACAAGATGTATGAACTCGACGAGGCGGCCGAAACAGGCAAAAGCAAAGCCATGGTGCCCCGTAAGAAATATATCCGCATTGGACAATAAACCATGACCATCCGCGACTGGCTCGATAGCATCCTCAACTTGTTTTATCCACGCGTCTGCGCCGCTTGTGGAGAGGGCTTGCTCAAAGACGAGGAGACCGTTTGCCTGAAATGTCGTCATCTGTTGCCTCGTACGGGCTATGAACACAACGCTGAGAACCCTTTGGCCCAAGGCTTTTATGGTCGGGTGCGCTTCCATGCTGTCACTGCATGTTTTTTCTTCGCCAAGTCGGGCAAGGTGCAGCATCTCATCCATCAGCTGAAATACAAAGGCAACAAGGAAGCAGGCGTTTTTCTTGGGGAGCAAATCGGCTTGAGCATCAAAGACGCTCCATTGTTTCAAGGCATCGACTACCTTATTCCCGTGCCACTCCACCCAAAACGAGAACGGCAGCGTGGCTACAACCAAAGCCTCATGATTGCCCGAGGAATCAACAAAGTCACAGGTATTCCTGTTGGCGACAAATACCTTGTCAGAGGCATTTACACGGAAACCCAGACCCATAAAACCGCCGAGGAACGCTTCAAGAATGTGAAGGACATCTTCGAGGTGCGTTTTTCCGAAGAACTAAAAGGAAAGCACGTCCTCTTGATCGACGACGTGCTTACCACAGGTGCCACGTTGGAATCGTGTGCGCATCAATTGGAAGGCATTCCTGGCATTACGATTAGCGCGGCCACGGCGGCTTGCGCCGGAAATTAATGTTTGTAGGGCTGTCGTACCACGGCAGCCGCAGATAAATCCAACCTGCGGCAGCCACGGTGTGACAGCCCTACAATTCATGCGGCTGCCACGATGTGACAGCCCTACAATGCCTATAACGAATGGTTATTCTTTATAGGTTTTCACCTCGGTTTCTCCATTGAGGACCATGAGGCCGTTGAGCGCCAAGGCTTTCATCTCGTCTTCGCCAGGATAGACGTAGACGGGAGCGATCTTCTCCACGTGCGACTTCACCAAGCCACAGAAGGTCTTGTCGTAGGCCATGCCACCAGTGAGGAAGATGGCGTCGACATCCATGCTGAAGGCCGAAGCTGCGAGACCGCCCACTTCCTTGGCCACTTGATAGGCCAT
>CAMUYT010000162.1 GCA_947164955.1 uncultured Bacteroidales bacterium | reverse complement strand
ACACTTTCATCAAGCCACCCGCCATCGCCGACAATCTTGTTTTGGAAGTCTCACCGGTATAATACGGCAAGAAGTTGCCTTCGGTGAAGCCATCGCGATCGCAATCACCGTCCGGTTCAAACCCTGAGAAGTTGCCATTCGTCATCACGCTGACGAACCAGCCGAAGCGCTTCACCTGCCCCACAGAAAAGCCAAACGAGACCTGTGGGCTGAAGCTATAGGCGGCATTGAAGGTGACAAAGGTCTCCTTAGGCCAGCGCTCTTTCAGCTTCACCCCGAGCTTGAACCGCACCGTCTCGTTGTCGAACGACTGCTGATTGAGCTCTTTCAGCACATTCCAAACGATGCTGCGACCGAAGCCCGCCTTCACGTCGGCCACGTCGCCGCTCACCTGCTGCAAAGGACCGCGGTAGTTGGCACCGCCGTCCAACGAGACGTAGAGACGCACGAAGTCGGCATCGGCGCCGAGGTCGTATTCCACCACGATGTTTTTCCCTTGTGGGTACGCCTTGACGATGTCGGTCTTCTCTTGCGCCACACAAGGTTGCATCAGCATCATGCCAAGCCAAAACAATATGAAAGCCTTGTTTCTCATCATTTACTTCAGTTTTATCGTTCTCCAATCCTGCATCGTGCCATTGGCCGATGGACGTTGTGTCTTCATGCCTTGCAGCGCCGACATGCGGGCCACGTTTTCACCGAGGTAGTCGGCCAGCTCGCCTGCGGTGAGGTTGCCACGGCTCTCTTTCAGCTTCTTCAGCAGGTAGTACGTGAACATGCCGTGCGACTTTTCGTCGTAAGCAAAAGCCGTCTCGTTGCCCCTTGCCGCCGAGAAGGCGATGGCGTTGCCTTGCAATTCGCCCGCCTTCGAGTTGACCGCCACACCGCGAGTCTCCGCCATCATCTCGCCCTCACGGGTGGCACCGCTGAAGCAGGCGTCGACGAAATAGGTTATCAACTCGGCATCGACCGAGCCTAATTGGGCATAGAGCTCGTCCAAGCCATAACTCGACGCCATATTGGTGCCGTAGCCATCCACGGGCAGCAGATATGCGCTGCGGCTCGTCTCGTCGGGGATGCCGTGGCCCGAGTAATAGAAAATGCCTTTGGCCTCGCCAGGATAAGCCGCCAAAGTGGCTTCCAGCCAGTCCACTTCGTAACGTATGTTGTTCAACGTGGCGTCGGTCACCCAATGGATGTTTTCCTCGGGGATGCCTAACAGCCGGGTGCAATACTCCTTGAACACCTCGCCATCATGCTTGGCGAAGGGCACGTTTTGCTCGCGTTGGTAGTCCTCATTGGCGATGATAACGGCAAAAGTCTTGTCGTTCACCTCTTCGGCAACGGGAATGTCAACGTCCACGTCCGATGGGGCAACCCCATTCTCGTAATGGCTGATATGGAAAGCGAAAAGCTGCGACTCCACTTCATAAAGCGACAGGCCATCGGGCAAAACGACATCGGGCGACAGGCCGCTCAGCTCGTAATACTTCAGGCGCGCTTCCTTCACCTTGTTCTTGGGTGCCATGACAATGCGAAGCGTGTCGGCAGTGGTCAAGGTCCAATTGCGGGTCACGTGGATGTTCACCACCTCATAGCCTTTTTTCCTCGCCGTGATTTGGGAGACCACATCGCCCACGCGGTGCTTGTCGAAGCAAAGGCGGAAGCACCCTTTCGAGTCGCTTTGGGTAGGCTGGCAATCGTGCTCCGTTGGTACCGTGAGCGTAGTGCCCGCGAGCAGGTTACCGTGTTCGTCCATTTCGGTCACTTTGCCGTATTGCACCATCTGGCCGTATGCCGACGTACCGAGCAACATCAAGAAAATCATAAGCTTTCTCATGGCTGCACCTCCTTTTCCATGCTGATGAGCCAAGGCTCGGTGGCAGAAGGCCGATAGAGCTCGTCCCAAGTCTGATAGCCTTCTTTGGTAATCGAAACCCGTTGGGCTTCGTCCTGTTTCTCGAAAGGAATCTCAATCCTGAACTGCCCCAAGGCATCGGTGGTCGTTGTCAAGTCAAGCAAGCTAACGGACGCGCCTTCAATGGGTTGTCCGTTCTCAAAATCGCATACGCGGCCAAACACCACGCCCAAATCGTTGTTGCGCCTGATGCTGAGCTCAACGCAACGTTGGGCCTTCACGACAGTATCGATGGTTTGGTAACCTTCTGCTTCGAACACGAGGTGCACGGGATTGGATTTCAAGCGATAAGGAATGTCGTTGAGGAACACCGTTCGGCTTTCGGCGGTAATAGGAATGCGCTGCAAAGCGTTGCCAGCGTATTCGCATTCGAGAGTGCCGTCCTCGAATGGCACATTGGGAATGGCATAGACCTTGTCTTCCGTGATGTTGACCTTCATCTGTATCGGCGTGAGCAGTCGCCAAAGCAGCAGGGCAAGACCGGCCGCCATCACCAGCCCGATGATGGCATAGACATAGAAATGCCGCCTGACTTTGCGGAAGCCCATCTCGTAACGCGCCATCATCAGCGTGTCCATAGCCTCCTTGTTGGCGGAGAGATAGGCCTCAACGGCCTGTTTCTCCTCCCCTGTCAGCTTGCCTTCAAGATAACAAGCCAACTGCTCGTCGGTTATTTTCATCTTATCGTCAATCATTGCTCATTCCCTTTCATGATTTTTGCCACTGCCACTTTGGCTTTCTTGATCAGTTTGTAGACCGCCGAAACCGTGAGGCCGAGCTCCGAGGCAATGGCCTCTGCACGTTTTCCTGCCAGTTCACCTAACAAAGCCATTCGTTCGCGAGGTTTGGGCAGACTTTCAACCGCCTTATAAAGCTCCACCCTCGATAATTCGCTAAAGAGGTCATAGTCGTCTGCGATTTGTTCGACGGCCTCCAATGTCTGGACCTTTTCGTCGGCTATGCCACCCTGCAACGTCCTCTTTTTCTCGTTGAAAAACCTGATGGCAATCACCGTGAGCCAAGTGTTCAGCTCCGACCTGAACGCGAACTGCCGCAGCCGCCTCCAATCATCGGCGCGCAAGTAGAGATAGAAATCCGTGACCAGTTCCTCCTTCTTGACCTGTTCGTGGAATATGCCATTGATGACATGGGCAAACATGTCGTTGCAACGATGGAAAAAGACATACTCAATCGCATCCTCGTCGTTGGCCAAAAGCAGGTCAACCAACTGCCGATCCGACAAACGATCCATATTTTGCAGCCGCTTCTTCAAGGTCAATGGTTAAAAATCTCGGCCACAAATTTAGGAAAAAAACAAAATACAACAGAGAATTATTTGTTTAATTATGGATTATAAAAGCAACAACTACGAATTTCACATATTAAAACGGATGAATTTTGCAGCTCATGCTGCGAATTTCTACGAATTATTTTTCAATTCCTTTCACAAATTCGGCAATCCGTTCCAACACTTCCTCGGAAATCGTCTCCTCAATCGTGGCGTATTCCGCGGGCGCTCCCGTCTCGCAATGCTGAAATAGATGGTTCAGGCCGGGGAATTCTTGCAGGGTGAGGTTGGTCTTGCCGTTCTCGTCGATGAGCTTTTGATAGGCCGGAAGGTTTTGGGAAGCAATGACTTGCACGTCCTTCGAGCCATTGAGCAACAGGGCTGGGCAATTCGTCTTGAGGATAGCCTCAGCGGGGTCGTATTTCAGGAAATAATACATCCACGCGGAGGTCATTTGGCCAACGGTTTGTTCGGTCAGTTCTTCGTTGTAGCCCCAACCTTTCACCAATTGGCGCATGAGGCTGTCGGCCTCTGCCCTATCCTTCGAGGCTTCCACGATGTCGAACAATTGGGCGTTGGCGTTGGTGGAGAATTGTATCATTTCCTCCGTCATGCCTTGCGCACGAAGGATGGCCTTTTGCTGTTCCTTTAGGACATCAATGCCTTTCACCGCCGAACCTGCCAACGAAATGAGAAACGCCACTTCGGGCCGACGTGCCGCCACCATGAAATTGATGATTCCGCCTTCGCTGTGACCCAAAATGCCCACTTGCGAAGCATTGATTTCCTTGCGGTTACGTAGAAAATCAAAAGCGGCTTCGGCGTCGTAGGAGAAATCCAACGAGGTGGCTTCCACCACTTCGCCTGTGGAGCCGCCCATGCCACGGTCGTCGTAGCGCAACACGGCTATGCCTCGGCGCGAAAGGTAGTCGGCAACGACCCAGAACGGGCGATGGTTCATCAGCTCCTCGTCGCGGTTCTGCTGTCCGCTGCCCGAGACGAGCACCACGGCGGGAAAAGGCCCTTCGCCTTCGGGAAGCGTCAGCGTTCCGGCAAGGGTGTTGCCTTCTTTCGGATTGATGAAGGTCACTTCCTCGGCCTTGTAGTTGAACGGCGGCTTGGGGTCCTGAGGACGCGCTTGCTTGGCTTCTTTCACGGCCCTTTCGAGGTTGAGCGGGAACGACATCCCGTGTTGCGTAAACGAGCCTTCGATGACTAAGCCTTTCAGTTCGCCCGAATAGGTGGCGTTCATGGCGTCCATGCGGAGGTCAAGTTTTCCTTGGTGAAACTCGGTTTTGTCGACAGGCACGTCAAACGCGCCTTGGGCCGGTACGTCCAAAGTGGAGACAAAGCCGTTTTCGGTCATTTTGATGTCGAAGGCCATTTCAATCTTTTGTGCGCCGAGGTCGATTTGGCCTTTCCAATAGCCTTCCACTTGGGCTTGGGATTGGAGGACTACAAATAATAATGGTATTAGGATTTTTGTTTTCATAAACTACA
>CAMUYT010000161.1 GCA_947164955.1 uncultured Bacteroidales bacterium | reverse complement strand
TCTGGAAGTCGATGAGCGCCGTGACCAAGGCCTTCGTGTAGGTGAAGAAGCTGTTAATGTCCTTCTTCGCTGCGTTGTCGTGGTTGACGAATAGGTTGATGTCTTCCTTGGCGTCCAAACGGAATCCCAATGTCTCTTTGTTGTAGACGTACTCGTTCAGTTGGATGCTTCTCATTTTCCTTCTCGCTTTGTTGATTTTCTCGTAGTATTCCGTCCGACGGATGTTGTTTTTGTCGGCAACGAGCTGTGACTGGTCGAAAATCTTGATGGCATAGTTGTCCAATAGTCCACCGTCGACGTAGATATGGTCGTTGCCGCCAACGCTTTTCACGGCGGCGAAAAACAGCGGAATCGACATGGAAATGCGGGCAGCATCGGCGATTTTTACATCAGGGGTTTGGCTGAAATTGAAGACTTTCGAATATCCCGTTGTGAGGTCGGCGCCAATCAGGTTGATTTCCCTAAAAGGTTTGCCTTGTTTACGCATTTCCTCAAGTTCGCCGAAGGTGATTTCGCCGTTGCCGGTCTTTTGCTCGATGTAGCCGGCCATCAAATTGCGGAAGAAGTCGCCTTTGTACCAACCATATTCCTTGAGCAGGCGGGCGGTGTCGCGCACCACACCCCACGAGCTGTCCATGAAGTTCTTAAAGTTGATTTTCCAGAGAACGTCTTTCAGTTCGTCGGCACTGAAGCCCAGTCCGACCAAAGTGGCCACCATGGCACCCGCCGAAGTGCCTGCCACGCGCTCGATGCTTTGCAGGATGCCTTCGCGCTCAAGCACTTCCATGGCCCCGACGTAGGCAATGCCTTTCACGCCGCCACCTTCAAAAACCAGGTTCTTGAAATGATATGCCATTTTTGTTCAGTTTTTAGGTTATGTCTTTGTTTTTAGGCTGCAACCTATTAATCCATCACCCAACTTGTGCCCTCTTTACCATCTTTCAGTGTGATGTGCAGTTGGGCGAGGTTGTCGCGGATCTTGTCGCTGGTGGCCCAGTCCTTGTTGGCGCGGGCTTGCTTGCGGATGTCGATGATGGTCTGCATCAGGCCTTCAACGAGTTTGCCGTTACCTTCCGAAACGCCGCTTTCCACCAAGCCCAAAATGTCGAAGACGAAGTCTTGGAACAGCTTGTTGAGCAATTCCAACTCGGCGGGGTTGATTTGCGCCTTGCCGTCCTTGATGGTGTTCACCATGCGCACGGCCTCGAAGAGGTTGGCGATGACGATGGGACTGTTGAAGTCATCGTTCATGGCATCGTAGCAGGCATCAACGATTTTTTGGATGTCGAGGTTAGCAGCGCCTTCGGTGGCTTTCAGCGATTTGGCGGCTTTCACGGCTTCCATCAGGCGGTTGTAGCCCTTCTCGGCAGCTTGCAGGGCTTCGTTCGAGAAGTCGAGGGTGCTGCGGTAGTGGGCTTGCAGGATGAAGAAACGGATGGTCATCGGGGTGTAGGCCTGTGCAATCATTTCGTTGCCGTCCTTGTCTTTGTGGCTGGTGCCGTTGAAGAACTCATCGAGGGTGATGAAGTTGCCCAGCGACTTGCCCATCTTCTGTCCGCCGATGGTGATCATGTTGTTGTGCATCCAGTAGGTGACGGGTTGCTTGCCGTTGGCGGCCACGCTCTGCGCAATCTCCGACTCGTGGTGCGGGAACATGAGGTCCATGCCGCCGCCGTGGATGTCGAAGGTCTCACCGAGGTATTTGCAGCCCATCGCCGAACATTCCATGTGCCAGCCCGGGAAGCCGTCGCTCCATGGTGAAGGCCATCGCATGATGTGCTTCGGCTCGGCCTTCTTCCACAGGGCGAAGTCGACGGGGTTGTGCTTCTCTTCCTGGCCGCTCAGCTCGCGCGTGGTATTGAGCATTTCCTCGAAATTGCGTCCCGAAAGGATGCCGTAGGGGTGTTCGCGGTTGTATTTCTCGATGTCGAAATACACCGAGCCGTTTTCGACGTAGGCATAGCCGTGGTCGAGGATTTTCTTCACCATCTCGATTTGCTCGATGATGTGGCCCGAAGCGTGCGGCTCAATCGAGGGACGCAGCACGTTCAGCTTGTCCATCGCGGCGTGGTAGCGGTTGGTGTAGTATTGCGCCACCTCCATCGGCTCAAGGTTCTCGAGGCGGGCTTTTTTCGCGATTTTGTCCTCGCCTTCGTCAGCATCGTGCTCAAGATGGCCCACGTCGGTGATGTTGCGCACATAGCGGACTTTATAGCCGAGATGTTGCAAATATCTGAAAACCAGGTCAAAGGTGATGGCTGGACGGGCGTGTCCAAGGTGGGCGTCGCCATAGACGGTCGGGCCGCAGACGTACATGCCCACATGTGGGGCGTTCAGCGGCTTGAAGGGTTGCTTGCAGCGCGCGAGGCTGTTGTAAATATATAAGGTACCGTTCATCGTTTTGAGTTTAAATTTGCCGCAAAGGTACGAATTTAAGTCGTAGACCTGAATGATTGGAAGAATTTCGATGAAAAACGTTCCAACTTATCAATCCTTTTCGTACCTTTGCGGCCAAAGTTTCAGATGGCGTGACATCGCGTCTCGTTGTCTCGCGTTCCGCGCCAACTGAACAACTAAACAACTGAACAACTTTAAACTAAATAAAAATGTACGCAAGTTTTCAAGAGTATCTGAAGAAGGAATTGGCTCAGATCGAAGCCGATGGCCTTTATAAACATGAACGCATCATCGAGAGCGCCCAGGGCGCCGAAATCATGGTTGGTGGCAAGGTGTGCCTCAACTTCTGCGCCAATAACTACCTCGGCCTCGCCGACAACCCAGAACTGATCCAAGCTGCCAAGGACGGCATGGACGCCCGTGGCTACGGTATGGCTTCTGTCCGCTTCATTTGTGGCTGCCAAGACCTCCACAAGAAGCTGGAAGCCAAGATCGCTGAGTTCTTCGGCACGGAAGACACCATCCTTTATGCCGCTTGCTTCGATGCCAACGGCGGTGTGTTCGAGCCGCTGCTCGGTCCCGACGATGCCATCATCTCCGATGCTTTGAACCACGCTTCCATCATCGACGGCGTGCGCCTCTGCAAGGCCCAGCGTTTCCGCTATGCCAACGCCGACATGGCCGACCTTGAGAAGCAACTGCAAGACGCTCAAGGCTGCCGTTTCCGCCTCATCGTCACCGACGGCGTGTTCTCGATGGACGGCAATGTCTGCCCGCTCGATAAGATCTACGAACTGGCCCAAAAGTACAACGCCATGGTGATGGTCGACGAAAGCCACTCCGCTGGTGTGGTCGGCCGCACGGGTCGTGGTGTCACTGAGCACTACAACCTCCGTGGCAAGATCGAAATCCTGACCGGTACCCTCGGCAAGGCCTTCGGCGGCGCCATGGGTGGCTTCACCACGGGTCGCAAGGAAATCATTGACATGCTGCGTCAACGCTCGCGTCCGTATCTGTTCTCCAACTCGATGGCTCCGGGCCTCGTGGCCGCTGGCATCCGCATGTTCGAGATGATGAGCGAGACCAACACGCTGCAAGACAAGCTGCACGCCAACACCGAGTACTTTATCAAGAAGATGACCGAGGCCGGCTTCGACTGCAAGCCTTCGCAATCGGCCATCTGCGCCGTGATGCTCTACGACGCCCCGCTGTCGCAGAAGTTTGCCGCCAAGTTGCAGGAAGAAGGCATCTTCGTCACCGGATTCTACTATCCTGTGGTGCCGAAGGGCCAGGCCCGCATCCGCGTGCAGGTGAGCGCCGCCCACGAGCGTGAGCACCTTGACAAGTGCATCGCCGCTTTCGTGAAGATTGGTAAGGAATTAGGAATCTTGAAATAAGGAATCTTGAAATGAAAAAGATATTAATCGTTGGTTCCGGCGGACAAATCGGAACCGAATTGGTGAAGAAACTCCGTGCAACCTACGGAAACGACAACGTGGTTGCCTCCGACCTCCGTCAGCTGACGGGCGACATCGTCGAAAACGGTCCTTTCGAAAGAATCGACTCGACGCAAATCATGCAAATCGTCGACGTGGTGAAACGCTACAACATCGACACCATCTATAACCTCGCCGCCATCCTTTCGGCCACGGCCGAGAAGAACCCCATGCTGGGTTGGAATGTCGGCATCGGCTCGTTGGTGAACTGCCTTGAAACGGCGCGCATCTTCAACTGCGCCGTCTTCACACCTTCGTCGATTGGTGCTTTCGGTGCCTCGACGCCGCACGACAACACACCGCAGGACACCATCCAACGCCCGAACACCATCTACGGCGTGACTAAGGTGACTGGTGAACTGTTGAGCGACTACTACTTCACCCGCTTTGGTGTGGATACCCGCAGCGTGCGTTTCCCGGGCTTGATCAGCAACCTGACCTTGCCTGGCGGTGGCACCACCGACTATGCCGTTGAGATATACTACGCCGCCGTGAAGGGCGAGAAGTTCATCTGCCCCATCAGCAAGGGCACCTTCATGGACATGATGTACATGCCCGACGCTTTGGATGCCATGGTCGACATCATGGAGGCCGACCCGAGCAAGCTGGTGCACCGTAACTCCTTCAACGTCACTTCGATGAGCTTCGATCCGGAGATCATCTACAACGCCATCAAGAAGTACTATCCGAACTTCGAGATGGAATACAAGTTCGACCCGATCCGTCAGGCCATCGCCGACAGCTGGCCGAACAAGATGGACGACAGCTGCGCCCGCGCCGAGTGGGGCTGGAACCCGAAGTACGACCTCGACAAGATGACGGTCGACATGATCGAGACCTTGAAGAAGAAGTTGCTGT
>CAMUYT010000160.1 GCA_947164955.1 uncultured Bacteroidales bacterium | reverse complement strand
CAACTCCAACTACAACAAGAAGGGCAAGTTCCAATATCCCGTCACGGGCTGGGGCATCGACCTGCAATCGGAGCACGAGCGTTACCTCGTCGAGAAGCACTTCAAGAAGCCCGTCATCCTGACCGATTACCCGAAGGAAATCAAGGCCTTCTACATGAAGCAGAACGAAGACGGCAAGACCGTCCGCGCCATGGACGTGCTCTTCCCCGGTATCGGCGAGATCATCGGTGGCTCGGAACGTGAGACCGATATTAATAAACTGCTCGACCGTATGCATGAGGTCGGCATCCCCGAGGAATCCATGAACTGGTACCTCGACAGCCGTCGCTTCGGCTCTGTGCCGCATTCGGGCTACGGCCTCGGCTTCGAGCGCCTGTTGCTCTTCGTCACCGGCATGACCAACATCCGCGACGTCATCCCATTCCCACGCACGCCGAAGAATTGCCTGTATTAAATAAGTGGTCTGTTGTTCAGTTATTCTGTTGTTCAGTTGATGGACGACGATAACTGAACAACTTGACAACTCAAAACTAACAAACTGAAATGAACAACCAACGATTGACTCAAACCCAGCGGCAGGAACTGAAACTATCGCCGCAGCAGATCCAGCTGATGAAGCTACTGCAACTGCCATTAATCGAACTCGAACAACGCATCAAGGAGGAACTCGAGGTTAACCCCGCCTTGGAAGAATCGAGAGACAACGACTATGACGACAACGAGCCAATCGCTGACGACACCGACAACGGCGAAAACGACGACTACAACGACGATGAAGTCGACTTCAACAAAGACGACGAATTCGACATCACCGACTATTTGCAGGAAGAAGACATTGACGACTATTCATATAAACTGCAGGTCAACAACCACAGCAGAGATGACGATCCCTACGAAGCGCCCAACGTTGAAGAGGAGACTTTCCAAGACTATTTGAACCAACAGTTGTCGTACCGTGAACTCACCGAGAAACAAATCGAGATCGGCCAATACATCATTGGCAATCTCGACGACAACGGCTACCTCAGTCGACCCATTCCCAACATAGTCGACGACCTGCTTTTCACGATGAACATCAGCGCATCTGAAGAAGAGGTCAAGGAAGTGCTCGACATGGTGCAAGAACTCGACCCGCCAGGGATTGGAGCGCGCGACTTACAAGAATGCCTTTACATCCAGCTGAAACGTCAGCAAGAAGAGAATCCCTTCGCCAACTTAGGTCTCTCCATGACCATCGTCAAGGATTATTTCGAAGAATTCACCAAGAAGCATTACGACCGCATCGCCAAGAAGCTGGAAGTCAGCAACAGACAATTGAAAACGGCCTTGGACGAAATCCTAAAACTCAACCCAAAGCCAGCCGATGCCTCCAACACTTCGACGAAAAGCATCCACTACATCACCCCCGACTTCTCGATCCAAGTCAACAATGGCAAGGTGGAACTTTTCATGAACGACCGCAACACCCCCGAGTTGCACGTCAGCAAGTCGTACATCAAGATGCTTGAAGAGTTCTCGAGCAGCAAAGACATGCGCAGCAAACAAGAGGCCTTGCAGTTCGTCAAGCAAAAAATCGACGCCGCCAAATGGTTCATCGACGCCATCAACCAGAGGCAGAACACTTTGTATATCACGATGAAAGCCATCGTCGACATTCAAGAAGAGTATTTCCTCACCGGCGATGAGACCAAACTCAAGCCAATGATTCTCAAAGATGTGGCAGAACGTGTTGGGCTCGACATTTCCACCATCTCGCGCGTAGCCAACAGCAAATACGTCGACACACCTTATGGCACCCATCCACTGAAATTCTTCTTCAGCGAAGGCATCACCAACGACGAAGGCGCAGAGGTCTCAACCCGTGAAATCAAGAAAATCCTGAAAGACTGTGTCGAGAACGAGGACAAAGCCAACCCCATGACCGACGAGCAACTCATGCTGGTGCTGAAAGAGAAAGGCTATCCTATTGCCCGACGCACTGTGGCAAAATACCGAGAACAACTAGGCATCCCCGTCGGAAGGATGAGGAAAAAGATATAATATTTCGGCCAAACCTTCGTTTTTATCATGGTGAAAACGAATCTCTATACAAACAAGAAGCGCTGGAAATGGGCCTTGGCCGTCATCGCCCTCCTTTTCATCGCTGCATCGCTGTGGTACACCAACAGGCTCGTGAAGTCCATTGCCGAGCAGGAGACCAAGCAGGTGAAGATGTGGGCTGCGGCCATGGAACAGCAAGCCATGATGATGAACTCCACCGAGGTGTTTTTCAACAAAGTCAGCGAACAAGAGCAACTGCGCGTCGACCTGTTGGCCAATGCCTACCGCCGCATCATCGACATCTCGAGCGACGAGAACACTGCCGTCTATCTCGACATTCTGAGAAGCAATATCAGCATCCCTCTGATTGTCACCGACACCAAGGACAACATCCTCTTCAAGAGCAACTTACCACCTTCACAAGAGGAGAAAAAGACCTTTGATGCAGAGATGAAACAGGTCTATTCAAAGTTCCCAGCCATCAAAATCGACCCTGGTTACGGGTTGGTTCAGTATTTGCACTACAACGAATCCCTGATCTATACCGAGTTGAAAGCCGTGTTGGAAGGCATGATCGACCACTTTATGGAAGAGATCACGCTCAATTCGGTAGGTGCTCCCGTCATCATCACCAATGAAGACCAATCCAAGATTCTCAGCTTCGGCAATCTCGACACCCTGATGATGAAAGACACCAGCTATGTTGCCAAACAGCTGGAAATCATGCGCAACGAGAACGATCCACTGCAAATCGAGTTCATGAATACGGGCAAAGCCACCATTTTCTACCGCACCTCCGACCTCGTAGAGCAAATGCGCTATTACCCTATCATCCAACTGATTGTATTCGGACTTTTCCTCATCGTAGCCTACCTGTTGTTCAGTTACGCCCGACGTTCAGAGCAAAACCAAGTGTGGGCCGGCATGGCTAAGGAAACAGCACACCAACTGGGCACCCCCCTCTCTTCGCTGATGGGCTGGATCGAGTTGCTCAAAATGCAAGAAGAGCCCTTCGTGGGCACACACGAGATGGAAAAAGACATCGAAAGGCTGCAAATCGTCACCGACCGCTTCTCGAAAATCGGCTCTGTGCCTGTGCCCGAGCCTACTGACATCAACTACCTCATCCGCGACACGATGGACTACTTGCAAAAACGATTCTCCAAGAAATTTGAGTTCGAAATCAACCTGCCTGAGGGCGAGCTGATTATGCCTTTGATTCCCTCCTTGTTCCGCTGGGTGCTCGAAAACCTGACCAAAAACGCCATTGACGCCATGGGCGACCACGGCAAAATCACGCTTGACCTCATCGACGATGGCGACCATATCCACCTCGACCTAAGCGACACTGGAAAAGGCATCCCGAAGTCGCAAATCAAGCAGGTGTTCAACCCTGGCTTCACGAGCAAGAAACGCGGATGGGGCCTTGGCCTCTCACTAGCCAAGCGTATCATCGAAGACTATCACAAGGGTAAAATCGGTGTGAAGTCGTCGGTGGTAGGACAAGGGACAACGTTCCGGATCACGTTGAAGAAATAAAAGAAAAAGGAGGCAAATGCCTCCTTTTTTCATTTCACCACAAATCTTTGTGTTTGGTTGTTGCCCTCTCGGTCGTACACCTTAATAATATATACTCCGGATGACAGACCTTCCACATTCATCTTGTTTTGTAGGCTCTCAACCAGTTTCTGACCAGTAAGACCATAGATTTCAGCCTTTTGGAAACCATCGGCCTCAATGAAAACATCACCATGGGCAGGCACAGGATAGACCATGAAACTGGGAACGGCATTGTTCTCGTTGACGGAGGTCAGGTCGACATACTCTACATCCACAATGTAGCCGTAGTACACGATTTTGTTTCCATCGCCAAAAAACATCTCTATGTCGCCGTCGGCAATCATCCATTGGCTACCGAGTTTTTCCTTACTTTCGCCATGCTTGGCATTGCCGTTTTCGTCGTATTCATAGGTGAACAGTTTGTTGTCCTCCCAAGCCGATCCATTCCATTCCTGGATGGTCTTGGAAGGGAACACATCGCCTTCATAATTGTAGGTCGTCAATTCATCGTTGACCCAAGAAGTGCCCTCCCACTCTTGTTCGAGGATTTCGGTGACTCTCTCATTAAAGTTGAGGGTTATGATTTGTTTCCCTTCGTTTTGCCAGGCTCCGCCTTCCATATACTGCATGACGAGTTCGATGGTGTTGTCCGTGCGGGTGTAGGTGAAGAGTTCGTCCGACGACCAGTTGTTGCCATTCCATTCCCAGTAGAGCACGGTGGTCACATCGCCGTTGTAGTTATACACTTCCTTGGTATCGTTCACCCAGTTGCCGTTTGACCAATACTGATAAATCACTTCGCTTAATTCGTCGCCGTCGTAGGTATAGGATGCCTTATAATCGTTTATCATCCCGCCCGTCATGTCGGCCATCTCACCTACCATTTCAATCACGTTGCCGTAAAAGTCGTAATCGTACGAAACGCGATAATAGTCCATCCAGCCATCGCCTTCGTCTCTTTCATAAAACTCTTCCATGAGGTAATAGTCGTACTCGTCGTAGGTGTAGGCCACACGGAAGTGGTCGTTGTAGGCGTCAGTCCATTGGGCTGTTTGCGGCACAATGTTTGACTCGCTACGCACGCCATAGTGCTTCAGCACATTTTGGGTAGCATCACTTTTCAAATTAGCCTTGCGCTGGGCAAAGCTCGTGTTTCCGAAAGCCATCACGAAGACGGCCAATGCAATGATAACTTTT
>CAMUYT010000159.1 GCA_947164955.1 uncultured Bacteroidales bacterium | reverse complement strand
AGCGGCATTGTAGAGGTTCATCAAATCGGACTCCACCTTGTCGGCAAGCACGCTGCTTTCGGCCTGAGTTTCTTCCTTAACACCTGACACAGAAAGATTTGTGCAACCGTTCAGTTGCAGAAGAAGGAGAAACAATATGGTCGCCACGATGCGCATTTTGGTGATGGTTTTTGTGGCGGCAAAGGTAGAAAAATAATCAATACAAACCAACCTTGATGGCAGCACGGTTTGTTATCCGCAAATTTTGCGGTTTATTCACCGCAAGAGGTGCCTGTTCGACAATTTGTAGAAATTGGAAAGTGAGGAAACCTGCCGAAAATCGGAGATTCCCTCACTTCCAAAAGTGCTAATTGGGACATACATCACTTATGCACCCTACGCACAAAGTCTTCCACCTCAGGCACACCACCCTGATAGACGAGGTAGCCGTTGTAAGGCTCTCTCGGGGTGATTTCGCTGTTGACGGGCGTAAGCATGATGTTCTTCACTTCCTCGCGGTCGTGGGTCTGGCCCAAGGCCCAGCCGAGCTTGATATAGGCAGTCTCAGCGAGCATGTTCTGCGCGGGGATGATGCCTCGGTTCATCAGGTCGCGGCCGGTGTCGTAGACGAACATGTGGGCATAGCCCCAGATGGTCTGCACGGTCATGTATTGGTGTACGCCCTTCTCGGTGGCGCGCTCGATGGCGTCGAACATGCCACGGTTGACGTGACCCAAACCCGTACCGTCCCACACGATGCCTTGGTAGCCGTTGTCGACCAATGCGTCAAGCACATCGGGCTTCATGCCGGGATAGTAATAGAGGATGGCCACGCGGTCGTCGAAGGTCGGGATGATCTTCACGCCGCGGTCGGCACGGCGGTGGTTGTAGACTTCCTTGATCGGCACCACACCACGCTTGCGGTCGACAGTGGCGACGGGAGTGTCGCCGATGGTACGGAAGGTGGTACGATATGAGGAGTGCATCTTGCGCACGCGGGTGCCACGGTGCAGGAAGCCGTACTCGTCGGAGGTGGGACCAAACATACAGACCATCACCTCGGCGATGTCGCCGTGACCGGCAGCAGTCATGGCGTGCATCAGATTCAAGGCGGCGTCGGACGACGGGCGGTCTGACGAGCGCTGCGAGCCAACCAACACGACAGGCACTGGCAGGTTCTGGCACATGAAGGTCAGTGCGGCGGCGGTGTGGGCCAAGGTGTCGGTGCCGTGGCCGATGACGATGCCGTCGATGCCGTTCTGGATTTCTTCGCCAATCTTCTTGGCCAAGGCCACATACTCCTTGGGCGACATGTTCTCTGAGAACACGGCAAACACCTTCTCCGTCTCGAGGTTGCAGATGTCGGCCAACTCCGGCACAGCGCCATAGAGTTCGCCCGGCGAGAAAGCGGGAATCACGGCACCCGTGCGGTAGTCCAAGCGGGAGGCGATGGTGCCACCCGTGCCGAGCAATTTCACATGCGGAAGTCCCTCAGTGTAAGGGAATTCCTTCTCAGGAATGTGATAGTTGGCTTTCTTGTAGTCGATCTCGACCATGCTCGTGATGGTGCTGATGTCGACGCCGATGTTGTAACCCGTGTTGACCTTCATGACGATATGTTGGTCGTCCTGGAAGGCGGCGCGAGGCAGGATCGTGCCTTTGAAGAGGCCACCTGTGGTTTGGCATTCGGCCTGACTCCACACGCGGCAGTTGTATTTCTTGAGCACCTCAAGGGCGGCTCCGTTATATCCTTGGAAAAAATCTTCAGCCATGTTGCAAATTATTTGATGTTGTTAGCCAATTCTTTCATTTCGATGTTGCCCATCGCTTCCTTCATCTGACCCATGATCCAGTTCTGGCGGTCGAGTTCGTTGCACTTTTTCTTCTTTGGTGCGAAGCCGGCGCAGAGGTTGTCCAACTTGGTCAAAAGGTCGTCCTTGGCGAAGCGCTTGAAGCCGATTTTGTTAAGCACTTGCTCCATCGGCAGCGAAGCGTCGTCGACCAACGTCGGGGCCATGTTCCAGGCCAGTCGGTAGTCCAAGCCTTGTTCCTTCAGGAAGGCGAAGATGTTGTATAAAGTGCTGTCGTTGAACTTCGAAGCGGGGTTCTTGCCCAAGAGGTGCTTGAGCCTCATGCCGACGAAGCGACCCACCGTGCGACCGTCGACGCCGAGTTTCTCGACGATTTCGGCCATGATGGGGAACCAGTTCTTCGCGAAGATGTAGCGGAAGCAGTCCTCCGGCACATTCCATTCCTTCAGTTTGTAGTAACGGTCGATGATTTCCGAAGGCAGTTCGGCTTTCAGTGCCTTGATGAAGGCGGGGTCAAGCGGGATGGGAGCCGAGTCGGTGTCGGGGTACATGCGGTCGGCACCAGGCAACACGCGCTCGAAGATGGTGATGCCGTTCGACACGGCCTTGCGGGTCTCTTTCGGCACGCCGTCCCAAGCCATGAGGCAACGCTCCTCGATGGTCTCGATGGCAGTGGGCATGTCTTCTTGCGGACCCCACACGAGGATGAGGGCATCCTCATCGGTGGCGTGGATGCGTTTGCGCAGCTTGTGCCATTGCGAATCGGTAAGAACGGGTTCCAGCATTTCGTCGTGGAGCATGTTGGGACGCTCGAGGCAGGCGATGACCTTCAGGCGGTCGGCGATTTCGTCGGCAAACATCTTGCCGGGTTGCGTGAAGTGCGACAACACGCCACGGAACTTCGGCAACTTGACGAGCTTCAGTGCGCCACCCTTGGCCTTGTTGTCGAGGATGGGCATATATTCGGTCGGGAACGACACGTCGATGACTTCCACTTTCCAGCCTTCTTTCGGGACTTCACGGTTGAGGCGCTCTTGCAGCTGCACCAATGACCACTGGCGGAAGCACTCGTTGTGCGACAACTCAGGAATCCACTTGATGTGTTGCACGCCTTTCAGCTCGATGCGGGTGCCGCCTTTGCAGCTGACGTTGACGTCCTGACGGCCTGCGCCCATGCCGGTGCGCACGAGGCCCGTTGAGCGGCCAAGGAAACGGATGTATTCGCAGGTCTCCTTCAGCTCGTCGGGGTTCTTGCAGTCGGGATAGGTGACGGTCTCGATCAACGGCACACCGAGGCGGTCGGTCTGGTAGACACGGCGGTGGCCGATGTCGCTGATTTCGCGGCAAGCGTCTTCCTCAATGCTCAGCTGGATGAGGCGGATGTCCTTCTTCGGCAACTTCAGCAGGCCTTCCACGCCCACGATGGCGGTGCGTTGGAAGCCCGTCGGGATGGAGCCGTCGAGGTATTGCTTACGGGTGATATGCACCTCGCCCACGATGTTCAGGTTGGAACGCAAAGCGATAACGATGGCGTTGTGCAAGGCCTCGCGGTTGATGGGGAACGGCGGGGTGTCGTCGACGTCGTAGGTGCAGGCGGTGCCGTTCTTGATGCGGTAGACGATTTCCTTCTTCGTCTTGAACTCCATCAAGGCGGTGCCGTCGTATTCGCCGAGCTCCGACAGCGTTGGGCGCATGTGGCGGATGAGTTCGGCATCGTAGTCCTCAAACTTGTTGAATTGTCCGGCGGGACAGTGGCAAAACAGCTTCTCCTTGGTCTTGATCTGCTGGTGCACTTCGAGTCCCGACATGAAGCCTATGCGGTCATAGTCTTCTTGGGTGGCTTTTTTGCGCTCGACGTAGCCGGCTTGTTGCTTGGTCAGCTCGTAGTTGGCGCGTGGGTCAAAGTTGGTGCTCATATTTCGTTTAATTTCAAATTTCAAGATTCAAAATTCAAAGATTAAGGTTCTGGCGGACCGCCAGTCTTGAATTGGGGATTTGTAATCCCCTCTTCAAAATCAAGCGGCTAAAATAGGAAATAATTGAATTGGTTGAACAAAGAAATTCATTTTTTACGCTTTTCAAAGTTTTCAATCCCCGTCGTCAATCGTCCGTGCAATCTTCTCGATGTTGAGGCTGCGGGCCGAGGCGTCGATGATGTCTTTATAGATGCCGCCTTTCTTATAAATGGTGTCGGGGTCGCCGTCCTCTTCAACGCGGCCTTGCTGCAAGGCATAGATGTAGTCGGCATCGATGATCTGCGAGATGCTGTGCGAGATGATGATGACGGTGCGGTCTTTCTTGATGGCGTCGATACTGTTCTTGATTTGTTCGGTGGCGATGGCGTCGAGGCTGGCCGTGGGCTCGTCCAAGAAGATGATGGGCGGGTTCTTGAGGAACATACGCGCGATGGCCACACGTTGTTGTTGGCCTCCCGAAAGGTCAGCGGCATTGTTTTGGAATTGTTTCGGCAGCGCCATCACCTGGTCGTAGAGGTGCGACTTCTTGGCGGCTTCCACCACGTCCTCGTGCGTGGCTTTGGGGTTGCCGTAAAGGATGTTCTCCTCGATGGTACCGTCAAAAATGTGGTTCTTTTGCAGGACAAGACCGATGTTGTCACGAAGGTACTGCGTGTCGTATTCGCGGAGGTCGACGCCGTCCAAGAGGATTTGACCCACTTGCGGCTCGTAGAACTTGTCCAAGAGGTTGACGATGGTGCTCTTGCCCGCACCAGAGAGTCCGACCAAGGCGGTAATCCTGCCAGGGTCGATGGTCATGTTGACGTCGAAAAGGGCTTGGTTGCCATTGGGATAGGTGAAGTCGACATGCTTGATTTCGAACTTGCCGTGGATTTTTTCGGGGCGGTAGTTGCCCGAAGGCTCGATTTCCTTTTCTGAGTTGAGGATGCCGAAGAAGCCCTCAGCGTAAATCAGGGCGTCGTTCACGTCGTCAAAGATGCGTTGCAGCTGCGTGATGGGCGCGATGACGTTGCTGAACAGCATGACATGGTACATGATCTTACCGA
>CAMUYT010000158.1 GCA_947164955.1 uncultured Bacteroidales bacterium | reverse complement strand
CCTTTCTCAAGCGTTTTTTGCGCTTGTGAGTCGACATCTTGTGTCTTTTGTGTTTCTTACCGTTTGGCATAATATTGGGATTTTAGATGTTGTTCTTACTTAACAGCGGTCATGAAGGTCTTGGCGGGCTTGAAAGCCGGAATCTTGTGGGCCGGGATGGTGATGGCGATATTCTTGCCGATGTTACGGCCGGTCTTTTCGGCTCTGGTCTTGATGATGAAACTACCGAAGCCTCTCAGATACACGTTTTCACCCTTGGCCATCGAGTTCTTCACAACTTCCATGAAGTTTTCAACAACATTCTGGACAGCACCTTTTTCAATGCCGGTCTTGCTGGCGATTTCAGCAACGATTTCTGCTTTTGTCATTTTTTTCGTTATTTTATGGTTAATTATCTTGTTTGTTGTAAATTTGCGGCAAAGGTACGAACATTTTTAATACCTACACATCATTTGTTCAATTTTTTTCTTCTAATGAGTTATAAATAAAGAATTTCGACACATAACCAAGCGAAAAGCCATGAACATCATACAAGACACCTTAATTAACTGGTATGCCCTAAACCAACGCGATTTGCCTTGGCGGCACAATCCCACTCCCTATCAGGTGTGGCTCTCCGAAGTCATCCTCCAACAGACGCGCGTCAACCAAGGCATGGACTACTATTTGCGTTTCGTCGACCGATGGCCCACCGTTGCCGACCTCGCCCAAGCTTCAGAGGAAGAAGTGCTTAAGATGTGGCAAGGTCTAGGCTATTACTCAAGGGCTCGCAATCTGCGCCTCTGTGCCAAACAAGTTGTCGAAAGCTACAATGGTCAATTCCCCGCCGACTATGAACAGCTCAAGCTTCTGAAAGGCGTTGGCGACTATACTGCAGCTGCCATCGCCTCCATTGCTTTCAACAAGCCTCACGCCGTCGTCGACGGCAACGTCTACCGCGTTTTGTCTCGACTCTTCGACATTGAGACACCTATTAATATTAATGAAGGACAAAAGCTTTTTTCCGAACTTGCCAATAAGCTCCTCAACCGCAAGCATCCAGGACTCCACAACCAAGCCCTGATGGAGTTTGGAGCGCTCCAATGTACCCCTAAGAACCCGAATTGCCTCCATTGTCCGCTTCAACCGCAATGTCTTGCTTTCGAACATTTTACCGTTGCCCAACGACCTTTAAAACTACAAAAAACAAAAGTCGCCACAAGATATTTCAACTATCTGGTCATCCGAATCGGCGACAGCATCTATCTTCGCAAACGCAGCGACAACGACATCTGGAAAAGCCTCTACGATTTCCCTTGCATCGAAAGCGAGACAAGCCTTGGCCCCAACGAGGTCATCGCCTCGGATGCATTCAAGCAAATAATTGAAGGAACGAATTTTACCATTTCAAAAGTGTCGCCACCCTTCATCCATAAACTGACCCACCGTACTATTGTGGCTCAATTCATTGAAATAAAACTTGAAAAAAAATTGTTGCAGATTGAAACAAAAGAAGTATTTTTGGCGGCTGAAAGAGAATTGGAGAATTATCCGATACCTCGCTTAATAGATTTATACTTAAACACTTAACAAATTTAAAACACTGAAAATCATGGCAAGTTTGAATAAAGTCATACTCATAGGCCGACTCGGGAAAGACCCAGAAGTCACCACATTCGAAAACGGAAACAAGAAGGTATCCGTGACTATGGCAACCTCTGAACGATACCGCGACCGCGACAGCAATTGGGTGGAACAGACCGACTGGCACAACATCGTCGTTTGGGGCAACCTCGCCAACGACATCGCTGACGGTCGTCGCAATTACGCCAAAGGCGACCTCATGTACGTCGAAGGCAAATTGAAGACCCGTCAATATACCGACCAGCAAGGCAACCAACGCTCCATTACAGAGGTAAACGCCGAGAAGATGATGCAAATGGCGCCTGCCAAGCCCATCCAGCAGTCGTCGTACGGTCAGCCGTACACGGCTTCACCTGAGCCAACACCCGGCTACACGCCTCGCAATGAAGCTGATGAATCCAACGACCTTCCATTTTGATGAATAATAGCGCGTATGTCAGAATAATTTCCTAATTTTGCGGCGCAAATCATAAAACACATAGCTTTGGAAACACCAGACCCTGACCCTGAACCTCTTATAGGACTTCTATCCGTTGTTTTAAACAACTTTTTCACTGGATTTACCGTCAACGCCATCATCGGATTGGTAGTATTATGTTTGCTCCTCATCGCTTCCGCCTTGATTTCGAGCAGCGAAACGGCATTTTTCTCCCTCCAGCCTGCCGACATCGATGAGCTAGAATCGTGCGACGACGCCAAAAGCAGATTGGTGCTCAGACTTAGAGAAAAGCCCAAAACACTGTTGGCCACCATATTAATTGGCAACAACTTCGTCAACGTTACCATCACGTTGCTCTCCACTTACATTATGGCCCAGTTGTTCGACATGGAAAACCACCCCATGGCGGCATTCCTGCTCGAAGTGGTCGTCGTCACCTCGCTCATTCTCATCGTTGGCGAAATCACCCCTAAAATCTACGCCAGCAAACGTCCCGTCAAGATGGCGCGTTTTGTTGCACGCATGCTGAACTTCCTCAATGGTTTTTTCAAGCCCTTGAGCAGACTCTTGGTCAACTCCACTTCGTTCATGGACAAGCACTTGGAGAAGAAGAAAGGCGAGATTTCGATGGAGGACCTTTCGACTGCCGTCGACATCGCCACCGAAGAATCCACTGCCCCCATCGAGGAAAAGCAGATGCTGAAAGGCATCGCCTCATTCAGCGAAAAAGAAGTAAGTGGCGTGATGATCCCTCGTGTCGACATCATCGGTGTGGAAAAAGACATGGAATTCACCGAGATGCTTGCCATCGTCATCAAGAGCGGATTCTCCAGGATTCCCGTCTACGACGGGACCCTCGACCAAGTGGAAGGCATCCTTTACGTAAAAGACCTCCTTCCCTATCTTGACGCCGAGTCGTACGAGTGGCGCAAGCTGATTCGGCCTGCCTTCTTTGTACCCGAAAACCGCAAGATCAACGACCTGTTCCAAGACTTCCGCGAGAAGAAAATCCACATCGCCATCGTCGTCGACGAATATGGTGGCACGTCGGGGCTCATCACCATGGAAGACGTCATCGAGGAAATCGTGGGCGAGATCAACGACGAATTTGACGAGGCTAACCTTGAAGAGCACTACAAAAAGCTCGAAGACGGCTCGTATCTCTTTAAGGCACAGACCAGCATTGTCGACTTCTGCAAAGTGTTTGGCGTTGACGAAGACTTCTTCGAGCCCATGCAAGGTGAAGCCGACACCTTAGCTGGCTTGATTCTCGAAATAGAAGGACGCATTCCTGAGATTGGCTTCAAGTTCAACTTCGAGAAATTCCAAATGGAAATCACTGATGCCGACACAAAGCGTATCAAAGAAGTAAAAGTAACAATTGATGAAGAATAGAATAAGCATATTGTTTGCGGCTTGCATAATCGCCTTAATCGCCGTATCGTGCAACAACAACGACAGTTACTTGCCCAAGCCTCGTGGCTATTTTCGCATCGACTTGCCCGAAAAAGCCTACACCAAAGTCGACACCATCGAAAGATACAGTTTCGAATGTCCCGAATATGCCCAAATCACCTTCGACCGCTATTCGCCAAATGAGAAGAATTGGATCAATATCGAGATGCCACAGTTCAAAGGCTCCATCCACCTGACCCACAAGAATGTGAACGGCAACTTAAGTGAATACCTTGAGGATGTCCACACCATGGTGACCAAACACCTCCAAAAAGCCAATGGCGTCCGTGACAGCCTGATTTACAATGATGAACACGATGTTTACGGGCTCTTCATCGAGATGGACGGCAAAGGCGTGGCCACTCCAATGCAGTTCTATCTCACCGACAGCACCCGAAACTTCGTGCGCGGCGCACTCTATTTCAACTTCAAGCCCGACAACGATTCGATGCAACCGGTCATCAACTTCATCCGCGAGGACATCGACCACCTAATCAACACTTTTGAGTGGAAATAAAAGCAACAAAATTGCATTTTTTGCAAGTTTTGTTCCCCCATTTTCAACAAAAAACCGTATTTTCGCGGCGCGAAAAATTTTTCCGCCGATGTAAATATAGTATTCACTTAAAAGAAAGGGGGAAGGCCTATGATTAACAGCCTGAAAATCGGGAACTTGACTTGGCGTCATCTCAACAACCCAACGGAAGAAGACTTTGAATTCCTTAAAGACCGATTCCATTTCCACCCTTTAGACATCGAAGACTGCAAATCGGTGAACCAACGCCCCAAAATCGACATCTACGACGACTATTACTTCCTCATCCTTCATTTCCCTAACTTTGACCGCCAAAACAAATTCGTGAAAATCAAGGAAGTGAAGATTTTCTGGGGCAAAGAATACATCATTTCCATCGAGAAGAACCCTTGGGGCGTGTCGCAACTCTTCGAAGAATATGAAGAACGCATTCATAACGAAGAGGACTTGAAAATCAAGACTTCCGACCTGCTGCTCTACCGCATTCTCGAGAAACTGATGACCGAGTCGGTGTACCTGCTTCGCAAGGTCGGACTAGACGTTGAGCTCATCAACCGTGAGCTGTTGCAGGAAAAACAAGTGAAAATCATCGAGCGCATCAGCGTGACACGCAAAAACCTCATCCTCATCAACACCATCTTCAAGCCGCAACTGAGGCTCTTCCACCTCTTCGAAACGGGTAAGGTGACGGGCTTCACCGACGACGTGGAATACATGGAAGACTACTGGGGCAACATCCTCGACTACCTGCAAAAGGTATGGGACA
>CAMUYT010000157.1 GCA_947164955.1 uncultured Bacteroidales bacterium | reverse complement strand
CGTCGGCATTGGTGCCGAGGATTTCATTGGTGAGCGGCATTCCGCAGCTCTGACAGAATTTCATTTCCATAGGTTTATGTGTTTATTTCTCTTGAAATTTCTTGTATCGCGTCCATTCCTCCCGCAAATCCGTATCATGTTCACCCATAAAGAACGCCGCTTGACAATCCTTGGCAAAAGGCGACCAGTTGCCGCAAATCACGCCGTCATGGGCGATGATAGGCTGGAAGATGCCACTGTTGTTGTGTGCTTTGTGGCTATAATCGGGCGAGAGGACGACGTCGCGGCTCTTATAACCGATAAGGTATTCGTCATAAGGCGGAATCAGGAGGTATCTGCCTTTGCGGAAACCACGGGTGCGGCAATCGGCGGTGAAATAGAATTCCCGTCTCGGTTGTAGACACGGTGTGCACACCGTCTCTACATGGAGGTAATCACCTAACAATTCCATCCCTCGCCTGCAATCGTTGATGTTCAGCCCCGACCACCACACGAAATCCTCCAACGTGACTGGCTGGCGGCTCCGGAAAAATTTCCTTGCGAGCATCGCCAAAGTCGCGTCACGGTTCATTTTGTTGCGGTTTTTCACCTTATCGGCAGCGAGGGCGTAGGTCGCCTTCATCGGCAACAAGTCGCCGCTGCAAAGCGTTCCCGACAGCTCGGCGTAGCGCAGGTGGTACGACAAGCGATGTTCGTCCATGTGGATGTCTTTTTCGGCTAAGGCTTGCACGAAGTCTTCCTTCGTCACGCTGCTTTTTTCGGCAGCGGTTCGCACAAGGATTTCGCGGATTTCCGTTACTTCCTCCTCGGGGATGCTGATGTTGTTGCTCCGCATCCAGCCTTTGATGACGGCCAGAGCCTTTGCCGAACAGAGGTCGAGCAAGGGCCAATAGTCCTCGGCGGAAACGAGTTGCCAAGTGCCGCGCAAGAGGTGCAGGCGGATGATTTGTCCGCTGTCGTAGGCCTGTTTGAACGCCTTGACCGAGGGTTTCTTGGTCCGCATGGCCACGCCCCAGCGCATCAGGCGGTATTCTTGTGCTTGGATGGCGCCCATATAATTCACTACCTCCTCAGGCTTGTCGAACTGAGGGCAGATGAGCTGCTGGTTGAGGAGTCGGAGGGCTATGGGGTTCATGGCTTTGCTTATTTCTTGGGTGCGCCACCTCCAAAATCATCATACATGATGTTCTCCGCTGCAACGCCCAAATTATCAAGCATATTGACCACGGCGGCACTCATCGGGCCGGGACCGCACATATAGTATTCGATGTCCTCGGGGGCTTTGTGGTCTTTCAGATAGGTGTCATACATCACATTGTGCACAAAACCAGCGGTATAGGCCACGCCAGCGGCATCGGCGGCAGGGTCGGGACGGTCCAAGGCCAGGTGGAAATGGAAATTGGGGAAGTCCTTTTCCAATTGGAGGAAGTCTTGCAGGTAGAACACCTCGTTCAGGGCGCGAGCACCATAGAAGTAGTGCATTTCGCGGTCGCGGACGTTCAACGTGCGGGTCAGATGCATGATTTGTGCGCGCAAAGGAGCCATGCCGGCACCACCACCTACCCATATCATTTCGGGCAATGTTGTAGGGCTGTCACAATTCCCCCTTTCAAAGGGGGCAGGGGGATTAGGCAGCCGTACATTATTGGCCGAATGATCCTTGACATGAAACTCGCCAAACGGCCCCGACATCAGCACTTTGTCGCCAGGCTTCAAGGAGAAAATATACGACGAGGCGATGCCCGGATTGACATTCATGAACCCCGAACGGTCGGGCTTGAAGGGGGGCGTGGCGATACGCACGGTGAGCATAAACACGTCGCCCTCGGCGGGATAGTTGGCCATCGAGTAGGCGCGTATGGTCGGCTCGGTATTGACGCATTGTAAGTCGAACATTTTGAACTTCTCCCAAGCTGGAAGATACTCAGCGCCAATCAGTTCCTTGTCAAAATCGGAATAGTTGATTTTGAACTTCGGGATGCGGATTTGGGCGTAGGAGCCGGGGATGAAGTCCATGTGCTCGCCAGCAGGCAGTTGCACCTTGAATTCCTTGATGAAGGTGGCCACGTTGCGGTTGCTGACCACCGTACATTCGTATTCCTTGACATCCAAAACCGATTGAGGCACAACGATTTTCATGTTCTCCTTCACCTTCACCTGACAGCCCAGGCGCCAATGGTCTTGCACCTGTTTTCGGCTGAAGAACCCTGTTTCGGTAGGCAAAATCGAGCCGCCGCCTTCCACCACACGGCATTTGCACTGGCCGCAGTTGCCTTTTCCGCCGCAGGCAGAAGGCAAAAACACCTGCTCATCGGCCAAAGTGGTCAGCAGGGAATTGCCGGGCTGCACTTCCAACTGCTTGTCGTCGTTGATGGTGATTTTCACTTTCCCCTTGGACATCAGTTTGTTGCGCACAAACAGCAGCAATGCCACCAAAAGCAAGACGATGCCGAGGAAAACGGCGATGCTTATTAATATTGTCGTAGAAAAAAACATTACAATGTATTCAAGAATTCTTTGATATTCACGATGGAAATCTTGGGCCAAGGCAGCTGTTTCAACACGTTGAAATAAATCTCGGTGTTCACGCAAAGGCTAATTTTGCCATGCAATATGTCGTTCCATATTTGATGATATGGACTTTTTGAAGGGAGAGACTGCAAAAGGCAGTTAGTGTCAAGAACGATGTGCCGCATAACGATAAGGGGTACGCATGTGTTCTGCTCCCCACTGTTCAATAGTTTCTTCGTTAATTACTCCATCATCCCACAAAGCATCAATTGCCTTTTGGGCTTTTTCGGCAAAATACTTAGCCACCAAATCCTTGAATTCATTGAGTTCAGCCTCAGAGTTGATTTGGTTCAAGGCATTCATCAACTCAAGTTGTGCCATTTCACTATACGACATAATTCTTCCTTCTTTCCGCTTGCAAAAATAATAAAAAAAACAGAAACGGCCTTTATGTCCCGATTTAATTGTAATTTTGCCGCAAAATAAACTTCACAACCTTATGAAACTTTCGAAAGATCAAAAGAGAATCCTTGTTTGCTGCATCCTTTACCTTGTGGCAACGGTGGCATTCAATCTGCTGGTATTCGTTTATGGGAAGCACGATTGGAGCGGTTTCTGGACCATGACGGGAAGCATGGCTGTGGGTGCCATAGTCGTCGTGCTGTTTCTTCTCATCGGTTCGCGCATCCCGAAAAAGAAAGACGAAGAGTCTGGAATAGAGTGATTGTTTAAACATATGATAGTGTTGTCTTTTCAAACCAAAACATCAAAGAATGAGAAAGTTTAGAACCCTATTTTTGTCGGCCATCGTCTTGCTGTCAGCTGCTTGCAGCCGCATCGATGAAGTCGACATCAACAGTTTCGATCAGCCGAATGGCGAGGGCTTGAACGGCACCGTCGCCGTTTTCGGCAATGTGACTACCGAAATGCGTCAGCACCGCGTCACCATTTCACCTGTCCATCAATGGGGCGACAATCAGAATGCCATGCCCGAAATCAACCGCGTTTTTGTGCTTTGCGGCAACGACACGATACCTTATATTGAAAAGGAAGCCGACCGTAGTAGTATGGTTTTCGTTTCGGAGCAACCCTTCAAAGGTGAGGCGGGCAAGACCTACAAACTCGTCGTCGAGACACCTACGGGTGACATCACCGCCGAGGACTATCTGACGCCTTTGGGCAACACGGATTACTTCCAAATCATCCAGGACCACACAAAAGTGAGGAGTTATCAGATGCAATCGGGCAAGATGGCGCATGAATTCCAGTTTGACAAACATATCTACACCGTCGGGGAACAACCTGTCATCTGCGGCCTGACCTTTTATCAGTCGGAGGATTTCCCCATTGATAGCCTCGAAAGCGTTTCTTTCATCCATAACGACATGTCGCTCTCGGCACTGTTCACCGCCAGGCTGTTCTGGTATTCCTATCATGTCACGGAAGACGCCCTCGATCGCAACGAGACTTTCATCACTTGTTCGGTCTCGCCCGAGTTCTACACATTCCTGTTGGATGTCTTCAACGAAGACGACTGGAGTCTGGGCCTGTTCGCCACCATTTCGGGCAACGTGCGAGGCAATGTCAAGAACGGCTATGGCTATTTCTTTGCCTCCGATGTGCGACGCCAACCCTTTACTTACCACGATATCTACAACTCCCTCACCCCCGAAAACCAATAAGCCATGAAACGTATCCTCATCACCATATTATTCTTTGCCTCTTTTGTTTGTCTTCAGGCACAGACCTATACTTTAAGCGGCCACATCACCGATGCCGCCACGGGCGAGACGCTTATCGGTGCCACATTATATGAGGCCTCCTCACAAACTGGGACCTCGGCCAATGGCTACGGCTTCTATTCGCTGCGTTTGCCAGCTGGAAAACACAAGTTGCAATGCGCCTATTTGGGCTATAACACCAAGGAAATAGAAATTCAACTCAATGCGGACCAAACCTTGGAAATCAAGTTGGAGGAAAACTCCGTGGGATTGGGCGAAGTCACCGTTGAAGCAGCATCGGTGGAGCGCCCGCAGAAGCAGAACGAATTCCATGCAGAGATGCTGACCATCAACTCGATACGGAAACTGCCGAGTGTGTTTGGCGAGGCCGACATCCTCAAGGCGGTGCAGATGCAGTCGGGCGTGAAGACCATCGGCGACGCCTCATCGGGACTGCTCGTGCGTGGCGGCACCAACGACCAGAACCTCATCCTCATCGACGAGGCTCCCATCTACAACCCCTCGCACCTCTTCGGCATGATCTCCATCTTCAATCCCGAGGCGGTGAACCAGGTGACGCTCTACAAGAGCAACATGCCCGCGCAATACGGCGGTCGTGTCTCTGCCGTCCTCGACTGCAAGATGAAGGAAGGCAACATGAACCACCATGATTT
>CAMUYT010000156.1 GCA_947164955.1 uncultured Bacteroidales bacterium | reverse complement strand
TGTTCATCCCTGCCAACAGCACGGCGACGGTGGTGTATCAGACCCTGTCGCAGAATGACGGCGTGGGGCTGCTGTTTGAGACGGAGGGCGACACGTTGGCCAATGCCTTCAACTCGGACCTGGGCAACTACTCGGACGGCTTCAGGAAGGCTTTCCACCACGAGGCGATATCGTACCTTCGGAAGAAGGATCGCGAGTATGTGGAAATCACGAAGCCGAAGTTCTCGGCCATCCTGTCGGGCACTCCGGAGCAGGTGTTCAACCTGATACCGTCGGCGGAGAATGGGCTTTTCAGCCGCTTCATCTTCTACGTGATGCCGACGGAGGTGGTGTGGCATGATATGTTCGACGCGTCGGACGGTCTGACTGCCGACGATCTTTTCAAGGAGATAGGCAGGGACTTCTACCAGTTCCATAAGATACTTAACGCACAGGCCATCCGCTTCAGCCTGCAGCGGGAGCAGCAGCGCAGGTTCAACGCTTTTTTCTCACAGACGCAAGAGGAATATGCGGCGTTGTTCGGCAATGACATCATCGCCTCGGTGCGTCGCCTGGGGTTGATTTTCTTCCGAATCACGATGATTCTGACGGTGCTTCGCCAGATGGACGACGGCAGCTTGCCGCTGCCTGTCGGCGATGGCGAAGAGGAACGGCAGGAGGCTTTGCTGGTCTGCGAGGATGCGGACTTCGAGACGGCCATGGCGATGGTGAAGGTACTGCTGCGGCACTCGGCCTCGGTGTTTCAGAGCCTGCCACGCAGGACGGAGCGACGCTTCAGGCAGGGCAGACAGCAGCGTACGGAGGGCAGCCGACAGGCTTTGCTGGCGGCCTTGCCGGACGCTTTCAACCGCACGGCTTATCTTCGGGCGGCGGAACGGATGGGGATTGGAGAGAAGACGGCGGAGCGGTATATCGCGGAGCTTTGCAGGTCGGGACAGCTGGACCATCCGGCTAATGGGCAGTATAGGAAAACGTCCTGACCATGGAAGCACTTATCCATATTGAAACCTATTCTGTGGCGGCTTACCGTGCCATCCGTCCGGCAATCGTGGCTAGTGGCATAGGCTATTTTGGCGTGAGCGGACTGCTGATTTCGGCGAGAATCAAGATAAAGGATTATTCGTACCTGGTTGCAGTTGTCAACCAAGCTGCGGAGTGTGCCGGAGTTGATCGCTCTGAATATAGCATCGTCTTGATGGAGATGCTTAAAGCATAGGTTTAAGGAATCAGTTTGGTAAGGCCTCGGCATCGCCAACGATGTCCGAGGCTTTTTTGTTGAGGAGCATGAGCCATTGGCGGGCTTCATTGAGGATGGGTTCGCGCTCATCGAGGATCTGGGCCACTTCTTGGATGCAGTTTCTCACGGTTTCATCGGAGGGGTCGTTGTCGAGTAGTTCGTCGATGCTGGCCATGCGCCTGTCGATGTCGGCGATTTGTGCTTTGAGCTCTTTTAAGCGTTGTATGATGAGTTTGTCATCCATGGGCTTTGGTGTTTGGGCATAAAGAAGGCGCAGACCCAGCTCCATTTCTATCTGGGCTCTGGCAAGCCCCACACAAAATGAATGCGAAAAGTCCGCGCCAAGGCGCGAACTATACAACTCCGCTTCCTTTGTGTGTTGAATTTTGCCAGATTCAGATAGAAAGAAACGCGAGCGTAAAGCCCTAATTATGTCTTATATGGGTACAAAAGTAAGACTTTTCTGTTTTTTACGGTCAAAATCGGGAAAATTCCGCCATTTATTGGTGAATTTTCCTCGTTTTCCTCACTTTCCTCATTTTCCTCAGGTGTGTTTCGTGAGGAAATGGGGGCGGGATGATGCCGTATGGGGATGGTGTTGGTGAGTGTTTGTGAGAGGGAGGGTGGTAGAGGTTTGTTTTTTTTGGCGCGTCAACGGAGAGGGTGAGACGTGTCAACGATGGCACTTTGTGGGAGGAGTTTTGTGCCACGAGGAAACACGTATTTCGAAATCGGTTGACACGTGGTTGACACGGCGGGGGGTGTTTGGGGTATGAAAAAACCCTAACTGCTTGATTATTAGTTAGGGTTTTGGGAATTGGTGGTAGTCTCTCCGGGATTTGAACCCGAGTTACCAGGATGAAAACCTGACGTCCTGACCAGACTAGACGAAGAGACCACTTCGGTGTCTTGTTTTGACGCTGCAAAATTAGACATTTTTTCGTTACCACCAACAATTTGGATGAAAAAAATGAATTTTTTTTGTAAATCTTTGGTTTATAGAGTGTTATGATCGTCTGTTATTCAAATAATAGTGACACCTGAAACAATTTGTTGCGTAATTGGTCGATGGGAGCGGTGTAAATAAAGGCTTGACTCTTCACAATATCAAGGATACCATAGCTCATTTTGACTTCGACACCCATCTTGAACCATTGGTTGTAGATGTCGAAACCGGCGCCCAGTTCACCTGCTACATCGAAGCGTTTGGTGACCAAGTTGTTGATGAATTCGTTGCCTTGACCGTCAGTCTCCTTGTTGTCCTTTTGGGATGCAAGGTCGAGTTTGGGGTTGATGCCTCCAAATATGTAGGCACCGATGTTGTTGTAGCGCTTTGAGCGGTATTTGATGTTGAGCGGAAATTCCACGAAAGTGGTACCAATGGACTTTGTGATTTTTCTTGTGTCCATTGAACCATCATTGGCTTCGATGATGATGTCATAATCCAACCGACGCTCGCTGAAGCTTAGCGAAGGGATGAGACGCAAATCGAAGTAACGCCCCAAACGTTTGCTGCCAATGATGCCGACCGTGAAGCCTGGCGTTTGCTGGGTTTCCAAATTGTAGACATACAAATTGCGTGTGCTGGAAACACTGTAGTTGCCATTGGGCCATGAGTTGGCAGGCTGGGCTATGTTTTGGTAGTTTTCCACCGTTTTCACCGTATAGCTCATTTGGTTAAATGCCAAGAGGAAGCCGAAGTGGTAGGGCTCCTGTTCGTATTTGGGAAGATAGTGAACGACTCTCCTTTGGGCCTGCGTTGGAATGGCCAAGACCATAAGGAACAGTAAGATGACCGATATTTTCAGTGTTTTTTTCAAGGCAAAATAGGATTGATTATGTATTGTAACGCAACTTGCTGGGTTTTATTGCGTGAAAACAGCGGCAAAAATAGTAAAAAAAGGAATATGCTTCATGCCTTCTCTGCGGTATATAGCGTGGCAATCCCGAAAGAATAGCGTTTTGCTTCGCCGTTTTTGAAACCTGTTTCGGCCAATTGTTTCAAGAATAGGTCGGGCTTCGGGAAGTTTTCCACCGACTGGGGTAGATAGGAATAGGCGGTGGCATCTTTCGAAACCAATTTCCCGATTTTTGGCAGGATGTGCTTGAAATATAAGCGATAGAGTTGATTCATAGGAAAGCGTTCAGGCATTGAAAACTCTAAGATGGCCACATGTCCGCATCGTTTCACGACACGACTGATTTCAGACAGACCTTGGCTGCGATCCTCGAAATTGCGCACGCCGAAAGCCACTGTGACGGCATCGAAACTGTCGTCAATGAAAGGTAGTGAAGCGGCATTCCCGATTTGCAAATGGATTTGGCTTTCGAGGTTTTGGGCCTTGACTTTTGCCTTGCCTATTTCCAACATTTTATCGGATATGTCTATCCCAATGATGTGCGCCTGCGGATTGCTTTTTGCAAGGGCAATGGCCAAATCACCGGTTCCAGTGGCGAGGTCTAGAATGGTTTTGGGCCGGCTTTTGGATATGGCTTTGGCAGTCTTTCTCCGCCACACCTTATCTATATTAAGGGAGAGCAGATGGTTGAGCGCATCGTATTTGGGCGAGATGCGGTCGAACAAGGCCGCGATAGGGGAGGTGCTCATTGAAGATAGGGGCTAAGTTTCGCAATGATTTGTTCAGGCGTAATGCCGTTCAAGCAGGCGTAATCGCTTCTGAGACAGGGCTTGTTGCCGTAAACCGAGCACGGACGGCATGGCAAGTCGATTTGCACGCAGTCATCAGGCTTTTGGTTCCAACCCAAGAATCCTGCGTAAGGGTGCGTGCCACCCCAAATGGAGACTACTGGTGTCCCAACGAGTGAAGCTAAATGCATGTTTGCCGAGTCCATCGAGAGCATCACGTCAAGCTGGCCCATCAGGGCAAGCTCACCCACCAAACCGTGCTGGCTTTTGGCGGCTTGCACATTCGGGTATTGGGCGCAAAGATCCGCGATTTGCCGTGTTTCCTCCTCGCCACCGCCGAAAAGGAATACGGTTGTGCGCTCTCTTTGGCTCAATGTTTTGATGACTTCCTCCATTTTCTGCAAAGGATAAACTTTGGCGGGATGTTTGGCAAAGGGTGCGATGCCAACCCAAGTCTCATTGGGAGCTTTTTGCGTCTCGCAAAAAGAGGCGTAATCAAATTTTTCAAACTGTTGTTCGATAGGGAACCCCAACTGTTCCAGCACTTTAGCATAGCGTTCAAAGCTGGTCTTTTGTTGGACGAAAACCTTGTTTTTCTGTCGTGTCAAGGCTTTCTTGCCCTTACGCCCTTTGTCGATTTTGGCGACTTTTTTCCCGAGCATCCGACAGACGAAACGCAACCATTTTGTGCGCAAAACATCGTGGAAATCAGCGATATAGTCGAATTCTGTGAATTGGATGTCCTTTAAAAGCTTATTCAAGCCGAAAAGCCCTTTGTGACGCCCTTTCAGGTCGGCGGCGATGAAATATACATTTTGGGGCATCCGATCAAACAGTGGCCTCGCCATTTCGCGACTGAGCATGGTAATCTCCAAGTCAGGGTATTGCATGGCCAAGTCGTGCACTACGGGCACGGTCATGGCGATGTCGCCGAGGGCTGAGAACCGTATGATGAGCAGCTTTTTCATTTCTGCCCGTAAAGCACGGGGTTGAGGTTCGGGTCGTTATACATCTTCATCTGCTTGTAGACCTTCATCACCTTCTCGCCGGTCTTGTAGCACTCCATCAGCTGGT
>CAMUYT010000155.1 GCA_947164955.1 uncultured Bacteroidales bacterium | reverse complement strand
GTGCAAAAGTACAGCTTTTTCCTTTACGCGCAATGCTTTTTTTCATCTTTTTTTCATCCTTTCCGCAACCACCTGTGTCACAGGAAGAAAAATTTAACCGAACAACAAATCTCTCATGACTCTGACACCTTATTAATATAATTAGGTCCTACCAACGCGGCAAAAAAGCATCTACGATATGATCAATTATGGGTTCACCTTCCTTGAAAACTATGGAAATGATGTCGAAACGAGTGTTGCAATCCAGACTGTGATCAAAGATATAGGCGTTAGCTGCATAGATAAGCTTTGTTTGTTTTGCCTTCGTCACGGCAAGATCCGGCTCACCGTAGTCATCGTTTTGGCGGGTCTTCACTTCAACGATGACCAATTCTTCGCCATTCTTGGCGATGATATCAATTTCCTTATGCTTGTTGCGCCAGTTCCGTTCGAGAACCTCATAGCCTTTTCCCACCAGGTATTGTGCCGCGAGTTCCTCGCCAAGTCTACCCAATTCATTATGCTTTGCCATAACCGTTTCTATATGCTTCGTTTGCAACAATGACGTATAACAGCCGACTGCAAACTCCAAACTAATAATTGTACCCCTTCCCCATTTTCATCATTTCAGTTTGATAATGACCAAGATAGACGAGGCCTAGGTTGCCGTCGATAGCGATCTTATCGCCTACTTGAAGCTTGTGGCCATTTAGTTCTCCGCAATGCTGTTCATCATAGACTTGCAGTTCTACACAACTCACGACGCACACCTTGCCAAGACGTACTGCTGTCACAGCAGCATGGGATGTGGCACCACCACGTGCTGTAAGCAGGCCATCGCAGTCGAAGATCATACCTATGTCATCAGGAACAGTATCAGGACGGACAAGTATAACATTCGCGTCTGGATATTTATCACGCAACACTTTGATATCTACAGAATTAAAAGCAACAAACCCATTCATTGCGCCACCACCGATGCCCATACCTCGCCCGATTTGATTCATCTCTGTAGGCGATTGCACAAAAGCATTCATCTCGTCTTCGAGTTTCAGGTCTTGATCACGGATTTGCAGGATATGGAAGTCCTCAGGTTTGTCGGACTCGAAGGTAAACTCCATTTCTTGTGGGCTATAGCCCAGATTCTCGGTCAGTTCCTTGGCAATCGAATAGATTTTCTTGTAAATCTCAGGCAAGAGGGTCTGCATAGACTGGCCTTCGAGACCCGCCGACTTGCGTTGCGTCTCACCGATTGGCAATGGCTTGACCAGACCTCCAACGATATCTTCACCCTGACTACGCATAGTGAAGTCACCATAAAGATGCACCCCCGGGCGTTCGCGATGTGGATTTTGCGTGAATACCACACCCGTGCCAGAAACCTCGCTCAAATTGCCGAAAATCATTTGCTGCACGATGACAGCGGTGCCCCAGTTCTCCGAGATGCCCAAATGGCGGCGATAAGCCAAAGCGCGTTCGGAATTCCACGACTCGAAGACCATATTGACGCACGCAATGATTTGCTTGAAGGGATCTTGCTCAAACGCAACGCCTTTCTCCGACAAAATAGCCTTATAAGCATAGGCAATCTCACGCATCTCGGCAGCTTCAAACTCACTCTTTTGTTTCACGTCATATTTCGTCTTGAACTTATTGATTTCCACATCGAACACATCGCGGTCGATCCCTTTGGCCATGCCCCAACTTTGCAGCAAGCGACGATACGAATCCCAAATGGCCCATGCTTTCTTGTCGTTGGTGCCAATGGCCTCAACGAGTTCGTCGTTCAATCCTACATTAAGAATGGTATCCATTGCGCCAGGCATGGAAATAGCCGTTCCCGAACGTACCGAAACGAGTAGTGGTTGTTCAGGATTGCCGAATCTCCGCCCGCTAATACGTTCCAAATCAGCAATATGTTTTCTAATCATACCGTGGATTTCGGTTCTCAGTTCAGGAATGGTATTGATAGTCTCGTTGCGGCGGAATGTCTCTGTCGTGATAACAAATCCAGGTGGGACAGGCATCCCAAGCAGGTACAACTTCTTCAGGTTATTGGCTTTGTTGCCAATAAAGACCTGGTTGTCCATCTTGGGCGTTTCCTCCCAGAACGGGCTGACCAGCATCTCCGAATTATATGTCATGATGTCGCTGATCAATTTCGGGTCAAGGGTAGCTTCCATTGTGCGCAACGAGTTCAGAATGCGGCCAATGAAATTGTCCAACGGTTGCATCAAGAAGGCATCAGATAGCAAGTCACGGTGGAATTCCTCCGATTTCTTGCTAATCAAAGCAGTGGTCTCGCGCTCGGTCAGCTTCCCTTCAGGATCGAACAGTTGCGGTATGACAATCTTCAGCGGGTATTCATACGATTTCAGGAAATACTTGATGATGATACGCCGTACGTCCTCGGCAATGAATTGGAAGATGTTGATATACTGACCGAACGAGAAACTCCGTGAGGTCAAACTGTAGCGCAGCATGTCGAGTTTCGAGTTGAAACTTTGGTTGGTGATACCGTCCAACGCAAGGCCTTCGCGGAAATACTCAAGGATCCTATATATCTGATTCAGTGTACGTTCTGAAATGTATTCCAAGTTGATGCTCTGCACCACTTTTTCCATCAGTTGGGTGGCCACACGCTCCAAACGGAAAGTCAATCCCATGGCCTCGAACTTGTTTTCGCGATATGTGCCGTACATCGACGGAATACCGATGGCGATATGACGCTTATGGTAGATATTTTCCCATCCTTCGCTCTGTTCTGGATTGAAAATCACGGTCTTAAGCTTGTCCATGAAGGCATAGATCATAGTCAGCGACCTGCCAAAGTCCTTGGCTTTGTAAACCTTCTCGAACTCGTCGATTTCCTCGTCGGGAATGAACGGGAAACTACGCAACGAATTGAAAATATTGACTGATTCGAAGCTGTATTTCTCTCTGAGATAAGCATATAGATCTCGAATATCCATCAAGCGAGCATGCTCGCGCTGGCTGATCTCGTTATCCAGCTCGAGGCGACGTGCAGCTGAACTGATGAGGTTTTCGAAGTCGTCGCGAGAGAGCATCAGCACGTCTTCGGGATTGAGGCACGATATTTCGCACATCGTTTGCACAAGATTATGGACATGCACAAACCAAGTGCTCTCCTTGTCGATTGCTTCAAAAACATTCTTGGGCAAAATGGGTTTGAGTGGCTCAAGATTGCCGTCGCTCCAAAATCTAAACACATCCAAAGCCAAGGCAATCAAGGTATTGTTACTCTCGGTATGCACTTGTTTACGCAGAAAGTGCACAAGTTTGTCTTGACGGCCAGAAATTTCGTCCATGTTAGTGGTCACGTTGCGGATCTCACCCTCAGCACCGATTTCATTGAAATAGACAGGGAAAATGCGCGTCAATTGTTTCACCTTTTTATAATATGGTGAGATGTTTGAGTTCAGCACCTTCGTGATTTCGCGCTGGAACAGGTCGGTGTCGCTCAAGAATATGCCGCCCAACTTAAGGTTGACAATCAAGGCAGAAAGCAACTTGTCCATAGGCGACTTGGCGTGTTCGATAAGTTCGAGCCACACACGAATGTTCTTGATATGGTTCTCGTCTACAGAAAGTTGCCAATCCTCGCCCACAAACACATTGCCAGGCGTGACAAAGCCAAAAGCGATGAGTTTCTTCTCGAAATAGTTGACGATTTCCTTCATCTCGGTTTGGTCGACATCAATGATCTTCAGTCCGAGTGTCAACTGGAAATCGAGCACTGCCGACATATAGTCTTTCTTCAGTTCCTCGGCGAGATCGAAAATCGTGTCGATGAACGGAATCAGTTCCTCTTGTGGCATCTCATCAATGGCGTCACGCATCATGCGGTCCATATTCCAGATGAGGCGCTCGCGCTGGTTTTCCATGCCTGGTAAATGAAGCAGGAAAAACACATAATGGAACTTCGTTATGAAGTGTGGGAAGGCCTTCTCCGATTCAGTGAAGCGCTTGGCGATCTGCTCATAATGTGGCATATCGGTCAAGGCTTCCCAAGTTACGGCGGCAGCCAAATCGGCATTCAATTGTTCAAAATACGGCTTCCCGATTTCGTTGCACACAGTCTGGATTTCGTCGTCGGTCAAAAGTGTTTTCTTGCTTTCAATCCAGTTTTCCACTTGCGAGGTCTGTTGCCAATAACGGTAGTTTTCCTGCAACATTTTGCCCAGCAAATGGCAGGCTTGATGGGTGAAACGATCGTCGTGGGCCACCTTGTCGAGATAGCGACCGGCATGTTTTGTAGCCAAAACATAAACATCCTTGTTGGCTTCAAACTTATCATCCAAAATATTGAAAACCAAAGAAATCAATTCTCCATGTTTGGGCGATTCCGCAATCACTTTGTTGGCGAACTCCATCAAGGTGACGATGATATTAAGGCGCAGTTTGGCCGCCACATCAGGTTTGAGCAAGCTGCGCATCATCTCCAAAGGGATGTGGAGTGCATCGGTGGGGACGTCCTCATGGGTATAGAACCAAAAATCGTCGAGGAGCATCTTGCGCAGTTCCTCTGTCACGAAAGTATGGTTCGAGAGCGGGTGATGATATTCCGTTATGCATTCCTTGGCCCGTTTGTTGATGCCAAAATATTTGGTCGACAAGCCAATAAAATGCTGGTGTTCTTCCGGGATGAAAATATCTTTGTAGCGTGTTTGGGCCAAATTCGCCTCGAGCGCCTGTGATTTAAAAGTATCTGCCATAATCGAAAAATAGATTTTGCAAAAATAGGCAAAAACCGATGAAGTTTGCTTGAGAAATCGTATTTTTGCGCCTCAATTCAGAATAAAAAACATCAAAACACGACTACAATGGAAAAAACTAAAGTAGGTATCAATGGTTTCGGCCGCATTGGCCGCAACGTGTTTCGCATCATTTGCGAACGTCCGAATCTGGAAATCGTGGGCGTCAACGACCTGACGAGCACCAAGGTGCTGGCCCACCTGTTGA
>CAMUYT010000154.1 GCA_947164955.1 uncultured Bacteroidales bacterium | reverse complement strand
GTGGAGCCCACCGTCATCCTCGCCAAGGTGCCGAACTACGAGAGCATGGTGGAAGAGATCTTCGGACCCATCATCACCATCTATGTCTACGACGACAACAAGTTTGAGGAAATGCTCGACGTGTGCGACCAAAGCTCGCCATACGCCCTCACCGGCGCTTTCTTCGGCAACTGCCTGAAGGCCCAGAAGATTGCCAACGACAAGCTGCGCCACGCGGCAGGCAACTACTACGTGAACGACAAGCCCACGGGAGCCGTGGTCGGTATGCAGCCCTTCGGCGGCGCCCGCGCCAGCGGCACCAACGACAAGGCCGGCGGCCTCTGGAACCTCATCCGCTGGACCAGCCCCCGCGCCATCAAGAACACGTTTGTTCCGGCTGCCGCCTACGGGTATCCGTTCTTGGCACAAGATTAATCGTTTGTCGGTAGAGACGTGGCGCGCCGCGTCTCTACAACGAGAAAACACCAAGAAAAATCCGCCAAAATGTTTGGCGGATTTTTTTCTTTTAGTATTTTTGCAACTTCAATCAATTGTTTTTCATCATGAAACGGCTTTTTACCACCTTTATCATCATGTTTGCCATGAGTGCGCTGAGCGCCCAAAGCCATCACCAATTCCGCACCGACGCGCCACAAGGCTTCAGCATCAAGCGCAGTAGCACATCAGGGCTTTCGTTGCGCTACGCCATTCCCGAATTGGGTCTTGCCGACATCGAAGACAGTGAGGCCAAAGGCCAGGAAATCATCCTGAAAGGCTGCTTTGCGTCCAATGCCGAGGGCAAGCCCAACCTGCCTTTCGAGAACCGTTACATCGCCGTGCCACAAGGGGCTTCCGTAAGCGTAAAAGTCAAGGAAAAAGCGAGCCAAACCTTGACTGACATCCGCTTGTTGCCAGCCGCGCCCTTACAAATGAACAACGAGGACAAAAAGCCAGCCTTGCATTGGGACATGGACGTGTTCGGCAAAGATGCCGACTATCCCACCAACAATGTCTCCATTGCCCAAGCCACCCAAATCCGTGGTCTCGACGTGGTGCTGCTCAGCGTGACACCGTTCCGCTACAACCCTGTTCGCAAGACCTTGGAAGTGATTTATGACATGGACATCGAAATCAGCTTTGAAGGTGGCAACGGCCAGTTTGGCGACCCGCGTTACCGCAATCCCGCGTGGGACGGCATTTTGCGTGATTTGGTCATCAACAGCGACATGCTGCCCGAAACGCACTATTACGACTTCCTCAACGAAGCCCTACAAAACCGCGAAGAAGGCTGCGAATACCTCATCATCGCGCCTGACGACTCCGCCTTTTTGGCTTGGGCCGACACCTTGAAATTATTTCGCACGAAGCAGGGCATACTCACCAAAGTCGCCACCACCGCCGATTGTGGTAGCAACGAACCAGAGGACATCCGTAACTATATCCTCAACGCCTACAACAACTGGACCATACCCCCTGCAGCAGTGCTGCTGTTTGGCGGCAACCGAGTCACCCAACCCGAATTCAGCCTCAAGCCTTTTATCTACAGGATGCCCCATAACACAATTTACGATTACCGTTATCCCACCGACAACCCTTTCGCTGACATGAATGGCGACAGCATCCCTGACTTGGCCATCAGCCGCATGTTGGTTTACAATGCCGAAGATTGTCAACAACAAGTGGAAAAGCTCATCAATTTTGAGCTTTACCCTCCAACCGACCCTCATTATTACGACCATCCCGTCATCACTTCTGGATACGAGGAAGACAAATGGTTTATGATCACCTCTCAAAGCGTTGATGGCTTTTTGCGCAACCAGCTTGCGAAGCATCCTGCCAATCAATACATGGTTTACAACCAAATGGACCCAGAGGCCACACCACCTGAATCCATTTGGTCTACCGGCCCAAACACAGAGGCCGTATTGGACTATTTCGGACCAAATGGCACACAATACATTCCTGCATCCATTGGAGGATTGGACAATTGGGGACACATGAGCAACAACCAACCTTTGATTGAGGCTATGAGTGAAGGTGGTTTCCTAACTTTTTACAGAGACCATTCAAGCGTGGAAACATGGGGATCTCCATTTTTTTCGCGCTTAGACATTCCCTTATTACTAAACGAAGAGCCAACATTCATATTCTCCATTGGCTGCCTGACCAACGACTTTTGGGACAATTGGTCGTACGCCATGTGTATCTCAGAGGCATTCCTAAAAGCGGAAAAGGGAGCCATTGGCGTCATTGGAACCAACAGCGTAACCTACTCTCATTACAACGATCTGGTCACCTGGGGTATGCTCGACCATATTTGGCCCAACTTCATGCCTACATTGGGCAGCCAGGCCCATCCCGATTTCACTTACCCCTCCTACTCACTTGTCGCCGGCAAGCTTTTCCTCAGCCAACAGGCCTTCCTGCCCTACCAAGACAACATTACCAAAGTCGACAAGATGCTCAACGTGTTCAGTTTCATGGGCGAGACTTACCTCAACCTTCATACGGAGGTGCCGCGAACCATGGATATTTCAGCCGTTGCATATCAAAGAGAGGACATGCACAACTATACAATGACAGTCGAAGAAGGCGCTCTAATCTGCCTCGCCAAAGGCGATGAGGTTCTGCATATCACCCAAGGCACGGGACAGGCTCAGTCTTTCGTCCTCCCCCAGATGCGGCCTGGCGAGCAGTTTGATGTTACTGTAACCAAACCCAAATGCATCCGATTCCATCAAAATGTCACCATTATCCCTGCTTCAGGCCCCTATGTCATCATGAAAGACTACGACTTTTATGACGAAAGCTCCAACGACACTCTCGACTTTGGAGAAAAAGCCTTTATTGACCTAACCTTGTTCAACGCAGGCGTAGACATGGCCGAAAACACCCAGGTCAACCTCTCGTGCGACTCTCCCTATATAGAGGTCATTAAGGGTACCGCCGACTGCCACCGGTTGGATCACAACGAGCAGATTCACATACAAAACGCTTTCATCATAAAAGCAAAGCATGACATTCCCGACCAAACCGAAGTCACCTTCAAAATCACACTAGATAACGGCATCGTAGTCCAAGAATTCATATTTCAAAAAACCATATCGGCTCCGTCACTCAGCATTCGGCCCTCTTTTAGCCTTCTTACTGCCGACGAGCAACGTACCACCCATATTCTCAATGAAGGCACTTCCCTCATCGGCTTCACAATTACAAACACAGGCCATTGCAAAAGCGGTCCTGTCATGATTGATTTCAACGTGCTGGCACCTTTCGTGACGGTTGAAACGCCTCATTATGTCATCGAAACACTTTTACCCGACAGCCTTACACACTTAACCTTCCGTGTTGAGACCCAAACAAATGACTTATCTGGCGCTTGGCTGAAAGCAAGACTACGCATCTCTGATGGCATTTCCGAAGCTGTTTATGAACCTTCAATTCAATATGGAGGCATCTTTGAGGACTTCGAAACCGACACACTGAATCCATTTTTTACTTGGGAAAACTATGTGCATTACCCTTGGGTTTATACAGAAGCCGACGCAGCAGAAGGCCAGCGCTGTTTCGAAGCCACCCCACCTAAAAGCAGACCTACAGCGCTCACATTAAGCACCGAAGGTTACATTCCTGCCGGGAAAATGTCGTTTTACGTCAAAACAGGCCGCTATGCTTCCAACGGACTTGAAACGCTAACCATCGAAGAAGCAACTGCCTCTGGCAATAAGACCCAAACCTTCTCAAGCGAAGAGTGGAAGTATTGGGAAGCCTATGTGTTTCCCGAATGCGAAACGCTCACATTCATGATGAATATGCATGGTGAAGAAGAATTTGGCATCCGCATCGACAACATTTGCTTCCCTCCTCCACACATTCCTATTGTTTTTGCCGGTAACGACCAAATTTCATGTAAAGAAACCAATATTGAGCTTCACGAAGCCTACGCTTATGATTATGACACTATTTATTGGACTACCGAAGGCGATGGCTTTTTTGATAACAACAATTTGGTCAACGCACAGTATCACCCAGGGACACAAGATTTTGCCAACGGAGAGGTCACGCTATCCCTCCATGCTTCAGACAGCATTCACTCAATGGTTAATTCACTGAAAGTGGTTTTGCTTGACGAAGTCAATCTGGAAGGCATCATCATAGGCGACAGCATAGTCAACAAATGCACCAACCCTGTTAGTCGCTATTCCATTGAGCCACAAGAGGGTATACATTATCTTTGGCAACTCGAACCCGCTGAAGCTGGTGTCATTTATGCATTGAACAACACCATTGACATTCTTTGGAACATGGACAGAAACGACACTGAAGTCATGCTTTCGGTAACTACAGAAAACGCTTGCCAAGTGGAACCCGTGACAAAGCATATCAGATTGGTCAGCTATGACACACCCGAATGGCACACCACCAATTTCGACCTCTTCCCCAACCCCACCGACGGCAAAGTCAACATGGTGATGGGAGACGGTTTGCAAGGCAGGGCCACTGTTGAAGTCTACAACCTCATGGGCGAGCGCATGATGACAAGAAACGTCGGACAACTGCGCCAAGGCGAAACGGTTTCGTTGGACTTGGGCAGACTCGTTCCCGGCTTGTACATCGTCAAGTTGAGCACCGAAAACGGGAGCTGCAGCAAGAAAGTGAGCGTGAAATGACAATATTTGGAATGGAATTTCTATTTTTGCCGTGATTAACTATGGCCGATAGCTTATGGCTTATGGCATGCTACACCCAGAGTTGTGGTTTCACACCTTGGGTGAAGCGAGCCATAGGCTATAGGCCATTAGCCATCGGCCCACAATTAAACAGTTAAACAATCAACAATTTCAACAACAATAAAATGGTCAACTACAAAGAATTGGGACTCGTGAACACCCGTAAAATGTTCGCCAAGGCGGTTGATGGCGGTTATGCCATCCCAGCCTTCAACTTCAACAATATGGAACAGATGCAGGCCATCATCATGGCTGCCGTCGAAA
>CAMUYT010000153.1 GCA_947164955.1 uncultured Bacteroidales bacterium | reverse complement strand
AGGCAAAGCGGCTGCTCGTATGGCACTCCATTTTCCGTCGGGTCGCTGCCGTCGATGGTGTAATAGAGTTCCACGCCCTCGATGGGATGGCTCAGGCTCACCATCAGGCTGTCGAAGAAGGTGTCGGAGTTGGCGTTGATGGTCGGGACGATGACGATGTCGTAGTCTTTGGCGATACGCACCACAGGGCAATTCTCGGGTTGCGTGGCCCAAGTGGAATTGGGCTGGTCGGTCATGGTGAACTCCAAGGTGCCGCCGTTGAAGACTTCCTCGAAGGTGATATAGCTGCGCTCCAAAGCCTTGCCGTTGAGTTTCACCGACTTCACGTAGCAATTCTGTTCACTCAGGTTCTTGGCAACGACTTCAAACGTCTTGCCGTTTTCCATCGACAGCTTGACGTTTTGGAAGCGCGGCAAACCTAAGACATAATAGCCCGAGGCTGGTGTGGCCGGATAGAAACCCATCATCGTAAACACCGCCCAGGCCGACATCTGGCCGCAGTCCTCGTTGCCGCAATAGCCGTCGCGACGGTCGCTGTAGAAGTCGTCCATCACCTGTTTCACGTAATGTTGCGTCTTGGTGGGCTGACCCACGAAGTTGTACATGTAAATCGTGTTGTGGCTCGGCTCGTTGCCATGGGCATATTGGCCAATGAGTCCCGTGATGTCGGGCTGCACGCGTCCCGTCAAGTTCTCAGGGGCGTTGAAGAGGGCATCGAGCTTTGCTTCATAAGCATCGCGACCACCCATCAGGTCGATGTGGCCGTTCACGTCTTGCGGCACGAAGAAACCGTATTGATAAGAGTTGGCCTCGGTCAGCGTGAAGTTGACTTGTGCGGGGTCGAAGGCGCGCATCCAGCCGCCGTTGCGGCGACCTTGGAAGAACTGGTTCTCAGGGTTATAGATGTTCTTGTAGGCCTGGGCGCGAGCATAAAACTCCTTGGCGATGTCGGTCTTACCCATATCCTCAGCCATGCGGGCGATGCACCAGTCGTCGTAGGCATATTCGAGGGTCTTGGAAGTGGCCTCGCCCTCGCTCTCAATCGGGATGTAGCCATATTGCATGTAAGCTCCCATGCCACGGAAGTCGTCCTTCTGGCTTGCCACCATGGCTTCCAGAGCCTTCTCGGTGTCGAAGTCGCGAATGCCGGCGAAGTAGGCGTCGGCGATAACGGGGATGGCGTGGTTGCCGATCATGCAGTAGGTCTCGTTGGCGGCCAGTTCCCAAACGGGCAGCATGTGGTGCGGATTGGTCTCGTACTTATTAATAAAGGTGTTGATGAAATCGAGGGTGCGCTCGCGCTGCATTAGGCTGAAAAGCGGGTGCAGGCTACGGAAGGTGTCCCACAAAGAGAACACAGTGTAGACGGGTCTCTCCGACTTGTAAACTTTCAGGTCGTGGGCACGATAGCGTCCGTCGGCGTCGCTGAAGAGGTTGGGCGCAATCATAGTGTGGTAGAGCGCGGTGTAGAACACGGTCTTGTCTTGTTCCACGTTGCCGGCCACTTCGTAGCGTTTCATCTCGTTGTTCCATTTGTCGTAGGCCTTTTGGCGCAAGGCATCGAAGTCGAAGTCGCCATCGGCGAGTTCGGCTTTCAGGTTGTTCTTCGCGCCATCCACGTCGACGGCGGAGAGGGCGATGCGCATCGTGATTTCGCCATTAGACTCAGGAAACATAAAATAGGCTTTCATAGGCCTGCGATTGGGCAATGGTTTTCCCTCGACAAACGGACCATCATATTGATAACAAATCCATGGTTGAATCTCATCCTCATTAAATACAAAAGGTTTTGAAAACTCAGCATAGAAATACAAGTACTGGTCATTGGCCCAATCACGGGTACGGCGGAAACCGCTGATGATGTGGTCATTTACCACGTTCAACTCGGTTTCATAAACATACTCGTCGTTGACACCGTGTTCCATATCAAGCATCAAACGTCCAAGTTTACCTTTCGGAAAAGTGCAACGCATCATGCCAACACGGTCACCCGTAGTCAGTTCCACTTTCACACTATCATCCAAAACCACGGAATAATAGCCCGCTTGAGCTTCTTCATCTTCGTGTTTAAAGCCTGCATGGCTATAAAGAGAATCACAACGCTCATACGCAGCAATATCTGGCAAATCCCAGTCCAATTTGAACTCTTCAGTAAACGGCATAAACCTAAAGTCTCCATAGTCGGAGCATCCCGTGCCGCTGAGGTGGGTGGTGCTGAAGCCGAGGATGGTGTTGTCGGAGGTGTGGTAGCCCGAGCAGCCGTCCCAGTCGTTCATGCGGGTGTCGGGGCTGAACTGCACCATGCCGAAGGGCACGGTGGCGCCCGGGAAGGTGTGGCCATGGCCGCCCGTCCCGATGAACGGGTCGACGTAGCTGGCCGGATCGGTGACATACGCTGCCTTGGGCTGCTCAGTGCAGGCCGCGAAGGCCAGAAGGATTAAGGGGAGGAATAGTTTTTTCATTGTTGTACGAATTTTTCGAGGCGGTAAAGATAGAAATAATAATTCTTGGTTCCGCAATACGACGGCGTTTTTTTCTTGGCACGGATTTTGCATATTTATCCAAAAATGTTCAAAAAAATGACAAATTCATTATCATGTTCCATAAAATGACTACATTTGCAGCCCAAAAATAGAATCATTATAAACAACTAACAAACTAATCAAAACAAAATCAATCATGAAGAAAGTTTTATTCGCAGCTCTTGCAATGGCCGTCGCAACGACTGGCTTTGCACAAGTGAAGAGCGTGAGTCCTGAAGCCAAGAATGCTTCGATGACCCGCCAAAAACCCAGCGCAGTGAGAACCATCGATGGTTCTGCCGCTCAAGGCATCCAATTCAACATGCCGCAAAACATGGTCAACAACACCTCCAGAGGTCTGGAAGACTTCGATGAGTATCAGGCCATGACCACCAACTATGACCTGCAGTCGAACAGCGCCCTTGGCAACCGCATTGCCACTTGGGCCGACGGCAGCGCCTCGTTTGTCATGACTTGGGATCATTCCGGCAACACCAGTTTCCCGGATCGTGGTACTGGTTACAACTTCTACAGCCCCGACACCAAGGGCATGGGTGAAGAGCCTGAAATGCGCCAAGAACCCATGAGATCAGGTTGGCCGAGCATCGCTGCTTGCGGCGATGGCGAAATCCTCGCCTCTCACGCCACCGGCACCAACGTCTATTATCGCCCCACCAAAGGCCAAGGCGAATGGGAACTGGTGACCAACCTTAACTTCACATGGCCCAGAGTGGTCTGCAGCGGTGAAAACGACGAGTACATCCACATCGTGGGTGCCGAGCAAATCTCCATGCCCGACGGTTCATACGACAACCATGTCTACTACGTCCGCATCAAGCACGAAGGCGACAGCTGGGACATCAGCGAGCCCGTCGACTTCCCCGGCCTCGACAACGACCTCAACGGTGCCTACCGTAACCAACTGAGCGCCGACGACTACGTGATGGCCGCCAATGGCAACAACGTGGCCGTGATGATGGCCTCCTACACCACCGACGTGTCCTACATGATTTCGCACGACAACGGCGAGACCTGGGAACACCAAGTCGTGGCCCCTTACGGCATTGCCGGCGCTGACGGCGAACCCGTCCACGCCATCGACTTCGCCGACTATCCGGAAGGCATGACCGACTCCATCGTCACCTCCGACAACTCGCACAGCATCGCCATCGACGACAACGGCACCGTGCACGTTGCCTTCGGCCTGCTCCGCTGGAGAGTCTCCGATGCCACGCACTACACCTCATGGCCTGGCTACAGCTTCGGCATCGTGTATTGGAATTCGGATTACGTCAACGAAGAAGGCGGCCACGAAATCCTGCCTTACGGCCGCTGGAGCCAAGACAGCCAATTCCCGGCCTACTATGCCGAAAGAGGCTTTGCCTACACCCTCATCAACGAGCGTATCGACGCCATGGCTGAAGCCGATGGCCGCCAACACCTCAACTACTTCGGTATCGTCGATGAAAACCAGAACGGAACCATCGATATCGACTTCAACGCCATCATCGGCTACAACGGTTGGAGCTACCGTTCCCTCGGCACGAGCACCATGCCCGCCATCTCTGTCGACAACCTCGGCAACGTGGCCATCGCTTTCAGCACGATCTCCGAAACCAGAGTATGCGGTGCTACCAACTGCTCCTACAGAAGCGCCTATGTGACGCTGAAGGATTCTGAAGGCAACTGGCTTGCCGACGAAAACGGTATCAACCTGGCCGAAGACTTCATGCACGAACTTGACGAGCAATATCCTTGCGTTGCTGCCACCAACGGCTACAACGGCCAATTCTGGGTCGCCTACTCAGCCGACGAAAACCAAGGTCTCTACCTTGACATCAACGACAGCCACCCGAACAGCAACATGGGAACGATCACCGAAAACTACACCTATGCCTGCTTGATCAGACCTGAAGGCTGGGGCGTCGAAGAAAACGAGGCTGTCAACCCGATGACCGCCACCCGCGTGTATCCCAACCCCGCCACCGACGTGCTCAACATTGAAGTGAACGCCTCGCAGGCTTCCGAGATGAGCATCAGCGTCTACAACATCATGGGCCAAAACGTGATGAACCAAAACGTGAACATCACCACCGGCATGAACACCCGCACCATCAGCACTGCTGAACTCAACAGCGGCATCTACTTCGTGACCGTCAAGGCCAACGGCTTTGAAAACACCATGAAGTTCATCGTGAAGTAAGTTTTCCCTTACAGAACACGAAAAAAAGGAGACCCGTGGGTCTCCTTTTTTTTGCAAAAAATTACACAAAATCCTTGCAAAACCGAAAAAAACACTATCTTTGCCTCGTATTTTCGTCACGAAAAAAAGACCATAACAGCAACAAACTATCAACTCAAATAATTAAAACAAATCAATCATGAAGAAAGTTTTATTCGCAGCTCTTGCAATGGCCGTCGCAACGACTGGCTTTGCACAGAAAGTTATCGTGA
>CAMUYT010000152.1 GCA_947164955.1 uncultured Bacteroidales bacterium | reverse complement strand
TCGCTCGCGCTCTTGTCGACAGCCAAGCCGCTGGCGATGCCGAGCACCAAAAACAAGGAAGCAATCTCCATGATGTACCACTCATAGCCCAGCACGCCCACCACGAGGAAATAGACCGTGGCGAAGAGCAAGGTCAGCACGAAATAATGCACCGTCTTGCGCAAGGTGACGACGCTCAGCAGGGCAAAAACCGCCGTGCCGATGGGCAGCAAGGGCAAAGTGGTTTCGCTGTTGCCGATTTTCAGGGTGGTTTGTGGGTAAAGCACTGAGAACACGATCAATACCACTGTCAGGAAAGCAAAGACAAACCACGCCTTGCGGGGCGTGTAGCGTTCCAGTTCCTCTTCCTTCACCTCCGTCGACTTGCGCCAATAGGCATCGTCCTCATACATGATGGACGACTGCGGGTTGCGTTTCACCTTTCGCGCATAGAGCAGCACGAAAACGATGCCGACCAAGGTCAGGATGGCCCAGCAGACGGAGCGATAGCCGATGCCCGTAAACAACGGGATGCCCGCAATGCCCTGCGCAATGCCGATGGTGAACGGGTTGAGCATCGCGCCCGAAAAGCCGATGTGCGCCGCCACATACACCATGCAGAGGCCCACGATGCTGTCGTAGCCCATAGAGATGGCCAACGGAATGATAATCAAGGTGAAGGCGATGGTTTCCTCGCTCATCCCGAAGACGCTTCCGAAAAGACTGAACAACAACATGATAAGAATAATCACAATGTTGTTCACCCCGATTTTACGCATTAATGGGCTGCGTTCGAGGCGTTTGGTGAACTTCAAGAACGACATGATGCCCATGTCGATGGCCTTGCTTTTGTTCATGATCCAGAAGGCACCACCGATGATTAGAATGAACACGATGATGTTGGCCTGCTTGACGAAGCCCTTATAAAACGCCGAAAACACCTGCCACGTCTGCGGCTCGGGATGGAACTCCGCGGTCGCTGAGCCTGAACCAGCTAAGGTTCCTGAGCCTGTCGAAGGACCGACCTTATTCAACTGGTCAGCATAATAAAACGTCATCACCGTTTCGCCCCCGACCTGCTCCTCGACATATTTCCCCGGCGGGATAATCCAAGTGAGCACCGCTGCGATGACGATGATGGCGAAAACGATTACAAAAGTATGTGGGACTTTGCGCTTTTTCATCGGCAATCAAATTTTGGGCAAAGGTATTGATTTTATCCTTAATTTTGCCGCAATTATCAAAATTGAACGAAAATGAAGAAAATTCTGACCCTTTTATCGCTGGCCGCCATGATGGCCTTCGCAATGCCAGCCACGGCGCAAGAAAAGAAGCTGTTCACCCCTGAAGACGCTTCCTACAACAACCGCAGCCTCTATGCCCAACGCCCCAACCAACTGAAATGGGTGGGCAACACCGACATCCTCATGAAGGTGAAAGGCAACGAAATCGTCACGATGAACCCCAACTCGAAGAAAGAGACGACCTTCCTGACCGTCGACGAGCTGAACGGCTACAAGAAAGGCGAAGGCGTCAGCGACCTGTTGCGCATCCCCAACCTGACCTGGATCAACGACTACCAAGCCTACTTCTATGCCTTGGGCGAAGAGGGCATCACGCTCAACAAGATGGACCTCAAGACAAAATCCATCGACAAGATGGCCTCCATACCGCAAGACGCCGAAAACCGCACCATTAGCGACGCCTCGCTGCGCGTGGCCTACACCATAGGCAACAACCTGTATGTGACCAACGGCGACAAGCAAATCCAAATCACCGACAACCCTGAAGGCGTGGTGGCCGGCCAAAGCGTGCACCGCAACGAGTTCGCCATCAACGGCGGCATCTTCTGGTCGCCCGACGGCAAGCTCCTCGCCTACTATAGCATGGATGAGCGCATGGTGACTGACTACCCGCTGGTCGACATCAACGAGCGCATCGCCACCGCCAAGCCCATCAAATACCCCATGGCCGGCATGACGAGCCACCAGGTGACGCTGCACGTCTACAACATCGCCACAGGCAAGGAAATCGTCGTGAAGACCGGCGAACCCGTCGACCAATACCTCACCGCCATCACCTGGAACCCCGACAACAAACGCATCTATATCGGTATCTTGAACCGCGAACAGAACTATCTGAAGTTCAATGAATACAGCGCCACGACGGGCGACTTCATCCAGACCATCTTTGAAGACCGCGACGAGCAGTATGTGGAGCCGCAAGGTCCCGCCTACTTCCTGCCCAACAACCCCGACCAGTTCATCTGGAAGGCCCAACGCGACGGCTACTACCATCTCTACCTCTACACCATCAGCAAGAAACAAGTGCGCCAACTCACCAAGGGCGACTTTGTCATCACCGACTTCAACGGCTTCTCGAAAGACGGCAGCAAGATCTACTACCGTTCCACCGAGGTCAGCCCGCTCGAACGCCACTGCTACGTGATGGACATCAAGAGCGGCAATGTCACCAAACTGACCAAGGAACACGGCACCCACGACGGCAAGCCTTCGGGCAGCGGCAAGTATTTCCTCGATTTCTACAGCAGCACCGACGTGCCTTACAACGTTGACGTGCAAGATGCCAAAGGCAAGTTCGTCAGCCGCCTCCACGAGGCCGAGAACCCGCTGAAGGACTACAACATCGGCGAGACCACCCTCGGCACGCTGAAAGCCGAAGACGGACAGACGCTCTACACCCGCCTCATCAAGCCCTACAACTTCGACGCTTCGAAGAAGTATCCCGTCGTAGTCTACGTGTATGGCGGTCCCCACGCCCAGCTCATCACCGACGACTGGACGGCTGGCGCAGGCATCTACCTCAACTACCTCGCCCAAGAAGGCTTCCTCGTCTTCACCTTGGACAACCGTGGCAGTGCCGACCGTGGCGAGGCCTTCGAGCAGTGCATCCATCGTCAGTGCGGCCAACTCGAGATGCGCGACCAGATGGTAGGCATCAACTGGCTGAAGACTCTGCCCTACGTCGACGCCGACCGCATCGGCAGCGACGGCTGGAGCTATGGCGGCTTCATGTCGACCTCGCTGAAAATCAACCACCCCGAGGTGTTCAAGGTGAGCGTGGCCGGCGGTCCCGTGCTGGACTGGAAGTACTATGAGATCATGTACGGCGAGCGTTACATGGACACGCCCCAAGAGAATCCCGAAGGCTACGAACTGACCAGCCTGGAGAACAAGACCGACAAACTGGAAGGCAAGCTCCTGATGATCCACTGCACCACCGACCCTGTGGTGATGTGGCAGCACAGCCTCGTCTTCGTCGAAAACTGCATCCACAACGGCAAGCAGCTCGACTATTTCGTCTATCCAGGCCACGACCACAACGTCTACGGCATGGACAGGGCGCACCTGATTACCAAGATTACGCAGTATTTTAAGGATAATCTGTAATTGTTGTTTTGTAGGGCTGTCACACCGTGGCAGCCGCACGTTGCGATTGCCGTGTGCGGCTGCCCTGATAGGACAGCCCTACAAACCACAAACAAAAACAAAGCCCTCAGCTGATTGCGGAGGGCTTTTCTATATCGGATAATCACAGCTTTATCTCAACTCCGATGCTCCTGAACTTGTCCGTCGTGACCCCTGGCTTGTACTCGGGCAGGAGATTGGTGAAGACCCTCAAGCCATGGATGATGCCCAAGTGCTGGGTGTTGAAGCTGAGGCCAATTTCCAACTTCCAAGGGTTGAAAATATTGTCGAGATGGTCTTTTGTCCCGGGGAAGAGAACGAGACCAAAGGGCTTGGTTGGGTCTTTGCTGGTGACGAGCGCTTCTCCCAAAAGGCGACCGCAATACAAATCTAAAGAGACGCTTTCGGTCTGCTTTTTACCGAGGTAATAACTAAGTGAAACAGGAATGCCCATGTAAAGGTTATACAGTCGGTTGCGTTGATAGTCACCCTGCCCGTCGATTACTACCAATTCGTTGTTTTCGTATTTCACCTGGTGGCACAGCGACTTCCTGTTTTCTTTCCATAGAAGTCCCGTCTTTAAACCCCATCGGTTGCCGAGATTGAAATAGGTGCTAAAACCAATGTTGACTGTCAATGTGTTGTATTGCAAGAAGGGGCTGTTGGGATTTGTTGGCGTGTTGCCATGTTGTAGGCCGATTCCTACTTCAAGAAAAAGCGCGTCATTCCATACCTTTCTACGATCGGTGGTGACCAGTTCGCCATCCACTTTCTTGGTCTTAATTACCCTACAATCCTTATGCATATTATATGGCCAATCATCAGCTTTTTCAGATTCATAAAGTGTGATTTTGCCTTGCAGGATGTTGGTACCATGTTGAAAGACGCCTGCATAAGTATTCACCACAGCGTCACCTTCTCCCGAAATGGTATCGATAGTCAGTTGAGCATGATCCCAAATCTTCATGCCGGGCGAGTTGTCGGGGTTGGGAATGTGATAGTGCCGGATATGAAAGCTTGAATGTTTGGAAAGGTTGAGATTGGTCCAATCCTTCGGCACGGATGCTGCGGATGCAACGACATAATCCGCCTTAGCCGTTGCCTTGTCCAAAAGGCTGATTTGCCCGAAGTTCATGTGACCTTCTATCTCCACCACGGTGCCTTGGGGCAACTCGGTGTTCTCAAGGATGGTCAAAGTTTGGTCCTTGACGTTGCAGAGCTGCACATTGTAGGCCCGTGCCGCCAAATCATCTTCGGTGATGATGGCCACGCGGTAGCCGCTGTCGGCCTCGTGGTGAATCAGATGGACATCCCATCCGGGATTGATTTCCAGCTTGTTGATGCGCTGGTTGATGTTTTGCTCGATGGCGACTTCTTCTTGGGCGAAGCCTATCTGTGCAGCCAAAAGAATGGCTAATAATACTGTGATGCGTTTCATTGTTCTAACATTTAATTGGGTTTGATTTCAAAGGCCAGCGATCCGTTTTTCATGTACGGGTCTTGCGGCTGACCGAATAAGGTCCTGTCTTCCATGACAGGTTTGGTGAAGAATTCGGGGTCCTTCTGACATTC
>CAMUYT010000151.1 GCA_947164955.1 uncultured Bacteroidales bacterium | reverse complement strand
CCGCGCCAATCTGCGGGTTGGTGCTTTGGAAGGTCCAGATGCGGTTGAGGATGTAGTTGGTGGTGGCAGCAACGACGAAACCTAAGATGTTGCTCAGGTATTTGTTCCACTTGAGCCATTCCTTGCAGACGTAGGTCACGCCAAAGTTGACGAACACGCCCGAAAATCCCACCACGCCGAATTTCAGGAATTTCAGCAGGAAGTCGCGCGTGAATGCTATCTTGAGTAACTGCGTTTTCATCGTTTCGTCTTTGCGACTGCAAAGGTAGGCAATAATTCCGTATTTTTGCGCAAAATTTCAACGATGACTGACGTTAAGCATATTTCCATCGAAGAATACGACTACCCTTTGCCCGACGACCGCATCGCCAAATATCCTCTGGCCGAGCGCGATGCCTCGAAGCTCTTGGTGCTGAAAGACAACGAGATAAAGGAGTCGCAGTTTAAGCATGTCGGCGACTATCTGCCCAAGGATACGCTTCTGGTCTTCAACGAGACCAAGGTGATCCGGGCCCGCTTGCAGTTTCGCAAGGCCACGGGCTCGCGCATCGAGGTGTTTTGCCTCGAGCCTGAGAACGACTATCAAGTTGCTTTCTCGGCCTCATCGCCCGTAACCTGGAAGTGCTTGATAGGCAATGCAAAGCGTTGGAAGGAAGGACCGCTCACGATGGCGCTGACGGTAGGAGGGAAGCCTGTGACGCTGAACGCGACGCGCCTTAGCCAAAACGACCAATACGCCGAGATCGCGTTCTCGTGGACGCCTTCCGACCTGCCGTTTGCCTCGGTGCTGGAGGCCGCTGGCGAGATTCCGCTGCCGCCTTACCTGCACCGCGATGCCGAGCCTGCCGACCGCGACCGCTATCAGACCGTCTTCGCCCGCTACGACGGCTCGGTGGCGGCACCCACGGCTGGACTTCATTTCACCCAGCCACTCATCACCGCCTTGCGCGAGAAAGGCTTCCGTTTCGATGAGGTGACGCTCCACGTTGGTGCCGGAACGTTCAAACCCGTCTCCACCGAGACCATCGGCGAGCATGCCATGCATTCCGAGACTATCGTTGTGCGCAAGTCATTGATTCAGAATCTAATGGAGCAATTCGGCAAACCCATCGTACCCGTCGGCACCACCAGCACGCGCACCTTGGAGAGCCTCTATTGGATAGGCATGATGCTGAAAGAGCAAGGCATGGATTTGCGCCCGTTGCATGTGGAACAGTGGTATCCTTACGAGGAACACGCGCCTTTGTCGGCCCCCGAAGCCTTACAGCTGATCGTGGACTACCTTGACATGCATGGGCTGACGCGCCTCGAGGCCAGCACCGCCCTGATGATTGCGCCAAGCTATAAGATGCGCATTATCACTGGGTTGATCACCAATTTCCACCAGCCTAAAAGCACTTTGTTGCTGTTGGTGAGCGCCCTCATCGGCGAGCGGTGGAAGGACTGTTACCGTTTCGCCCTCGACCACGGCTTCCGTTTTTTGAGCTACGGCGACAGTTGTCTCTTCCTCCCGTGATTTTTGGAACGGTTTTTGATAATATAAAGTTCGTAACACTAAACAAACTATATCAACATGAAGAAATCCATCTTATTCGGTGCCTTGGCATTCTTTGCCGTGAGCGCCATGAGCATTGAGAACACCAATGCCCAAACCCCTGTGAAAGTCAAGAAGGCTGAAACTACCGAGGTGAGCAAGAAATCGCAAGCCCCGTCGACCACCACTGTGAAGCAAGAGCCTGTCAAGAAGACCGACGACTGCTGCGCCGACAAGAAGGTCAGCGCCGACAAGAAAAACGCCGACTGCTGCGCCGACAAGAAGGCCAATGCCGACAAAAAGTTCAGTACCGACAAGAAGAAGGTCAATGCAGAGGCCAAGTCGCTCAAGGCTGACCGCAAGAGCGTCAAGAAGGCTGACATGAAGGTCCGCAAAGAGGCCAAGAAAGTTGAGAAGAAGGTTGAAAAAGCCGACAATGCCGTGAAAGCCGACAAATAAGGACGACGACGTAACGAAAAAAGAAGAGGCCCCTCAAAAAGGAGCCTCTTTTTTTATTTCTTCCTGCCCGAAAGCAGCTCGGCGTAGGTGCGAAGGTGGGCCTTTCGCTCCTCGGGCCAGTCGACGGCATCGAGGCAGGCAAAAGCGCGGCGGTCGTAGTCGAGCATGACCTGTTCGACGGCTTCCTTCACATGGAGGCGGTTGTAGATTTCCTCCACCTCCTCGATCTTCTCCGCTTCGTCGTGGTCGATGCGCAGGGCGAAAAGCTGTTCGAGGCGCTTGCGGTCTTTTTCGGAAGCCATTTCGAGCGCCTTCAGATAAAGGTAGGTCTTCTTGTTGTCGGCGATGTCGCCGCCATGGCGCTTGCCGAACACCGCCACGTCGCTGTAGAGGTCGAGGATGTCGTCTTGCAGCTGGAAGCTCATGCCCAGGTTGATGCCGAAGTCGTAAAGTCGTTGGATGTCAGCCTCTTTTGCGTTTGCCACCGTGGCGCCCATCTGCAAGGCCGTGGCCAAAAGGACAGCCGTCTTCAGGCGGATCATCTCCAGATAGTCCTCAATCGTGACTGTATTTTGCGTCTCGAAGTTGAGGTCCATCTGCTGGCCTTCGCAGATCTCGATGGCCACCTGGCCCAGTTGTTGCGCGAGTGCAGCGCCTTTTTGGGGCTTCAGTGCAAACTGGAAAGCCTTGGCGAGCATGGCGTCGCCGGAGAGGATGGCGATGTCGGCGTTCCATTTCTGGTAGACGGTGGGCTTGCCGCGACGCACGGGTGCCTTGTCCATGATGTCGTCGTGGATGAGCGTGAAGTTGTGGAAGGTCTCCAAGGCCAAGGCGGGCCAGAGGGCTTCGTTTTCGTCGCCGCCAAAGAGCTCGCAGGCCAAGAGGCAGAGCATGGGACGCAGGCGTTTGCCGCTTTGCAGGATGGTGTAGGCGATGGGTTCGTATAGCTCGGTGGGCTGTCCGCCGAAGTCGGTGTTCGCCAGAAATTCGGCGAAATCTTGTTGCAGTTGCTTGATTTTTTCCATTTTTGGTCAGTTTGGAGTGACAAAAGTAAAGATTTTCGCCGCACCGTGCAATTTTGGAGCGAAATTTGTGGTTTTTCTTTTTGACGCGAGTCGTTTGTCCCGTGTCCCGAAGTCAAATAAAAATGAAAAACCAATGAAATACCTCCAACTGATACCCGCATTGTTGCTCGGCGCGATGCTGACCGCCTGCAACACGACCAAGAAACTCTATGAAGCCCAAGCGTACGACGAAGTGATCCAACGCGTTGCGCCTAAGATTTGCGACGGTGACATGAACGCGAAGCAAATCAACTATGTGGCGGCCTCCTACCACAAGGCCAACCAAGCCGACCACGAGCGCATCCAGGCCCTGAAAGCCACGGGACGACCCGATGTTTGGCCCGAAATCTACCAACGCTATTGCAGCATGAAAGGCCGCAACGACGCCTTGAAATGCTTCCCGACGAAGGTCAAAAACGGCATGAACTACGTGCCGCTCGACCTCGACGACGACATGACCGTCGCCCGCAACCATGCCGAGGCCTTCTTGGTGGCGAAGGCCAACCAATTGTTGAGTTCAGGCTCAAAAGAGGATGCCGTAGAGGCGGAAAAGTATGTGGAGCAACTCGAGCGTACCAATCCACAGAGTTCTAAACTGTTGGATTTAAGAAAGAAATGTGCTTTATATACAAATGAATACGTCGATTTTGGATACTACGGACACGGTTCTCGCTTTTACATTTTTCGAGAAGTTGTGTTTGATTTTGATGAAGGAGAACTTCCTGCCCAAATTTCAAGAGTTAGGATAAATAACGATCCTAGGCCAAGTCAGAATTATGAGTCGATTGTATGTGTGTTTGTAGATGATGTAACTATTTCACCAAGTCGATTGGACGAAGTGACCTTCAAAGAAACAAAAGGTAACCAAACCGTCGAAGTGACGGACCATTCGCAGACGAAGAGCGTAAAGATTTCGGGACGCATTCAATACCGTTCTGAAAGTCGTGGCAAGGTATTGGGCTCCGTTCCTTTCGAGGTGACCTCCACTTTCAAGAACGACTACACCACCATCAAGGGCGACCGCGAGGCCTGTTCAGCCGAGACCTTGAGCCGCCTGAATACGAAGCCCGTGCCAGTCCCGACAGACGAAAGCATGAAATTGGATGCTGCGAAGAAACTGAATGATTTGATTGCTACTGAGCTGAAGAAATAGACTGTTCCTTTGTCAGCCGCTGCACCACCGAATCCATGATTTTTTCCAGCACGACAGGCCGCTCCGTATAATACCTCATGTTTTGCGCGAAAATGCTGTCGGTGATGCCGTAGTGCTCGAAAAGCTGGTCGTAATAATCCCGTGAAATCGCCACATAGTCTTTCGGCACGACCTTCGTCGTGTCGTTGGGGTCGCGTTCGCGTTCCTTCGTTTTTTGGTAGTTGATGTCGGCCTCGATGATTTGCACATCGGTCATCAGGGTGATCATCTCCTGTTCGGTGAGAAGGCGTTCGGGCATAAAGCCTTTCTCCTTGCGACCGCAGGCGGTCACAAGGAGAAAGAGCAATGCTATAAACGCTAATCTTTTCATCCTGAATTAGTTGCCAACATCGGAGAGGAACTTGATGCGCATCAGGCGCACTTCCTCTTCCTCATATTCGTCCTCACCCAGTTCGCGCAGGGCGGTCTGCACATCGTCGGTCTCGGCTTCCTTGAAATAGTCAAGGATGTCTTCCTGGTGGTAGATGTCGACGTTGTCTTCGATGTAGTAGTTGATGTCGAGATGCGTGCCGCTTGAGACGATGCTCTCGATTTCGCTCAGCAGCTCGTCGAATTCGAGGCCCTTGCCGTAGGCGATGTCGTCGAGTGGGATTTTCTTGTCGATGTTTTGGATGATGCCGATCTTGAGGGCGGAGTTGTTGACCACCGATTTCACCACCATGTCGTTGGGGCGGGTGATTTCGTTCTCTTCGACATATTCCTTGATGAGCTTGATGAACGGCTCGCCGAATTTCTCGGCCTTGCCAGCGCCCACGCCAGCGATCTGGGTCATCTCTTCCTTGGTGATGGGATATTGGATGGCCATGTCTTCGAGCGACGGGTCTTGGAAGA